>JAFLEB010000023.1 GCA_017302075.1 Lysobacterales bacterium
TCGATGTGCGGCCCGCACTTCTGCTCGATGAAGATCACCCAGGACGTGCGCGACTATGCCGCCGAGCACGGGGTCGACGAGGCCAAGGCGCTGGAAGCCGGGATGGCGGAGAAATCCGCCGAGTTCCGCGCGCAGGGCGCGGAGGTTTATCGCGAGGCCTGAGGCGCCGGTCACCGTTCGCGGGGCATTCGTCCCGCGCCGGCTGCGCCCGGGCGTGGCGGGTCCTAGCGTGGGCGCATGCCCATGCCCGACTGCCGTGTCCCCATGCCGCTTGCCCCGCGATTGCGGGTCGGCGACTGTGTCGTGGATGTCGCCCGCCGGGAAGTGTCGCGGCCTGGCACGGTTGGGGCCACCAGGATCACGGTCAAGGCCCTGCAGGTGCTGCTGGTGCTGGCGGAGGACGCGGGCCGCGTGGTGTCGCGCGAGCATCTGCTGGACACCGTTTGGGCCGGCACCCTGCCGACCCTCGACGTGGTGACGCAGGCCATCGCCACGTTGCGTCGTGCGTTCGCCGACCACGCCCATGCCCCGACCTGCATCGAAACCATCCCGAAGTCGGGCTACGTGCTCCTCGCCGGCGTGGAATGGCTGCCGGAGACGCCGGCCTCCGTGTCGCCGACGCCAGCGCCGCGGGTGCCGGCATCGCTGCCTCGGCGGCATCCCTGCCGATGGCGCTGGCTGGCGGCCCTGCTGGGCTTCGCTACCCTCGGGGTGGCGGACAGCGCCAGTGCCGGATCCGCGGCAGCCGGCATGGTCGCCACGGGGGCTGCGGGGAACGGCACGTCGGACCCAGCACCGTGCGCCGGCGTCGACCGGTGCTGCGCATAACGCGAGCACCCGGGCATCAAGCCACCCAGCGACGGCTGCGCACCAGGCCGCGTGCGTGCGCGGTGCGATGCGCGATGTCTTGCCGATCGAGGCATGGAGGTCCCGCGAGGGACGAATCGCCACGCTGCCGGCATCGACGTCCCGCTGGCCGGCGCGGGCGAACGTAGTGGCGTGACGAGGTGTTGCGGCGAGCTTCCTCGGGATGCGGGTTTCGTGTCGATTTCGTGGGGATTTCCTGACCGTGCGCGTGCGCGATGGCGTCCTGCCGATCCCGTCCAGGATCGGAGATGCCGATGTCGTCCATGCCACGTCCCATGCCGGGTCGGATCGACAGTCCCTGCCGCGTCGACCTCGACGCGGGCGCGCACACCAGCATCCGCCTGGCGACCGCTGGCGAGGAATTGCGCACTGGCGGAGACCTGGTCGGCTACAGCGCGTGGCTGGTGCTCCGCGGAAGCATGATCGTCCATTCGCGGGAAGGGGAATTCCACCTGAGCGCGCGCGAATGGCTGCTGCTCGAGGGCGACGCAGGTCCCTGCGGGCGGGTCGGTCCTGGCGGCGTCGCCATCGTGATCCGGCTCCGGGGCGATGACCCGGCGGCGCATGCGGGGGATGGCATCGGGCATGCGCTGTTCAGTGGATGCGGCCGGTTGGCGCGCGGCATGCGCCTGCAGGGGCTGCGCCTGTGGAAGACGCGCGACGCCGCGGGCCTGGATGCTCGCGCAGGTGCATTCCTCGCATGCATGCAACAACACGATGCGGACGTCGTCGCGCGTTGCCCCGGCCGGTCGCTGGGGCGACGCAGGCAGATCTACGCCCGGCTGCAACGTGCGCGGCTCTACATGCAAGGGCATGCCGGCATGTGCGCGCGGATCGGCGAGCTCGCGCGCTGGAGCCACTTCTCGCCGTGGTACTTCAGCAAGATCTTCCAGTCGGTGTATGGACAGGCACCGCAGCAGTACGCAGCGCGCCTGCGGCTGGAGCAGGCGCGGCGCCTGCTGGTGGAAGGGCGGTTGCCGGTCACCGAGGTGTCGCTGGCGTCCGGATTCGAGAGTCCCTGCAGCTTCGCGCGGGCGTTCCGCGCCCGCTTCGGCGTGAGCGCCAGCGAGTACCGCCTGATGCATGCGCGTCCGGCCCACGCCGGGGGCCGGTCGTGAGTCGTTACCGCTATTCCCCTGCGCAGAAGCTGGAGGCGGTGCAGCGCGTGGTCCGTGATGGACGCAGCGTGGCTGATGTCGCGCGCGAGATGCGGGTGGGCGAGGGCTCGGTGTTCTTCTGGGTGCGGCGCTACCGCGAGATGGCGGCGAAACAGGGCGGGTCGCACGCCCGCATCGAAGCCACGCCTCCTCGCTCTGGCCTGACGCGGGGCGAAGGCGCTACCGACTGCGGCAGCCTGGTGGCTTGGCTGCGGCGCGGGATCGCGGCCTGACCGCGCGAGGCCGATGAGCCGCCAAATTCGGCAAAGCGCGTCGCCAGATCGCTGCCTAGCATCGAACCGTTAACGATTCCCCAACAAACCGCGCCTCGTCCAACGAACGGGGCGCACCTGCAACCGTAACGCCGGAGACCCGTGGTGACCAACAAGACGATCCAACAAACCCGCCGCAAGGCATTGACCCTCGCCCTGCTCTTGTGCGCCGCAGGCGGCGTGCAGGCCCAGACGAACACCGCGGGTGCGGTGACCGGCCGCGCGACGTCGGGCGACACCATCACCATCAGCAACCCGGCGACGGGCTTCAGCCGCACGATCACGGTGGGTGCGGATGGCAGCTACCGTTTCTCGCAGTTGCCGACCGGCCAGTACCAGATCAGCCGGAATGGCGCGGCCCCCCGCAACGTGACCGTCAATGTCGGTAGCGCTGCGAACATCGATTTCGCGGGCGGCGACGCCACCACGCTGGACACCGTGACGGTGGTCGGCACGGGCGCGATCAACCCGATCGACGTGTCGTCGGTGGAGTCGACCACGATCCTGACCGCCGAGCAGATCGCGAAGATCCCGGTGGCGCGCGACACGACCTCGGTTGCGCTGCTGGCGCCGGGCACGGTGCGCGGCGACGCGGCGTTCGGCAACCTGGCTTCGTTCGGTGGTTCGTCGGTCGCTGAGAACCAGTACTACTTCAACGGCTTCAACATCACCAATACTTTCGCGAACTTGAACTTCGCGCAGGTGCCGTTCGAGGCGATTGCCGAGCAACAGGTGAAGACGGGTGGTTACGGTGCGGAATTCGGTCGTTCGACCGGTGGCGTGATCAACCAGATCTCCAAGCGCGGCACCAACGAGTTCCACGCGGGCGGCAGCATCTTCTGGTCCCCCGATTCGCTGACGGAAGCGCTCCCGAGTCCCTACAGCAACGATGGCGTGCTGCTGGCTGACAATAGCCGCAATACCGGTGGCGATAACCTGACCGCAGCGGTGTGGGCCAGCGGCGCACTGGTCAAGGATCGGCTGTTCGCGTACGGACTCGTCGAGTATGCAAAGCTCGACAACGATACGTTCGCGGGAAAGGGCCAAGCGAACAGCACGTCCGCCCAGAACAAGCAGCCGAAGTGGCTGTTGAAAATGGACTGGAACATCAGCGACAACCACATCCTCGAATTCACCGCGCTGTCGGACAAGCGCAAGATCGAGACAGATTACTTCGATACGCTCACGGACGCGGACGACAAGTCGAACCCACGCTTTGGCACGTATCGTGGCACCGACTACAGCGAGTTCGGTGGCGAGGCGTACATCGCCAAGTACACCGGCTACCTGACCGACAACTTCACCCTGTCGGTGCTGGCCGGCCACAGCGAGTCCAAGCGCTCCAACTACAGCATCACCGCTGCGGGCATCCGCAACGAGTACAACGGTGGTGTTGGCCAGCCTGCCAGCGGCTGCCCGGTCATCGTGGATGCTCGCCCGTCTGCTGTCAGTGGTTTGATCACGCCTCGCACCGGTTGCACGCTCGCCAACCTGCTGGGCCGTCCGGACGCGAAGGACAGCCGTGACCAGTACCGCATCGACCTGGAATGGCAGCTGGGCGACCACCTGATCCGCGGCGGCGTCGACATCGACAACTTCGAGTCGGTCGCCGGCCAGTCCTTCTCGGGAGGCGTGACTTGGCGCTATGGCAACTATCCGGCCACTGGCATCGCGGGCGAGAACTCGGTGGTGCGCAAGCGCGTGTTCCAGACCGGTGCGACCGTGGCGGTCGACCAGCGCGCCTACTACCTCGAGGACAGCTGGAGCATCACCGACAACTTCGTCGCCTACCTCGGCCTGCGCTGGGATACCTTCGACAACAAGAACGGTGCCGGCCAGTCCTACGTCAAGATCGACAACCAGTTCGCCCCGCGCCTGGGCTTCAGCTGGGACGTGTTCGGCGACTCCACGTTCAAGGTCTTCGGTAACGCCGGCCGCTACGCGCTGCCGCTGACCGCGACCGTCGCCGTCCGTGGCGCGTCGGCCTCGCTGTTCTCCGAGCAGTTCTACACCTACACCGGCGTCGATCCGGTCACGGGCGCCCCGACCGGCCTGACCCTGATCAACAACCCGAACAACGGCCGCCCGATCCGCTACCTCAACAACGAGTTCGGCGTCGGCAAGGATCCTGCCAGCATCGCGTCGCAGAACCTGAAGCCGATGTACCAGGACGAGTACATCCTGGGCTTCCAGAAGCAGCTGACCGACAACTTCTCGCTGGGTGTCCGCGCGATCCACCGCGACCTGAAGCAGGCGATCGACGACCAGTGCGACTACCGTCCGCTGGTGCAGGCCGGCCTTGACCAGGGCTTCACTGCCGACGGCGGCATCTTCATCGAGCCGGCGGACAAGACCCAGCCGAGCGACATGGCGATCTACAACCCGGGCTTTGCGTTCTGCCACATGTACAACCCGGGCGAGGACGGCATCTTCAACGTCGATTTCAACGGCGATGGCGTGCTGGAGCAGGCGGTGATCCCGGCCGACGTGCTGGGCCCGAAGGCCAAGCGCAAGTACACGGCGCTGGAGATCTTCTGGGAAGGCAACTGGGACCGCTGGTTCCTGCAGGGTTCCTACACCTTCGCCAAGAGCATCGGCAACACCGAGGGCGGCGTGAAGTCGGATATCGGCCAGGCCGACACCAGCGTCACCCAGGACTTCGACTATCCGGAGTTGATGATCGGTTCGTACGGCTACCTGCCGAACGACCGTCGCCACAGCCTCAAGATGTTCGGCAACTACGAGATCAACGACGAGTGGTCCGTGGGTGCGAACTACATCGTGCAGTCCGGACGTCCGATCAACTGCTTCGGCTTCCTCGGTGGAGCGGCGACTTCGCACTACGGCAACGGATACTTCTCTTGTGATTCGTCCACCACGTTCGAGCCTCGGTGGCTCGACGGAGGCCCGGATGGCAATTTGGGTACGACGGGAGACAATACCCCCAACCCGAACTACGATGGCGGCGCAAACAACGGCCGCACGATCGTGCCGCGTGGCACCGCAGGTCGACTGCCGTGGACGCAGACACTCGACCTGAACGTGGCCTACAAGCCGGCGTGGGCGAAGGGCCTGCAGTTCAAGGTGGACGTGTTCAATGTCCTGAACGCCGACAAGGCGGTCACCGTGGTCGAGCAGGGTGAGTCCGCATCCGGCGCTCCGCAGCCGACGATCTACAAGGTCCCGACCGGCTGGCAGACGCCGCGCTCCGTGCGCTTCATGGTGCAATACGACTTCTGATACGCAATTTTGCCGCAACTGCTGCGCCCCCGGCCTGGTGCCGGGGGCGTTGCGTTTTCGTCGGCGAGGGTTGGGTGCGCACGCACATTGGGCGATCATGCCGCTTGGCTCGCTGCCCGCAGGGTGGGGCAGCGGCTGCCTTCACCAGCCCGGGAGACAGCGGTGCCGATCTCGTTCGACAAGCCGGTCGTCATCCTCAGCGCGCCGCGATCTGGTTCGACGCTGTTGTTCGAGACGCTCGCCCGCGCGCCCGGGCTGCATACCATCGGTGGCGAAAGCCATCGCGTGATCGAGGGCATCCCGTCGCTGCACCCCGCGGGCCGCGGATTCGCATCGAACCGGCTCGAAGCGTCGGATGCGCCACCCGAGGTTGCCGAGGCCCTGCGCCAACGTTTCGTCGCCAGCCTACGCGACCGTGACGGCATGCCTGCGCCCGATGGCGGCTCCATCCGCTTGCTGGAAAAAACGCCGAAGAACGTCCTGCGCATTCCGTTCATGCGGCGGGTGTTCCCCGATGCCCGCTTCGTCGTGCTCTGGCGGGATCCGCGCGCGGTCCTCTCGAGCATGATCGAGGCATGGCGATCGGGCCACTTCGTGACCTACCCCATCTTGCCAGGCTGGGGGCCGCCGCCCTGGTCGCTGCTGCTCGTGCCCGGCTGGCAACGGGTCAACGGTCGGCCGCTCGAGGAGATCGTGGCCTACCAGTGGGGGCGCGCGATGCACGTCATGCTGGAGGACCTTGAGCTGCTGCCGGCGGATGCATGGCGCTCGGTGCGCTACGAGTCGCTGGTGGCATCCCCGCGCGCGGTCGTAGATGTGCTGTGCGCGTGGCTGGAAATTGGCTGGGACGCGCCCCTCGACCGGCTCCCGTTGTCGCGCTACACGATCAGTCGCCCGGAATCCGGGAAATGGATGCGCAACCGCGCGGCGATCGAACGAGTGATGCCGCTCGTCGCGGGCGTCGCCGACCGCCTCGAGCGCGTGCTGGCGGCGCGCAGCGCGGGGTGAACCACGCGCCCGGCGGCGCGGCTCGCTAGAATCGTGGCATCCCGCCGACGGCCGATGTGCCCATGAGATTGCCGCTCCCCTTCATCCAGCTGCCCTTGCTGTTCGATGCCGACCGCCTGGCGGCCGAGATCGACGCGCTGGGTGAGGGCGTGTGGCGGGACCACCCGCAGAAGTTCCCCGGTAATTCGATGCTGCCCTTGCTGGCGGCCGGGGGCGACCCGGCGAACGAATCGTTCGTCGGCGAGATGCAGCCGACCCCCGAGTTGCTCCGTTGCCCCTACCTCGTGCAGGTCATGGCGAGCTTCGGCGCAGTGCTGGGCCGGAGCCGGCTGATGCGGTTGGCCGGGCAGGCCGAGGTGACCGCCCACGTCGACGAGGGCTATTACTGGGTCGAGCGGGTCCGTATCCACGTCCCGATCGTGACCCAGCCCACCGTGCGCTTCGATTGCGCCGACGCCACCATCAACATGGCCGCGGGCGAGTGCTGGATCTTCGACACCTGGCGCGAGCACAACGTCCACAACGACGCGAGCCACCATCGCATCCACCTGGTCGCCGATACCGTGGGCGGCGAAGCCTTTTGGTCGCTGGTGGAGCAGGGGCGCCCGCATGATGCGCGGATCGCCGGATGGGCGCCGCGGTTGCTGGCACCGACCGACGCCAGGCCCGCGCTGGTGTGCGAGCACTTCAACATCCCGCGGGTGATGAGCCCCTGGGAGCTCCAGTTCCACGTGCAGACCCTCAATGGCGAGCTCGTCGAGGCCGGGACGCCCGACATCCAGCGGATGCGGCAGGCCTCGGTACGCCTGTTCCGTGCCTGGCGCGGCTTGTGGGCGCGGTTCGGCGATTCGGGGGAGGGCATCGCGGAGTATCGGGGCGTGCTGCAGCGCTTCATCGACCAACTCCCCGAATCCGCCTCGCAGAAGCGCCTGCGCAACGGTTCATTCTGGTTCCATGCGCTGACGTCGGCGGTGCTGAAGCCGGCGGTTCGCGCCACGTGAGCGCGTTGTGCCACCCGGCCGGGAGCGCCTGATGCAAGCCGCGCAACGGCTGCGCATCTGGGGCGTCCTTGCGCGCCGGCACCCTTCGGCCTTCCTGCTGGCCGCGCAGTTGCTGAGCCTGCTCGTGCATCCGCTGATGGACCAGAGCCTGGCCGGTCGCTGGTTGTTCGGCGCGGTGGCGCTGGTGGTGGTGCCGCTGGCCCTGTGGGTGGTCGGGCGCAGTCCGCTGGTCAACTGGATCGCCTGGCTGCTGGCGGTGCCGGCGATCCTGCTGACCCTGGCCGGCGTGGCATCCGGCCAGCAGGACCTGCTGGTGGCGTCCGCGTTGCTCGAGGCCTGCCTGTACTTCTATGCGGCGGGGGGGCTGATCGTGTACATGCTGCGCGACCACCACGTCAGCAACGACGAGTTGTTCGCCGCCGGGGCGACCTTCACCCTGCTCGCCTGGGGCTTCGCCTACGCCTATTACGTCTGCCAGGCGTGGTACCCGGGCAGCTTCACAGGGTTCGAGCCCGACCGACCGCGGCGCTGGCTGGAGTTGCTGTTCCTGAGCTTCACCACGCTGTCGGGCGTGGGCCTCGGCGACGTGCTGCCGGTCGGCGCGCAGGCACGCGCGCTGGTGATGCTGGAGATGCTGACCGGGGTCGGGTACCTCGCCATGGTGGTGTCGCGCCTGATCGGACTGGCCACCCTGCGCGGCGCCCGCTGAGGCGGGCGCCGGCGTCGCACGCTCAGAAGTGCGGCTTCTCGGCGTCCGGGGTGGACGCGTAGCGCGCCATCGCCTCGCTGAGGATGGCCTTGGCCTCCGCCGCGCCGCCCCAGCCGTCCAGCTTCACCCACTTGCCCTTCTCGAGGTCCTTGTAGTGCTCGAAGAAGTGGCCGATGCGCTCCAGCCAGTGCGGGCTGACCTGCTCGATGTCAACGATGTGCGCGTACCCGCCGAAGATCTTGGGCAGCGGCACCGCCACGATCTTCTCGTCGCCGCCGGCCTCGTCGGTCATCTTCAGCACGCCCACCGGGATGCAGCGGATCACCGAACCCGGCACCAGCGGCAGCGGCAGGATCACCAGCACGTCGGCCGGGTCGCCGTCGCCGCAGACGGTGTGCGGGACGTAGCCGTAGTTGCAGGGGTAGCGCATCGGGGTGGACAGGATGCGGTCGACGAAGATCGCGCCCGAGGCCTTGTCGACCTCGTACTTGACCGGTTCGGCGTCCTTCGGGATTTCGATGATGACGTTGATTTCGTCCGGCGGGTTCTTGCCGGTGGGGACGAGGTCCAGGCCCATGGTGGAAGCTCCGACGTGCGTGCCGCGCCCGCGGGACGGGGGCGGCGGGGATGGGGAGGGCGCCCATTCTAGCCGCCGGATTGCTGCGATGCAGCGAAACGCACCGGTCGCCATGCGGCCTGGCCTCGTCGACGCTGTCGCGGGATGTCCGATGGTTCGCTGCGCACAAGAAAAAAACGGCGACCCGAGGGCCGCCGTTGTTCCATCCCGACGCGGCGGGATTACTGCGCGGGTGCATCCCCGGTGGGCGCGGCTTCTGACGGTGCTTCGGCGGCGGGCGCCGGTGCGTCGGCTGGTGCCGCTGGCGCATCGTCCATCGCCGGCGGCGCGGCCTCGACAGGCATGGCCGCCGCCTCGATCGCCACCGGTGCCGCGGCTGCGTCGGCGCTGGTGGACGAGACCGGCAGCAGCGGCACGATCAGCAACGCCACGATGTTGATGATCTTGATCAGCGGGTTGACGGCCGGGCCGGCGGTGTCCTTGTAGGGGTCGCCGACGGTGTCGCCGGTGACCGCGGCCTTGTGCGCCTCGGAGCCCTTGCCGCCGAAGTTGCCGTCCTCGATGTACTTCTTGGCGTTGTCCCAGGCACCGCCGCCGGTGGTCATCGAGATCGCGACGAAGATGCCGGTCACGATGGTGCCGATCAGCAGGCCGCCCAGCGCCTCCGGCCCGAGCAGCAGGCCGACGATGATCGGCACCGCCACCGGCAGCAGCGACGGCACGATCATTTCCTTGATCGCGGCCTTGGTCAGCATGTCGACGGCCTTGTCGTACTGCGGCTTGCCGGTGCCGTCCATGATCCCCTTGATCTCGCGGAACTGGCGGCGCACTTCCTCCACCACGCTGCCCGCGGCGCGGCCGACGGCCTCCATCGCCATCGCGCCGAACAGGTACGGGATCAGGCCGCCGATGAGCAGGCCGATGATCACGCGGTGGTCGGACAGGTCGAAGACGAACTTCATGCCGCCATGCGCGGCTTCCAGGTTGTGGGTGTAGTCGGCGAACAGCACCAGCGCGGCCAGCGCGGCGGAACCGATCGCGTAGCCCTTGGTCACCGCCTTGGTGGTGTTGCCCACCGCGTCCAGCGGATCGGTGATGTTGCGCACCTCCGGCGGCAGTTCCGACATCTCCGCGATGCCGCCGGCGTTGTCGGTGATCGGGCCGTACGCATCCAGCGCCACGATCATGCCGGCCATGGACAGCATCGAGGTGGCGGCGATGGCGATGCCGTAAAGCCCGCCGTGCAGGTACGAGAACCAGATCGCCAGGCAGACCGCGACCACCGGCAGGGCGGTGGACTTCATCGACACACCGAGGCCGGCGATGATGTTGGTGCCGTGGCCGGTGGTGGAGGCCTTGGCGACGTGCTGCACCGGCTTGTACTGGGTGCCGGTGTAGTACTCGGTGATCCACACGATCACGCCGGTCAGCAGCAGGCCGATCAGCGCGCAGATGTAGAGGTTCATCGCCCCGTGCGCGTTGTCGCCCATCAGCTGGGTGGTGATCGGGTAGAACGCGATCGCCGCGAGCACCGCCGAGATGATCACGCCCTTGTACAGCGCGCCCATGATGTTGGGCTTGTCGCCGCTCACCTTGACGAAGGCGGCGCCGATGATCGAGGCGATGATCGACACGCCGCCCAGCACCAGCGGGTACAGCACCGCGTTGGTGCCGGCGAAGTCGGCGCTGCCGGGCACCATCATCATGCCGCCCAGCAGCATGGTGGCGATCACCGTGACCGCGTAGGTCTCGAACAGGTCGGCGGCCATGCCGGCGCAGTCGCCGACGTTGTCGCCCACGTTGTCCGCGATCACCGCCGGGTTGCGCGGGTCGTCCTCGGGGATGCCGGCCTCGACCTTGCCGACCAGGTCCGCGCCGACGTCCGCGCCCTTGGTGAAGATGCCGCCGCCCAGGCGCGCGAAGATCGAGATCAGCGAGGACCCGAAGGCCAGGCCGACCAGCGCGTGCAGGTTGTCGGCCTGCGAAAGGCCCATCCGCTGCAGCACGAAGTAGTAGCCGGCCACGCCGAGCAGGCCGAGGCCGACCACCAGCATGCCGGTGATCGCGCCGCCCTTGAAGGCCACGTTCATGGCCGGGCCCATGCCGCTGCGCGCGGCTTCGGCGGTGCGCACGTTGGCGCGCACCGAGACGTTCATGCCGATGTAGCCGGCGGCGCCGGACAGGATCGCGCCGATCGCGAAGCCGATCGCCGTATGCCAGCTCAGGAACACGCCGATCAGGACGAACAGGACGACGCCGGCGACCGCGATCGTCATGTACTGGCGGTTGAGGTAGGCGCGCGCGCCTTCCTGGATCGCGCCGGCGATTTCCTGCATGCGTTCGTTGCCCGCGGGTTGCCTGTTGATCCAGGCGGCCGCCCACAGGCCGTATGCGATGGCGATGATGGCGCAGACCAGCGCCAGGACCAAACCGTGTTGCTCCAGCATGAAACCCCTCCCCGGAGTGTTCGACATGGAAGTTTCTGGTTGTCGTGCCCGCCCCCGGCGGGCAACCTCCCGACTATCGCACAGCGCGGCGGCGCTGGCAGCCGGGTCGGGTCAAAGTCCGGCGCGTCGATGCATGGTTAAGCCGGCCGGTGGCAGGCTTGCCCGGTCCCGGAGGCCCCACGGAGTTCCCCGATGCTGCGCTTGCACATGCTCTTGATCCTCTCGTGCGCCATCGGCGCCGCGCAGGCGGCGGACCCGATTCCCGAGATCCAGCGCGGGCCCGCGACGCCGCAGGCAACCGGCGTGGTGCATGCGCTGCGCACCATCCCCGAGGCCTGCGCCCGCCTCGAGGGCCAGTTCACCGGGGATGCCGCCAAGCCCTACCGATTCGCGGCGGTGCGGACCAGCGAACGCTGCGCCCCGCGTGCGCGCCTGGTGGATGCGAGCCAGGCAAAGCCCTCCGCAGCCGGTGGCTGGCGGCTCAACGATGTCATCCGGGTGTCCAGTGCAGCCTGCCCGGCGCAACAGGCGGTGGTGCGCATCTGGCGCAAGGAGGCCGGCAACACGCCGCCCAAGCTCGACGCGCAGGGACGCTCGCGGATCTACCTCAAGGACGGGATGGATGCGGCCAAAGCCGGCGACCTGAAGGCCTTGCCCATGTTCGCGGTGGCGATGGCGGTCGAGGGTAAAGGCTGCCGCTGAGCGAGTCGCCGTGAATTAAAGGAGCCGGGGGCCCAGGAGCCCCCGGCCGGTATATCGATCAGCGCTTCTTGAGCTTGGGCGCCATGGCCTCGAACGCGGCCTGGTCGGACGGCGACAGGTTCGGCCGGCCCGCCAGTACGCCCATGCTGATGCCACCCTGGACGTAGTAGGTCTCGCCGGCCTCCACATCCAGCGTCAGGACGTCCTTGGTCTCGCCCTGCATGTGGTACTGGTGCGTGCCCGGCTCGACCTCGAGCACCAGGTAGCTGCCGTTCGACAACTTGCCGAGCTCGGCCTCGCCTTCGCGCACCTTGTAGCTCATGGCGGCACCGACGAACTTCTTCTCGCGGAAGAACACGACCTGGCCCTTGCCGGCCTGCGGGGCCGGAATGAGCGCGCTGGAGGCGGCCGCTGCCGCCGGGGCTTCGGCAGGCGCGGCGGGCTGCGCTTGGGCCGCTGCGTCCTGCGCATGGACGACGGGGGTGATGCAAAGGGCGGTGGCGATGAACAGCGGTCGCAAGTGACGCATGGGATTCCTCAGTCGAGTGGTGCGGGGGTTGGTGGCGCCGTTTCCGGAAGGGTTTCGGCGTTTTGGGGCGAGGTGGGTGCGAACGAGACGTCGTTGGCCACCTTCGCGTGGGCGGCCGTGCCCACCGGGATTTCGATCTCCTTGCCGCGCATGAACATCGCGAACGGGCCGATCACGAACGAAGCGGCGAGCGCCTCGTTGCTGCGGTCGCGCCCGGATGCGCCCAGCTTCATGCCCTTGAGTCCGACCACGCGGCCGTCCACCTCGAAGCGCCGCGCCGCAAGCAGCAGCTCACCGGCTTGCCCGCCGCTGCGGCTCTTGTTGGCATGCACGACGGCGCCCTCGACCTCCAGGCCGGCAGGAGCGACCACTTGGCCATCGATGACCAGCGGGGCGACGGTCCGCAGCGCATAGCGGTCGCCGCGCTGGTTGCGCAGCGAGGACACCGCCTCCGCGAGCTCGAGTTCGATGACCGTGCCGGCACGCAGGCATGGCGCGGAACAAACGGACTCGGGGGTAGCCGGTAATGGCGGAGGTGCAGCCTCCTGGGCGGTTGCCACGCACGGAAGCAAGGCGAGCAGGCAGGCTCCGCAGCGAAGCAGCATGGCGGACATGGAGAAGCCGGTGGGCGGAAATGGCTTGGCATCATGCCGGAACGAGCGATCTGCGTCAGTCGGGAAATTGCACACGCTTGTACCGCGTGCCCGCGCCCGACTTGACGGTGACGCTGGACTTCGTACAGCCGAAGGTGCGGGCGACCAGCTCGATCAGTTCCGCATTCGCCTTGCCATCCACGGGCCGCGACTTGAGTTGCGCCAGCCACGTCCCATCGTCCTGGCGCGTCAACGCGGACACGCGTGCATTCGGCTTGGCCTTGACCTGCAGGATCGGCATGCGTTGAGTCTGCCGCAAACGAAAACGCCCGGCATCGCCGGGCGCATTCGTCGGCATGGTCGCAGGGTTCAGTCGCCGACCTTGAGCTTCCCACCCTTGCCCAGCCCGCCCTCGACCTGCTGCGGCTTGTAGTCGCGCATCGCCCGCACCAGGTTGTTGTAGGCATTGGCGAAGGCGGCGGCCAGCGCCTTGCCTTCAGGCGTATTGCTATAACCGCCCAGCGCGCCGAAGCCGCCGCTGCCGGCGCCGCCGATGCCCAGGCCGAAGTCGGTCTTGGTGGCATTGCCCTGGGCGACGCCGATCTGCACGCCCGAACGGTTGTCGATCATGGTCAGCATCGTCTCGGCCTTCTTGAACTTCAGGCCGCCCACCACCGCGCCGACCGCACCGAGCCTGCCGCCGAACGCACCGAGCACGCCGCCGATGCCGCCCGCGTTGCTCTGCGAGAAGTTGATGCTGGGGTTGATGGTGTAGTCGGCCGCGACCATCTGGCCCTTGCCGAAGCTGCTGCCCTCGCGCAGTTCGCCGCTGTCCATCAGCGCGCGCTCCTGCATCATGTTCTGCATCGCGCGCCCGCGCTCGACCACCACGAAGCAGTTCGACTGCTGGATGATCATGCGGATCACCGGGATGGTGGAGGGCAGGTTGAGGTCGGTCCGCAGGTAGCGGTACCAGTCGCCTTCCTGTTCCTCGACGACGGCGATGGTGCCCATCGGTTCGTCGCAGTACTCGAGGTTGGCGGCGGCACCCTTGGCGTTGGCGCCGGCGGCGGCACCCTGCGGGTCGTTCTGCTTCTTGCTCCATTGCGCCTGGGCGGGCGCGCTCGAGGCGGCCAGGGCCACGGCGAGCGCGGCGGCGATGCTTGCGGATTTCATGCGTTCCCCATTGAGTGACGAGTGCGGGACCAACCCCGTTGGCAGTCTAGGCCGTGCGGGTCAGCCGTTCCAGACGGCCAGCCTGCGGCGGATCGTCCGGATTCTGGGGACAACGTAATCCGGCAGTCCATCCCGGACATACGGGGGGTAGGCCTCGCCCGCGACCAGCGGTTGCAGGTAGCGCCGCGCGGCGGCCGTGATGCCGTAGCCATCGGGTCGGATGAAGCCCTTGGGCATGGTCTTCTCGTGGTTGGCGACGCGCGCGAGCGGGGCGATGTCGACGTGCCAGCGATACGGCGCGTCGGCATCGCGCACGATCACCGGCATCACCGCGTTCTGCCCGGCGAGGGCGCATTCCACGGCTGCCCGCCCGACCGCCATCGCCTGCTCCAGGTCCGTCCGCGAGGCGAGGTGGCGGGCCGAGCGCTGCAGGTAATCGGGCACGGCCCAGTGCACCTTGTGCCCGAGCGCGTCCTTCACCCGCCCGGCCAGGTATGAGGCCACCCCGCCCAGTTGGGTATGCCCGAAGCTGTCCTTGCCGCCACCCGCGTCGGCCACGAAGCGCCCGTCGGCGGTACGGATGCCTTCGCTGGCCACCACGACGCACCAGCCAACGCGCTTGACCACGGCGTCGACGCGGGCCAGGAAGTCGCCTTCGTCATAAGGCCGCTCCGGGAACAGGATCAGCTGCGGCGCCGCGTCGCGGCCGTTTCCCGCCAGTCCGGCGGCAGCCGCCAGCCAGCCGGCGTGGCGGCCCATCGCCTCGTACACGAACACCTTGGTCGAGGTCTCCGCCATCGCCGCGACGTCCAGCGCGCATTCGCGCACCGAAACCGCCGTGTACTTGGCGGCGGACCCGAAGCCGGGGCAGCAATCGGTGACCGCCAGGTCGTTGTCGATGGTCTTGGGCACGCCGACGCAGGTCAGCGGATACCCGAATTCGGCGGCCAGCTGCGAGACCTTGAGCGCGGTGTCGGCCGAGTCGTTGCCGCCGTTGTAGAGGAACCAGCGGACGTCGTGGGCGCGGAAGACCTCGAGCAGTCGCTCGTAGCGGGGGCGGTCGGCGTCAAGCGACTTCAGCTTGAGCCGGCAGCTGCCGAACGCGCCGCCCGGGGTGTGGGCCAGGCCACGGACCTCGGCGGCGGTCAGGGTCGAGGTGTCCAGCAGCTCCTCGCGGAGGGCGCCGAGGATGCCGTTGCGGGCGGCGAGCACCCGCACCTTGCGCGCGCGCGCGGCCTGCAGGACGGCCGAGGCGGTGGCATTGATGACGGCGGTCACGCCGCCGCTCTGGGCGTACAGCAGGGTGCCTGCGGGCATGCCGATCTCCTCCGAAAGTCGCACGCCGGGCCACGCAGCGGCCCGGACTCCTGGGGACACGATACGGTAAGCTGGCCCGCGACGAAGGCCGCGCGGGCAGGCGGCCGACCCCACGATTCGGGAGCAACGCGATGCGATTGGTTTTGTTGGGCGCGCCGGGTTCCGGCAAGGGCACCCAGGCGGCACGACTGAAGGAGCACCTGCAGGTGCCGCACATCTCCACCGGCGACCTGTTGCGCGCCGAGGTGGCCGCCGGCAGTCCGCTGGGCCTGCAAGCCAAGGAAGTGATGGCGCGCGGCGACCTGGTCAGCGACGAGATCCTGCTGGGCATGCTCAAGGACCGGTTCTCCCGCGATGACACCCGCGCCGGCTTCATCCTCGACGGCTACCCGCGCAACCTGGCGCAGGCGGCCGCGCTGGACCGGTTGCTGGCCGAGCTTGGCCAGGCGTTCGACGCCGCGGTGCAGCTCACCGTCGACAACGAGCAGATCATCGAGCGCCTGGCCGGTCGCGCGAAGGCCGAGGGCCGCGCCGACGACAGTCCCGAGTCGGTGCGCCACCGCCTGAACGTGTACGACCAGCAGACCGCCCCGGTGATCGACTTCTACCGCCAGCACGGGCAGCTCACCGTGGTCGATGGCGTGGGTTCTCTGGACGAGGTGTTCACCCGGATCATCGAAGCGATCCAGCCGGGGCACGACGTCGGTTGAGGCCGTGACGGACGCGATGGCCGAGGCCGCGGCAGGCAGGCCTCGCAACCAAGCGAGTATCGGGGAGCGACTTGCGAGGCCTGCCTGCCGCAGCCTCGACCCCGCCCTGGAGCAACCCACGTGAAACTCCACATCCTCGGCATCGCCGGCACCTTCATGGGCGGCGTGGCCGCGCTGGCACGCGAGCTCGGCCATGAGGTCGAAGGCAGCGACCAGAACATCTATCCGCCGATGTCCACCCAGCTGGAACGGCTGGGCATCGCGCTCAGCCAGGGCTACACGCCCGGCAATATCTCCGCGGACTGCGACGAGATCGTGGTGGGCAACGCGCTGTCGCGCGGGAACGAGGCCGTCGAGCACGTGCTGGACGCCGGCCTGGCCTACACCTCCGGGGCGCAATGGCTGTCCGAGCGCCTGCTGCCGGGCCGCGACGTGCTGGCGGTGGCGGGCACCCACGGCAAGACCACGACCACCACGATCCTCGCCTACCTGATCGAGGCCGCGGGACGCGCCCCGGGGTTCCTGATCGGCGGCGTGGCCGAGGACTTCGGGGTGTCGGCGCGGGTCGGCGGCGGCCGCGAATTCGTGGTCGAGGCCGACGAGTACGACACCGCCTTCTTCGACAAGCGCAGCAAGTTCGTCCACTACCGCCCGCTGGTCGCGATCCTCAACAACCTGGAATTCGACCACGCCGACATCTTCCCCGACGTCGCCGCGATCCAGCGCCAGTTCCACCACCTGGTGCGCACCGTGCCGCGACGCGGCCGGCTGCTCGTGAATGGCCACGACGAACGCCTGCGCGAGGTCCTCGCCATGGGCTGCTGGACGCCGGTGGAGCGCTTCGGCTTCGATGCGTCGTTCGAGTGGTGCGCGCGCAAGTTGCGCGACGACGGCAGCGCGTTCGCTGTCGTGCACGGCGGGCGCGAGGTCGGCATCGTCGAATGGCCGCTGCTCGGCGACCACAACGTGCTCAACGGGCTGGCCGCGCTGGCCGCCTGCGCGGCGGTCGGCGTCGATGTCGCGGGGATCCTGCCGGCGCTGGCGCGGTTCCGCAGCGTCAAGCGGCGGATGGAGGTGGTCGGCACGCATGCCGGCATCACCGTGTACGACGACTTCGCCCACCATCCCACCGCGATCGCGACGACCCTGGCCGGGCTGCGCGCGAAGGTCGGCGATGCGCGGATCGTGGTCGCGATGGAGCCGCGCAGCAATTCGATGCGCCTGGGTGCGCATGCCGATGCGCTGGCCCCGTCGCTGGACGTCGCCGATGCGGTGGTCTTCCTCGCGCGGCCGGAATTGCCCTGGGATGCCGACAAGGTGATCGCGGCGATCCGCGGCGATGCGCAGGCGGTGGCCGATGCCGATGCGCTGGTGGCCCGCTTGCGGGCATTGGCGCGCGCCGGCGACCACGTGGTGTTCATGTCCAATGGCGGTTTCGATGGCGCCCCGCGGCGTTTCCTCGCCGCCCTGCGGGATGGCTGAGTCGCGTTCGCTGCCGTTGTTCCCGCTGCGCACCGTGCTGGTGCCCGGCGCGGCGCTGGACCTGCGGATCTTCGAGCGTCGCTACCTCGACATGGTCCGCGACTGCGGGCGACAGGGCAGCGGCTTCGGCGTGTGCCTGCTGGTGGACGGCGACGAGGTCGGCGCACCGGCCACGCCCGCCGCGTATGGCACCGAGGCGGTGATCGAGGATTTCGGGACCACCCCCGACGGGCTGCTCTCGCTGCGCGTGCGCGGACGCCGGCGCTTCCATGCCGCCGCTACCCGCATGCGCGACAACGGCCTGCTGATGGCGGACGTGGCATGGCGCGAAGACCTCGCACCCTCGCCGCGGCTGCGCCCCGAACACGCGCTGCTGGCCGAACTGCTGCGCCGGATCCTGGTGCAGGTCGGCGATGTCGCGCTGGAGGGTGGCGGCGATCCCGCCCCGGCGCTGTTCGAAGACGCGGCATGGGTGGGATGGCGCCTCGCGGAGCTGCTGCCGCTCGACCTGGCCCAGCGCCAGCGCCTGCTGCAGTTCGACGATCCCCACGAACGCCTGCAACGCCTGCTCGATGGCATCGCCGAGGCCGCCGGACCCGGCTGACCGGCGCGATCAGGGCGGGTCGAGCCGGACCTGCAACGGAGCGTCGGGGCCACGCAGGCTGGCCGCCAGCACGCGCACGTCGTCCGGCAGGGCATGGGTGTGCGGGACCGGCAGCCAGAGCGTGAGCAGGTCCAGGTGCCGGCGCGCCTGCATCCGTTCGTGCCGCGCGACCCACAGCGGCGTCCCGCTGGCCAGCCGCACCGGCGCCTGCCAGATGCGCAGCACCTCGAGCGTGTCGGGGCGCTTGCCGGGGCGCCGCAGCAGCAGGGTTTCCGGGCGCGCGTCCAGGGCCACCGGCAGCACCGGTTGCCGCGCCAGCGGGGTGTCCTCGTCCAGCAGGCCGATCACGCGGGTCCAGTCCGCCGCCGGCTGCGCGCGCCAACCGGCGGCTTCCAGCCGGCGTCGCAGCAGGGCGAGGTCGCCGCGCACCTGCAGGTCGAAGTGGTGCGGATCGTCGATGCCGCGCGCCTCCCATTGCGCGTCGGCGATGACCCGCGACGGCGGCGGCGGTTCGAAGCGGGCGAGCAGGCCATCCATGCTGCGCGGGGCATGCCACAGCGCCACCAGCACGAAGCTGCCGTAGAACGTCCATGCCAGCGGCCGCATCCAGAACGAGCGCGCGCTGCGCCGGCGGTAGGCGATGCCGAGCACCAGCAGCCAGACCACGCCGAGCAGCACGCCGCCGGTGAGGTCGCTCAGCCAGTGCGCGCCGAGGTAAAGCCGGGCGAAGCCGACCAACGCGGTGGCGATGCCGGCCAGCAGGTACGGCCACACGCGCTGGCGGCCCGGCAGCTCGCGGGCGATCAGCACCGCGAAGAAGCCGAACACCACCGTGGTCATGGTCACCGCCACCGACGGGAAGCCGAAGCCGGCCACCGCGGTCGGTGGACGCGGCATGTCGGCCACCGCGTCCAGCCCGGTGGTCAGCAGCAGGCCCACCGCGATCGCCGCGGCCCAGTGGATCGCGGCCATCCAGCGCTTGCGCCACAGCAGCCAGGCCATCGCCGCCAACGCCGGCACCCCGAGCACGGGCGCGCTGCCGATCGCCGCCATTGCCGCCATCAGGCGGTCAGCCAGCGGGTTGCGCAGCGCGAACATGAAGGCGTGGACCTCGTGGTCGAGCAGCGAAGGCCCGCCGCGCAGCAACAGGGACGCGCTGAACCACGCCCACAGCCACGCCACCGCGAACAGGCAGACCGCGAGCAGCAGCAGCGAGGCGGATTCCGGCCGGCGCGGGTCGATCACCGCGGCGGTGTAGCGGCCGAGTCGCGGATGCGCGCGAGTCCAGCGCAGCGCGCGCGCGAGCAGGTTGTCGGCGTGGTTGGCGAACCAGCGCCAGGTGTAGAGCACCAGCGCCCAGGCCAGCGCCAGCGCGGCGAACAGCCCGAGCAGCACCAGCGCGAGCTTGTCGGCGACCGCGGCCACCGCGTCGTAGGAGGCGCCGAAGATCCAGCCGGGGGCGAGGAACGCGCCCGCCCAGGCCAGCGCGGCGAACACGCTGGCGGGCACGTAGCGTCGCAACGGCATGTGCAGCATGCCGGCCACCGCGGGCACGAACGGACGCACCGCGCCGATGAAGCGGGCGGTGACGATGCCCTTGCTGCCGTGCCGGCGGAACAGGGTTTCGCCGCGTTCCAGCAGGGCCGGGTAGCGCTTGAACAGCCAGAGGTCGCGCATCGCCGGGCCCCAGCGCCGGCCGATCCAGTAGCTCAGCGCGTCTCCTGCGAAGGCGCCCGCCGCCGCGCAGACCACCGCATACGGGCCATTGATGTGGCCGAGGCCGATCAGCGCGCCCACCGCGAACAGCAGCGGCAGCGCCGGGACCACGATGCCGACCACCGCCAGCGCATCGCAGAACGCCACCAGGAACACCAGCAGCCCCGCGGCCTGGGGATGCGCGCCGATCCAGGCCACCGTGTTGTCGAACCAGGCGCTGTGCATCGCCGGAGTATACGGGGGCGGGATTACACTCCCGCCCACCCCACACGCGGTCGCGGCGCATGTCGAACCTTTCCGGCAAGACCCTGTTCATCACCGGCGCCTCGCGCGGGATCGGCCTTGCGATCGCGCTGCGCGCGGCCCGCGACGGCGCCAACATCGCGATCGCCGCGAAGTCGGCGGTGCCCAATCCCAAGTTGCCCGGCACCATCCACGACGCGGCGCGCGCGGTCGAGGCCGCCGGCGGTCGCGCGCTGCCGCTGAAGTGCGACATCCGCGAGGAAGACGACGTGCGCGCGGCGGTCGCGGCGACCGTGGATGCCTTCGGCGGCATCGACATCCTGGTCAACAACGCCAGCGCGATCTGGTTGCGCGGCACGCTGGACACCCCGATGAAGCGCTTCGACCTGATGCAGCAGGTCAACAGCCGGGGCAGTTTCCTGTGCGCGCAGGCCTGCCTGCCGCACCTGCTGCAGGCGCCGAACCCGCACATCCTCACGCTGGCGCCGCCGCCATCGCTGGCACCGAAATGGTGGGGCCCGCACACCGGCTACACGCTGGCGAAGATGGGCATGAGCTTCGTCACCCTGGGCCTCGCCGCCGAGTTCGGCCCGCGGGGCGTGGCCGTCAACGCGCTGTGGCCGCGCACGGTGATCGCCACCGACGCGATCAACATGATTCCCGGCGTCGACGCGGCCATGTGCCGCCGGCCGGAGATCGTGGGCGACGCCGCGCATGCGGTGCTGGTGCGCCCGGCGGCCGGTTTCCACGGCCATTTCCTGATCGACGAGGACGTGCTGCGCGAGGCCGGCGTGTCCGACTTCGCCGGCTACGCGGTCGATCCCGCGCAGCCACTGCTGCCCGATCTGTTCCTCGACTGAATCCCTGCGGCCGCGTGCGGCCGTCGCAACGGAGCTTCCCGCATGAAATACCTGCACACCATGGTCCGCGTCCGCGACCTCGAGGCCTCGCTGCGCTTCTACTGCGAGGGCCTCGGCCTGAAGGAGATGCGGCGCATGGAGAACGCGGCCGGGCGCTACACGCTGGTGTTCCTCGCCGCCGACGAAACCCCGTCCGCCGAGGTCGAACTGACTTACAACTGGCCCGACGCTGACGGCAACACCGAGGACTACGGCAGTGCGCGCAACTTCGGCCACCTCGCGTTCCGCGTCGCCGACGTCTATGCGACCTGCACGCGCCTGCAGGCGATGGGCTACACCATCCATCGCCCGCCGCGCGACGGCCATATGGCCTTCGTGCGCTCGCCGGACCTCGTCTCGATCGAACTCCTGCAGGACGGCCACCTGCCGTCGCGGGAGCCCTGGGCCTCGATGCCCAACACCGGAAGCTGGTAACCCATGACCACCGAGACATTGCTGGGCTACGGCCGCGATTACTACCTGCCGGTCTACAAGCCGCGCGAACTGGTGCTGGCGCGCGGGAAGGGCGCCCGTGTGTGGGATGCCGACGGCCGCGACTACCTCGATTTCGGCGCGGGCATCGCGGTGTGCAGCCTGGGCCATTGCGACCCCGACCTCGTTGCCGCGCTGGCCGCCCAGGCCGGCGCGCTGTGGCATACCAGCAACGTGTTCTACAGCGAGCCGCCGCTGCGCCTGGCGCAGGAGCTGGTGGCGGCCTCGCGCTTCGCCGAGCGCGTATTCCTGTGCAACTCGGGGGCGGAGGCCAACGAAGCGGCGATCAAGCTGGTGCGCAAGTGGGCCGCGGCGCAGGGGCGTGCGCCGACGCAGCGCACCATCGTCACCTTCCGCGGGAGTTTCCACGGCCGCACGCTGGCCGCGGTCACCGCCACCGCGCAGCCGAAGTACCAGGAAGGCTACGAGCCGCTGCCGGGCGGGTTCCGCTACGTCGACTTCAATGATCTGGGCCAGCTCGAGGCGGCAATGGCCGGTGGCGATGTCGCCGCGGTGATGCTGGAGCCGGTGCAGGGCGAGGGCGGGGTGATGCCGGCGGCGCCCGGTTTCCTGCCGGCGGTGCGCGCGCTGTGCGATCGCCACGACGCGCTGCTGGTGCTGGACGAGATCCAGTGCGGCATGGGCCGCACCGGCACCCTGTTCGCGCACTGGCAGGATGCGGTGGTGCCGGACATCGTCACCCTCGCCAAGGCGCTCGGCGGCGGATTCCCGATCGGCGCGATGCTGGCCGGTCCGCGGGTCGCGCAGGCGATGCAGTTCGGCGCGCATGGCACCACCTTCGGCGGGAACCCGCTGGCGGCGTCCGTCGCGCGCGTGGCGCTGCACAAGCTCGGATCGGAGGCGATCGCCGGCAACGTCGCCCGGCAGGCGGCGGCGTTGCGCGACGGGATCGCGGCGGTCGACCGCGACCTGGGCCTGTTCGCGGAAGTCCGCGGCCGCGGGTTGATGCTCGGTGCGGTGCTGGCGCCCGCCCATGCCGGCAAGGCCGGGGCCATCCTCGACCTCGCCGCGGCGCATGGCCTGTTGCTGCTGCAGGCCGGGCCCGACGTGCTGCGGTTCGTGCCGGCCCTCAACATCACCGATGACGAGGTGGCCGAGGGCCTGCGCCGGCTGCGCGATGCGTTGGCGGCGTACGCGGCGGGCTGAGCCTCAGTCCAGTGCCTGCGCGAAGTCGGCGACCAGGTCGCCGGCATCCTCCAGCCCCACCGAGATCCGCAGCAGGTCCTGCGGCGAGCGCGGGTGCGCGCCTTCCACCGATGCGCGGTGCTCCACCAGCGATTCGCAGCCGCCCAGCGAGGTGGCGTTGGTGAACACGCGGAGGCGGCCGGCCACCGCCAGCGCGGCATCCCGACCGCCATGCAGCTGGATGCTGAGCATCGCGCCGAAGTCGCGCATCTGCCGCGCGGCGATCGCGTGGCCCGGATGCGACGGCAGGCCCGGCCAGTTCACCCGCGCGACCCGCGGATGGGTCGACAGGAACGTGGCGACGGCGCGGGCGTTCGCGCAATGCATCGCCATCCGCGCGCCCAGCGAACGGCAGCCGCGCAGCGTCAGCCACGCACTGAACGGCGCCATCACGCCGCCGGTGACATGCAGGCGATGCGCGACCCGCTGCGCGAGGGCGTCGTTGCGGGCGAACACCAGCGCGCCGCCGAGCACGTCGCTATGCCCGCCGAAGTACTTGGTGGTCGAATGCATGACGATGTCCGCGCCGAGCGCCAGCGGCCGCTGCAGCAGCGGCGTGGCGAAGGTGTTGTCGGCCACCACCACCGCGCCGGCCGCATGCCCGAGCGCCGCCAGCGCGGCGATGTCGCAGACCTTGAGCAGCGGGTTCGAGGGCGTCTCGATCCACAGCATCGCCAGCGGCTGCGCGCAGGCCGCGCGCACGGCGTCGAGGTCGGCCATGTCCACCTCGATGGGGACGATGCCGCGCTCCGGCAGGAACTCGGCGAACAGCATGCGCAGCCCGGTGTAGCAATCGTCCGGGAACAGCACGCGCGCACCGGCCGGCAGCGATTCCAGCAAGGTCGCCATCGCTGCCATGCCCGAGGCGAAGGTCATCGCCTCCTCGCCGCCTTCCAGCGCCTTCAGCGCCTCGCGCAGGCGGTCGTTGGTCGGGTTGCCTTCGCGCTGGTACTCGTAGCCGGCCAGGCGCTCGCCGGCGGGGCCGTGGCGGAAGGTGGTGGCCAGGTGGATCGGTGGCGCAACGGCGCCGGTCGCCGCGTCCGGCTCATGGCCGGCATGCACCGCGAGAGTGCCCGGCTGGTGCGTGCTCATGCGGCGCTCCCGATGGCCTGGAACGCGGCTTCCGCGGCGCGGAGCGTCTCGGCGATGGTGGCATCGTCATGCGCGGAGGAGACGAAGCCGGCCTCGAACGCCGACGGCGCGAGGTACACGCCGCGCGCCAGCATCGCGTGGAAGAAGCGGTTGAACGCGGCGGCGTCGCAGGCCATCGCCTGCGCATACGTGTCGACCTGTCCGGCGCTGAAGAACAGCCCGAACATGCCGCCGACGCGCTGCGTGGTGAACGGGATGCCGGCGGCACGCGCCGCGGCTTCCAGGCCATCGCAGAGGGCGTTCGTCTTCGCCTCCAGCGCGTCGTGGAAGCCGGGTGCCTGGACCAGCTCCAGCATCGCCAGGCCCGCGGCCATCGCGACCGGGTTGCCGCTCAACGTGCCGGCCTGGTAGATCGGGCCCGCGGGCGCGATCTGCTGCATCAGGTCGCGGCGGCCGCCGTAGGCGCCCACCGGCATCCCGCCGCCGATGACCTTGCCGAAGGTCGACAGGTCCGGGCTCACGCCATAGCGCGCCTGCGCACCGCCCAGCGCGACGCGGAAGCCGGTCATCACCTCGTCGAAGATCAGCACCGCGCCATGCTGCGTGCACAGGTCGCGCAGGTGCTGCAGGTAGCCCGGGCGCGGCGGCAGGCAGTTGGCATTGCCGACCACCGGTTCGACGATCAGGCCGGCGATGTCGCCGCCGCATTCGTCGAACAGCTGCGTCGCGGCCTCGAAATCGTTGTAGGGCAGGGTCAGGGTGAGGTCGGCCAGCGCCTTGGGCACGCCGGGCGAGGTGGGCACCCCGAAGGTCAGCGCGCCGCTGCCGGCCTTGACCAGGAAGCTGTCGCCGTGGCCGTGGTAGCAGCCTTCGAACTTGACGATGCGGCTGCGCCCGGTCGCGCCGCGTGCGAGGCGAATCGCCGACAGCGTGGCCTCGGTGCCGGAGTTCACCATGCGCACCATCTCGCAGCTCGGGATCAGCCGCGTGATGGCTTCGGCCATCGTGATTTCCAGCGGGTTCGGGGTGCCGAAGCTCAGGCCGTTGCGGGCGGTCTCGATCACCGCCTCCAGCACCTTCGGATGGTTGTGGCCGACGATCATCGGCCCCCACGAACCGACGTAGTCGATGTAGCGGTTGCCATCGGCATCGAACAGGTACGGGCCGTCCGCGCGCTGCACGAAGAAAGGCTCGCCTCCCACGGATTTGAAGGCGCGCACCGGCGAGTTCACGCCGCCGGGCATCAGCGCCTGGGCGCGGGTGAAAAGGTCGTGCGAACGGACGGTGTTCATGCGGGCGTGGGGTCCTTGAAGCAGGAAAGATAGGCGCGTGCGGCGGCGGCCGGATCGGCGGCATCGAACACGCCGCTGATCACCGCCAGCAGGTCGGCGCCGGCGGCGACCAATGGACCGCCATTTTCGGGGGTGATCCCGCCGATTGCCACGCGCGGCAGGCCCGAGGCGCCGCTGTCGCGCAGCAATTGCATGGACGCGCGGCGGGCACGCGGTTTGGTCGGCGACGGGAAGAACGCGCCGAAGGCGAGGTAGTCGGCGCCTTCGCTGGCGAGCCTGCGCGCGCGCGCGAGGTCGTCGTAGCAGGAGACGCCGATGATCGCGGCATCGCCCAGCAGGCGGCGGGCGTCGTCGACCGAGGCGTCGTCTTCGCCGAGGTGCACGCCGTCGGCATCGAGCTCGCGCGCCAGGCCCGGATCGTCGTTGACGATGAAGGCGACGTCCGACTCCCAGCACGCGCTGCGCAGGCGCTGCCCAGCGGTCATCAGCACATGTCGATCGAGGCCCTTGGCGCGCAGCTGCACGCAGGACGCGAACGGCAGCAGCGGCAGGGTGCGCGCGAGCAGCCGTTCCCCGTCGTGCTCGTCGGGCGTGAGCAGGTACAGGCCGCGGGGCAGCTGGCGTCGGGTCATGTCGCTTCCGCAAGGCGGCGCCGGATGGGAGAATCGCGCCACGTCCCCGCATTATCCCCCCGATGACCGATCCCGCAGCCGCCGAGTCCCCCTACCGCACCTGGATGTGCGTGGTGTGCGGGTTCGTCTACGACGAAGCGCTGGGATTGCCCGAGGACGGCATCGCCCCCGGAACCCGCTGGGAGGATGTCCCGGACACCTGGACCTGCCCCGATTGCGGGGTCGGCAAGGACGACTTCGAGCCGATGCAGGCCTGAGCCTGCGCTGCGCCCCGCTTCATTTCGCAGGCGGGATGCCCGGGCCGAAGCGCAGTTCGGCGCCGTCCTTGAGCTGCAGTCGGGCGGCCTCGCCGGCGTTCAGTTCTAGCACGTAGCGCGCCGGCGCATCGCTGGGGTACGAGGGGCAGCCATCGCCGAGGGAGCAGGGCGGGACGTCGCGCTGCTGCGCGACCAGCTTGCGCTCGTCGTCGAAGTACAGGATGTCGAGCGGGATCTTGGTGTTCTTCATCCAGTAAGCCTGCGGCTCCTCGGCGTCGTGGATGAAGAGCATCCCGTGGCCGGTCGGCAACGCATCGCGGAACATCAGCCCGCGTGCGCGCTCCGCGTCGTCGTCGGCGATCTCGATCGCGTAGCGCTGGTTGCCGAGTTCGACCCATGGTTGGCGCGCGCCGGCGCATGCCGAAAGCGACCATGCGATGGCGACGATCAATGCAGCACGATGGCGCATCCGATGGCTCCGTATGAAAGGCGGCACCTTGCGCGCGCTGCACGGATCGCGTCAAGGCGTCAAGACTTCCCAAGCCTGATCTTGGCGGGCATGATGCGCGCCCTTCCCGAGGCAACGCCGGTCGGCAAGCTGAAGGAAAGCAAAAATGATCATCACGGGGTGTTGACGTTCTTCAAAACCCTTGTATGATGTGCGGCTCCCTCGGGCTGATTGATGTTCGGGGGTTGGGCGAGGCGCTGAGGCCGAAGCCCGGGATCTTTGACA
>JAFLEB010000024.1 GCA_017302075.1 Lysobacterales bacterium
CCACCATGCCGCGCGTTCGGCGTCGGTGGCGGCGCGCGGCGACAGGTCGGCCGCCTGCGCCGCGTAGCGATAGCCGCAGGGATGCCCGTCGTGCGGATAGCGCCCGTAGGCCGATGCATAGCCGACCCCGACCGCGCGCCACAGGTCGAAGGCGACGCTGATCGCGCCTGCGCGCAGGGCGGCATCGGTCCAGCCGGCGGCTCGCAACCGCGCCAGTGCATCCGCCTGTTGCGCCTTGAGGTCGGCACCCGCCAGCAGGCCGTGCGCGGCCAGCGCGCTGCACTTCGCGTCGGCGCCGGGTGCGGCCGGCAGGCCCAGCGCGGGCAAGGCGCAGGGCATCAGCAACGCGGCCTCGGTGGTGTAGTCGTACAGGCTGCGCGCGCCGTGGCCGGCCGCCAGCACGTTGGGTTCACCGGCAACCACTGCGTCCAGCCAGGGCTCGCCATCCTCGGCCGCGCGCAGGACCGCGCCGCCGCCGTTGGAAATGCCGACCGCGATCACCCGCGTGTTGGCGAAGGTGAAGGGCGCCTGTTGCGGCAGTTGCGCATCCAGCGTGGCCAGTGCGAATTGCGCGGCCTGCTTCACGTGGCGGCCCCAGTCGGCCTCGGGGTTGTCCTGGGAATGCGCGTGCTTGTAGGCCACGCCGCGCCCCGCCGCGGGAGCCGGCTGGAACGCCAGTGCCTGCTCAGCGCCCGCGACCGTGCCATCGGCGGTGATGCCCTGCCCCGCATCGAGATCGAAGTAATCGGTGCCGGCGCCCTTGTCGGTGTACGCCACCGCGCAGCCGCGCGGCAGGCCCCACGCGCCGGCCACCGCGATGGCACCGTAGATGCCGCGGGAGCCGGACGAGGCCGCGACCACCACGCAGCGCTTGTCGGCATCGAAGGCATCGGGCAGCTGCACCAGCACGCGATGCGGCTGGCGCGCGCCGGGGATCGAGGCGAACGCGCTGAACTCGCGGCCCGGCACCTGCGCCGTGCTGCCGTAGAGCTCGCCATAGCCGCCGCCAGGCGCAAGGTCCGCGATCCCGCGCCAGTTCGCCCACAACGCCCGCCGGCGCAGTTCCGCCGGCGTCGGCCGCGCGGCATCGGCGAACGGGGGCGGCGTCATCGCGCGCAAGCCGGCCAGGCCCAGCCCGGCGGTCAGCAGGTCGTCGCCGTCGCGGTGTTCGGTGGCACGCGGCTGGCTGAACATGGGCAAGGCTCCCTTCGAAGCGGGCATGCCGGCACAGCCGGCCAGGACGGCCACGGCGACAGCCGCGGCGAAGGCACGATGCGGGATCATCTTCATCCGCCGACCATAGCCATTGGCGCGGGGCGGCGCATCGTACCTTCGTACCACGCGCGCGGCGCCCCCACGATGCGCGCGGGCTGTTAGCGTATGCAGCTGACGCATTGCAGCATGGAGCCGCGCATGGCCGACACCTTCCTTTCCGGCCGCACCGCCCTGGTCACCGGCAGCACCTCGGGCATCGGGCTGGCGATCGCCCGCGGGCTCGCGCAGGCCGGGGCGAAGGTGGCGATCAACGGCCTGGGCACCCCGGGGCAGATTGCCGCCGCCATCGCCGAGGTGGATGCCGCGGGCAGCGGCGGAACCCGGCACTTCGGCGCAGACCTGCGCGACCCCGCCGCGATCGAGGCGATGATGGCCGAACTCGCCGACTGGTCGGGCGGCGGCATCGACATCCTGGTCAACAACGCCGGGATCCAGCACGCAGTGCCGCTGCACGAGATGCCGGTGCAGAAGTGGAACGACATCCTCGCGATCAACCTGTCCTCGGCCTTCCACACCATGCGCGCGGCGATGCCGGCGATGGCCGCCCGCGGCTACGGGCGGGTGGTCAACATCGCCTCGGTGCATGGCCTGGTGGCCTCGAAGGACAAGGCGCCCTACGTCGCCAGCAAGTTCGGCATCGTCGGCCTGAGCAAGGTCGCCGCGCTCGAATACGCGGCGCAGGGTTCGCGCGACTCCGGGGGGATCACCGTCAACTGCATCTGCCCGGGCTGGGTGGAAACGCCGCTGATCGAGCCGCAGATCGAGGCACGCATGGACGGCGGCAGCCGCGACGACGGCGTGCGCGCCCTGCTCGCGGAGAAGCAGCCCAGCCTGCGCATGACCCTGCCGGACGAGATCGCCGCGCTCGCGGTGTTCCTGTGCCGCCGCGAGGCGCACAACATCACCGGCACCGCGATGCCGGTCGACGGCGGCTGGACCGCGCAGTAACGATGCCGATCGAACCCGCCGACCTCGACAGCCCGGCGTTCGCGGCCCTGCTCGCCGAACACCGGGCCGCGATGCAGGCCACCGCGCCGGCCGAGAGCCAGCATGCGCTCGACCTGCAGGGGCTGCGCCAACCGTCGGTGCGCGCGTGGGTGCTGCGCGAGGGCGATGCGCTGCTCGGGTGCGGGGCGCTGCAACGCCTCGATCCCGCGCACGTCGAGATCAAGGCGATGCGCACGGCGCGCGACCACCAGCGACGCGGCGTCGCCAAGGCGATCCTCGCCCACCTGCTGGCGGAGGCCCGCGCGGCGGGCTATGCGCGGGCGAGCCTGGAGACCGGGTCGATGGCGTATTTCGCGCCGGCGCGGACCCTGTATTCCGCGGCCGGGTTCGTGCCCTGCGGGCCGTTCGCCGACTACGTCGACGATCCGCACAGCACGTACATGACCCTCGCTTTGTAGTGCGCACGCCATGCCGTCCCTGCTGATCGCCGACGACCACCCGCTGTTCCGCGCCGCGCTACGGCAGGCCGCGCGCGACGCGCTGGGCGAGGTCGACCTGTGCGAGGCCGGCAGCCTGGATGCGGTCCTCGCGCAACTCGACGCGCACCCGGCGATCGACCTGGTGCTGCTGGACCTGCACATGCCGGGCAACCACGGGCTGGCCGGGCTGGCCGCGGTGCGCGCGCAGCATCCCGGGGTGGCGGTGGTGGTGGTCTCCGCGAACGACGACCCGCGCGTGGTCCGCCGCGCGCTCGACCACGGCGCCGCCGGCTACCTGCCGAAGAGCGCCGGGCTGGACGAGCTGCGCGACGCCATCCGCAGCGTGCTGGCCTGCGAAACCTGGCTGCCGCCGGCCCTGCGCGCCAGCGTGGCGCGTGCGCAGAGCTCGCCGCACGATGCCGCCCTCGCCGCCCGCCTCGCCAGCCTGTCGCCGCAACAGTTCCGCGTGCTCGCGCTGGTCGCCGAAGGCCTGCTCAACAAGCAGATCGCCGACCGCCTCGACGTGCAGGAGCGCACGGTGAAGGCGCACCTCACCGCGATCTTCGAACGCCTCGGCGTGCGCAACCGGACCCAGGCCGGCGTGGTCCTGCGCGAACTCGAACTCTCCGACCCGGCGCGCCAGCTGGAAGGCTGACGCCGCCGGCGCCACGCTCAGCCCATCGACGCGGTGTCGATCACGAAGCGGTACTTCACGTCGCTGCGCAGCATCCGCTCGTATGCGGACTCGATGTCGTCGGCGCGGATCATCTCGATGTCGGCGACGATGCCGTGCTCGGCGCAGAAGTCGAGCATCTCCTGGGTCTCCGGCAGGCCGCCGATCAGCGAACCGGCGATCGCCTTGCGCCCGAAGATCAGGCCCATCACGCTCGGGCTGGGATGCGGCGAGGCCGGCGCGCCGACCAGGCACAGGGTGCCGTCGCGCTTCAGCAACGCGGTGTAGGCGTCCAGCACGTGCGGCGCGGCCACCGTGTTGAGGATGAAGTCGAAGCTGCCGGCGTGCGCCTGCATCTGCGCCGGGTCCTTCGAGTTCACCACCTCGTCGGCGCCCAGCGCGTGCGCTTCCGCGCGCTTGGATTCGCTGGTGGTGAAGGCCACCACGCGGGCGCCCAGCGCGTGCGCGATCTTGATGCCCATGTGGCCGAGGCCGCCGATGCCGACGATGCCCACCTTCTTGCCGGGGCCCGCGCCCCAGTGCCGCAGCGGCGAGTAGGTGGTGATCCCGGCGCACAGCAGCGGCGCCACCGCGGCGAGCTGCGATTCGGGATGGCGGATGTGCAGGACGAAGCGCTGGTCGACCACGATGCGCTGCGCGTAGCCGCCTAGCGTGTGCCCCGGCGCGTCCGCGGTCGGCCCGTTGTAGGTACCGACGAAGCCGTTGGTGCAGTACTGCTCCAGGCCTTCGTCGCAGGACGCGCAATGCCGGCAGCTGTCGACCAGGCAGCCGACGCCGACCAGGTCGCCGGGCTTGAAGCCGGTGACCTCGGCACCGACCGCGCCGACACGGCCGACGATCTCGTGCCCCGGCACGCACGGATACAGCGTGCCCGGCCATTCGGAGCGAACCGTGTGCAAGTCGGAATGGCAGACGCCGCAGTACGCGATCTCGATCTGCACGTCCCGTGGCCCGGGGTCGCGGCGGGCGATGTCCATGGCGACGACGGGCTGGTCGGCGGCGTGGGCGCCATAGGCTTTGACGGTCATCGGGCGATCCTCGGAATGGGCGGCTGCCGAGTATGCGCGCCGGGCGTTGCCGGCGGAATCAGGCGGGGCGGATGCTGCGTTCCACCGGGCGCGCCGCGCGCGCGGCGAGCATCCGGTCGAGCACCGACTTGAGCGCCAGCGGGCGCAGGGGCTTGACCAGCAGCGGCAACCCGGCCTCCTGCGCGGCGACCCGCACCGCCCCGGTCTGGTCGGCGCTGAGGATCAGGCAGGGCGCGGCCACGCCACGCGCGGCCAGGCGCGCATGCAGCGCCACGCCATCGTCGCCATGGTCGAGGTGGTAGTCGAAGATCCACAGCGCGCAGTCGCCGCGGGCCAGCACCGCTTCGGCGGCAGCGCCATCGGCCACCGCGGACACGATGCAGCCCCAGCCGCGCAGCACGGCCGCCAGCGCGGCCAGCGCCTCCGGCTCGTTGTCCACCACCAGCACATGCAGCCCGTCCAGCCCCTGCGAGGCCGGCAGCGGCAACGCCGACGCGCGGGCGCGCGGCACCTCCACCGAGAACCGGCTGCCTGCGCCCGGCGTGCTCCGCAGCGCCACCTGGGAACCGAGCAGGCGCGCGATGCGCTCCGCGATGGCCAGGCCGAGGCCCAGCCCCTGCCCCGGCGCATCCTCGCCGCGCCGGAACTCCTCGAAGATGCGCTCGCGCTGGTCGGCCTCGATGCCGGGACCGGTGTCGTGCACCTCGATGCGCAGGCCCTCGCCGATCCGACGCACGCCGAGCAGCACCGAACCCCGCTCGGTGTAGCGCAAGGCGTTGGCGAGGAAGTTCTGCAGCACGCGCCGCAGCAGTTGCGGGTCGGTGCGCACCCAGGCGCGGGTCGGCACGTGGCGCAGGCGCAGGCCGCGTTCGGCGGCGATCACCCCGAACTGCGCCACCAGCGGGTCCAGGACGTCCGCCAGCGGGACGTCGCGCGGTTCGGGCAGCAGGCCGCCGGCCTCGAGCCGCGACATGTCGAGCAAGGTGGTCAGCAGGTCGGTGGTGTCGTCGAGGGCGCCGCCGATCTGCCGCGCCAGCTCGCGCTGCTCGCCCGCGCCGCGTTGCGCCAATGCATCGGCGAACAGGTGCGCGGCATGCAAAGGTTGCAGCAGGTCGTGCCCGATCGCCGCGAGGAAGCGGCTCTTGGCGTCATTGGCGTGTTCGGCTTCGCGCTTGGCGGATTCCAGCAAGGCGGTGCGCTCGACCACGCGCTGCTCCAGGGTCTCGTTGCTGCGCTTGAGCTGCGCCTCGGCCTGGCGGAACGCGGTGACGTCGGTGAAGGTGGCCACGAAGCCGCCGCCGGGCATCGGGTTGCCGCGGATCTCGATGATGCTGCCATCGGGGAACACGCGCTCCGACAGGTGCGAACTGCCGGCGCGCATGTGCGCGAGGCGCCGCTGCAGCGCGGCGTCGCTGCCGGCGTCGCCGACCGCCGCGACATGGCGCAAGGCCCAGGCCGAGGCCTCGGCGATCGGCATCCCTACCCGCAGCAGGCCGGCGGGATAGCCGAACAGTTCCTGGTAGCGACGGTTCCACGCCACCAGCCGCAGGTCGCGGTCGACCACGCTGATGCCTTGGCTCATGTTCTCCAGCGCGGCCTCGAGCAGGCGCTGGTTGAAGCGCAGGTCCTGCGAGGCCTCGCCGACGATCGCCGCCACCGTCTCCAGGTCCGCGCCGGGCCGCAGGTCGGCGCCGGCCTCGCGGCGCGCGGCATCCAGCAACACGCGCGCGGACGCCGAGCCGAGCACCGCCGACAACGCGCGTTCGACTTCCGCCTCGGCATCGCGATGGGCCAGCAGGTCGCGCACCTGGCTGGCCGGCAGGAAGCGCCGGGCCACGTTGTCCAGCCGGCGCACGTCGAGGCGGCGCAGGCCGGCGCGCAATGCCGGGCGCAACCACGAGGCACTGGCGAGGGTGGCGAGCGCCCCGACCACCAGGCTCGCGACCACCGCCCGGCCGAGCGGCGACCAATCCGACAGCCCGAGGAAGCCGGCCGGCGACAGCCAGGCGATGCCCGCCGGTCCCGAGGCGACCCATGCAGGCGCATCGCCCTGCAGCAGCAAGGGCAAGGGCAGGCACCACAGCCAGGTGGCGAACGCGGCGAACAGGCCGAGGATCGCCGCGCGGGGCGGCGTCTGCGGGCGCCACACCGCGAACGCCAGCGCGGGCGCCAGGGTCGCCAGCGCCGAGAACGACAGCGCGCCGACATCCGCCAGCGCCGCGTTGCCGGCGATGCCGCGGCTGTAGCCCCAGGCCAGCAGCATGATCGCGACGATGCCGAGCCGGCGCAGCAGCAGCACGTTGCCGCGCAGGTCGCCGGCATCGCCGCGCGACCACGCGCCGCGCAGCAGGCCCGGCGCCAGCCAATGGTTGCCGATCATCAGGCTGAGGGTGAGCGTGCTCACCACCACCATGCCGGTCGCCGCGCTGAGCCCCCCCAGGAAGGCGAACAGGGCGAGCCCCTCGTGCGACTGCGCCATCGGCAACGCGAGCACGTACAGGTCGGAGGGCACGCCCTGCCCCGCCAGCAAGGCATCGCCGGCGCGCGCCAGCGGCAGCACCGGCAGCGCGATCAGCACCAGGTAGAGCGGGAACAGCCAGCGCGCGGTCAGCACGTGGCGCTCGTCGCGGCACTCGACCACGCCCACGTGGAACTGGTGCGGCAGGGTGAACATCGCCAGCACGCCCAGCGCGACCAGCGGATAGAAGCCCCCGCTGTCGGCCGCCTGCGGCGCGGGCACGCCCTGCGGCAGGCCGAGCCCGAGCCAGACGAACACGCCGAGCGCCAGCATCGCCGCCAGCTTGAACAGCGATTCGAAGGCCATCGCCAGCACCAGGCCGCGGTTGTGCTCGGCCACGCTGGCGCGGCGGGTGCCGAACAGCATCGCGAACAGGGCCATGACCAGCGCGACGTACAACGCGCTGTCGCGCCAGGCCGGCAGGTCCAGCCCGGCGCGCGAACCGGTGAGCAGCGCGAAGCTCATCGACACCGCCTTCAGCTGCAGCGCGATGTACGGGATCAGGCCGAGCGCCGCGACCAGGGTGACCGCGGCCGCGAGCCACGCATCCTTGCCGAGCCGGGTCGCGATCAGGTCGGCGATCGAGGTCGCATTGGTGGAGCGCGCCAGCCGCACCAGTTGCAGCATCGCCCCGGCGGCCAGCACGTAGAGCAAGAGCGTGCCGACGAAGGTCGGCGGCAGCGGCCAGTCGTAGCGCGCCGCCTGGGTGACGGTGCCGAAGAAGGTCCACGAGGTGCAGTAGACCGCCAGCGACAGCGCGTAGACGTGGCGCCAGTGGCGGGCCAGCACGCCGGGCCGGCGTTCCGCGTACAGCGCGATGCCGAAGAGCAGGCCCAGCCACAGCAACGCCGCGCCAACGACGACCGTGATGCTCAGCATCGGGCGGCGCTCAGGCGCGGAACGGGGGTATCGGGGATGCGTTGCATGCGCGGGCGAGCATAACGCGAGGGCGGGCCGAAGCCCGCCCCCGTCCGAACCGGCCGGACCCTGCCGGGATCAGAAGTTGTAGCGGACGCTGAGGCTGTACTGGCGCGGCGGACCGTAGAAGCCGGTGTACACGCCGAGCGCGCGGTTGAGGTTGTAGCCGGTGGTCAGGTATTCCTCGTCCGCCAGGTTGGTGCCCTGCAGCGACACCGTCCATGCCGGGTTGATGTTCCAGATGATGCCGGCGCTGAGCAGGCCGTAGCCATCCTGCGAGATCGGCGGGCGCCCGTTCGGCGGGATCTCCGCGCGGATGATCTCGGTGGTGGCGATGACCGACGACTGGTAGCTGTAGCCGATCCGCGCGGACAGGTCGCCATTGCCGACCTGGGTGCGGTACTCGACGTTCAGCGCCCCGGAGAACTCCGGCGCATTGGTGAACTGCTGCTCGTCGGCGATGTTCACGCCGGCGTACATGAAGCGGTCGTACTTCGCGTCCAGCCAGGCGAGGTTGCCGGTGATGGCCCAGTGGCTGGTCGGCAGCCACTGGTACTCGACCTCCAGGCCCTGCACGGTGCCCGCGCCGGCGTTGGTGAAGTCGCCGAAGAACGCGTCGTCGGTGCCGTCGCCGTTGCTGTCGTAGGCGGTGAACACCGACAGCTGGATGTCCTTGTACTTGTTGTGGAACGCCGCGAGGTTCAGGAACAGGCGCTGGTCCAACAGGCCCATCTTGGTGCCGATCTCGTAGCTGTCGACCTGCTCGTCGTCGAACGGCTCGGCCGAGCGCGGCACCGCCACCGCCTGCGCGCGGATGTTGTAGCCGCCGGACTTGAAGCCGCGGCTGGCCACGCCGTACAGCAGCACGTCGGGCGTGAGCTGGTAGTCCATCGAGATCTTCGGCGAGAAGTTCTTGAAGGTGATGGTCTTGTCGAAGTTCGCCGCCACCGAGATCGGCTTGGTGAAGTTGCCGTCCGCGTAGCCGCGGTTGAGCACGATCGCGTGCTTGTCCTCGTTGGTGTAGCGCGCCCCGACGTCGATGCTGAACTGCTCGCTGACGTCGAAGGTCCAGTCGGCGTACAGCGCGTAGCTCTCGGTGTAGACCTTGCCCTGGGTATCGCCGAACAGCAGGTTGAAGAAGTTGTTCAGGACGCGGCCGCCGGCATAGCCGTCGAACCGGTATACGCCGAGCACCCCGCGCGAACGGCCGCCGCTGTCGTAGTTGGCCTGCAGCTCGTGGGTCACCTGCTCGTCGTTGTAGAACGCCTTGACGTCGGCGATCTTGGACTGGGTGGTGTCGAAGTCGATGTTGGTCTCGGTGTCGGACTCGCGCTTGGCCAGCACGTACTTGAAGGTCCAGTCGTCGCTGGCGCGCACGTTGGCGGTGATCGACGCGCCGCTCATCGTGGTCTCGTTGACGTTCGGCATGCCGTTGCGCACGTCGTAGCGGCTGTCCAGCGGCGGCGTGTTGGGCACGAAGCGGTTGGCCTCCAGCATCTGCGCGCCGCGCACGCCGGAGTTGTCCTTCACGTGGTCCAGCGCGAACTGCAGGTCGACCGCGTCGGTGACGTAGGCGCCCAGCGCGAGGCGATAGGCCAGCGTGTCCTTGTTGCTCACCGGGTCGCCGGTGACGATGTTCTCGCCGAAGCCGTCGTTGTTGAGGCTGGCCACCGAGATGCGGCCGCGCAGGTACTCGCTGCCGCCCAGGCCCCCGCCTACCGCGGCCTTGAAATCGCGCTGGCCGAAGCTGCCCACGGTCACCGAGCCGTAGCCGTTGAACTCCGGCGACAGGCCCTTGGAGACGTACTTGATCGCGCCGCCGATGGTGTTCTTGCCGTACAGCGTGCCCTGCGGCCCGCGCAGGACCTCGACCCGGGCGACGTCGAACACGTCCAGCAGCGCGCCCTGCGGGCGGGCGATGTAGACGTCGTCCATGTACAGGCCCACGCCCGGGTCCACGCCCCACAGCGGATCCGACTGGCCGACGCCGCGGATGTAGGCGGTCAGCGTGGTGTTGGAGCCGCGGGCGGCGTAGATCGTCAGGTTCGGCACCTGCGCATCGAGGTCGGACAGGTCCTTGACGTTGAGCTTGTCGAGGGTGTCCGCGGTGAACGCGGTGACCGCCACCGGCACTTCCTGCAGGGTCTCCTCGCGCTTGCGGGCGGTGACCTTGACGGCCTCCAGCGTGGTCGTCTTCTTCTCGCCGCCCTGCGGCGCGGCGTCCTGCGCCATCGCCGGCGTGGTCGCCAGCAGCGACACGGCCAGCAGGCCCTGGATCGCCATGCTCAATTGCTTGCGCTTCATCTGTCCCCTCCTCACGGGTGCATGCACGCGGTCGGCACGCTCGCCGCCGATGGACGCACGGTAGGCCGGTCGCGGCCGCGGCGGCATTGGACGTTCGGACAATGGGGCCGCCCCGGCGGGCGGGCCACACTCCCAGCCCGAGTTCCTCCGCCGGGGATGGCGATGTCGTTTCTGATCGTGCTGGCCGCGCTGTGCTTCCTGATGTTCGTGGCCTACCGCGGCTACAGCGTCATCCTGTTCGCGCCGGTCGCCGCCCTCGGCGCGGTGCTGCTGACCGATCCATCGCAGGTCGCGCCGATGTTCACCGGCCTGTTCATGGAGAAGATGGTCGGCTTCCTCAAGCTGTACTTCCCGGTGTTCCTGCTCGGCGCGCTGTTCGGCAAGGTGATCGAGCTGTCCGGCTTCTCCAAGGCCATCGTCGCCGCGACCATCCGCGTCGTCGGCGCGCAGCGGGCGATGCTGTCGATCGTGGTGGTCTGCGCCCTGCTGACCTACGGCGGCGTCTCGCTGTTCGTGGTGGTGTTCGCGGTCTACCCGTTCGCCGCAGAGCTGTTCCGCCAGGGCGACATCCCCAAGCGGCTGATCCCGGGCACCATCGCGCTGGGCGCGTTCACCTTCACCATGGATGCGCTGCCGGGGACTCCCCAGATCCAGAACATCATCCCGACCACGTTCTTCGGCACCGACACCTGGGCCGCGCCGGTGCTCGGCACGCTGGGCGGCGTCTTCATCCTGGTCGTCGGCCTGGCGTACCTGGACTGGCGCCGGCGCGTCGCTGCCCGTGCCGGCGAGGGCTACGGCGACCCGGCCACGCTGGTCAACGAACCGGCGGCCTTCGCCGGCGGCAAGCTGGCCAATCCGCTGGTCGCGCTGCTGCCGCTGCTGGTGGTCGGCATCGCCAACAAGCTGCTGACCCTGTGGATCCCGGCGCACTACGGCGAGAGCGCCAGCTTCGTGCCGGCGGTGATCGGCAACCCGGCCCCGGTGGTGCAGGAAATCTCCAAGGTCGCCGCGATCTGGGCGGTCGAGGGCGCGTTGCTCGCCGGCATCGCCTGCGTGCTGCTGTTCGCCTGGAAGCCGGTGGTCGCCGGCTTCGCCGACGGCAGCAAGTCGGCGATCGGCGGCGCCCTGCTGGCCGGCATGAACACCGCCTCGGAATACGGCTTCGGCGCGGTGATCGCGGCCCTACCCGGCTTTTTGGTGGTCGCCAATGCGCTGGGCGCGATCCCGAACCCGCTGGTCAACGAAGCAGTGACGGTCACCGCGCTGGCCGGCATCACCGGTTCGGCGTCGGGGGGCATGAGCATCGCGCTGGCGGCGATGGCCGACACCTTCATCGCCAACGCGAATGCCGCCGGCATCCCGATGGACGTGCTGCACCGGGTCGCCGCGATGGCCTCCGGCGGCATGGACACGCTGCCGCACAACGGCGCGGTGATCACCCTGCTGGCGGTGACCGGGCTGACCCATCGGCAGGCGTACAAGGACATCTTCGCGGTGACCCTGGTCAAGACCGCGGCGGTGTTCGTGGTGATTGGCCTGTACTACGCCTTCGGCCTGACCTGAGGCTTGCCAGCCCCGCGCATGGCCCGCACCATGCCGGGCCATGAGCGAACCCGAATCGAACACGCCGCTGCCGAGCCGCACCACGCCCACCTGGGAAGTCGAGTTGCTGATTTCCGGCGTGGCGGTGTTCGCCATGCTGCAGTTGCCGGGCTGGCTGGACGGCGTGCTGATGGCGCTGGAACCGCGCGTCAACGGCGACTGGCGGATGGTCGTGATGATGTCCTATGTCTACGCCAAGAGCGCCGCCGTGGTGCTGGCCGCGACCTTCGTCATCCACCTGATGCTGCGCGCGATGTGGATCGCCTTGGTCGGCATGCAGTCGGTGTATCCCGAGGGAATCCGCTTCGACAAGCTGAACATGGGGCCGATCCAGTCCGAGGTGGAGCGCGAGCGCGCATCCACCATGGAGGAGACGGTCGAGCGCGCGGACAACCGCGCCAGCGTGGCCTTCGCCGTGGGCGTGCTGATCGCCAGCACGCTGGCGGTGATCTGCGTGGTGTTCTGCGGCGGCATGGCGCTGCTGAACCTGGTCGCCGCAGGCCTCGGCTGGCGGATCAACGTCATGTACCTGTTCGCGGCGATCTTCGCTGCGCTGTTCCTGCCGGTGCTGGCCGCCATGCTGCTCGATCGCCAGTTCGGTGCCCGCCTGCCGGCGGATGGCGTGGCCCACCGGGCGATCCGCGCGGTACTGCGGATCGGATCGCGGCTCGGCATGGGCGTCAGCAAGAGCCCGATCCTCTCGATCCTGTCCAGCAACGGTGGCCAGCGGCAGGCGATGCTGCTGTTCAACGGTGCCGTCGTCCTGGCGATGGCGACCGCGACCAGCAGCCTGGTCGGCCTGCAACGGCCGGAATGGATCGGCAACTACGGCCTGTTCCCGTCCAGCGATGCGCTGGAAGTGGAGACCGACGCCTATGACGACCAGCGCGATCCGCTCAAGGCGCGCGCGCAACCCTACATCCCGGGCATGGTGGTGCGCGGCCCCTACCTCAAGCTGGTGGTGCCCTACGTTCCGCGCCGGGTGGAGGCACCGATGCGCCAGTGCGCGGTCGACAGTTCCGCGACCGACGAGGCCCGTGCAGCGGCACTGCTCGTCTGCCTCGGCAGGTTGCATGCGGTGTCGCTGGACGGCAGGCCGCTGGCCGATCTCCGTTACGAAGCCAGCAACGACCCGCGCACCGACCGCCCCGCCCTGCTGGCGATGATCGATGTGCGCGATTTGCCACCTGGTCGCCACGAACTGCGCATCGCGCGACCGCCCTACAGCGACCGCCGCGCGCGCAAGAACCGCCCCGACCCCGGGCATGACCGCATCGTGTTCTGGCGCTGATCCTGCGACACGCCCGTCCTGGAATCGCGGCGTGAGCGAATCCCCGCAGCGCAAGATCATCCATGTCGACATGGATGCGTTCTACGCCTCGGTCGAGCAACGCGACGATCCCGCGCTGCGCGGCAAGCCGGTGGTGGTCGCCTGGCGCGGCGCGCGTTCGGTGGTGTGCGCAGCCAGCTACGAGGCCCGCGTGTTCGGCGTGCGCTCGGCGATGCCGGCGGTGCGCGCGGAGCGCCTGTGCCCGGACGCGGTCTTCGTGCCCCCGGACTTCGTGCGCTACAAGGCGGTGTCGCGGCAGGTCCGCGGCATCTTCGAGCGCCACACCGACCTCATCGAGCCCCTGTCGCTGGACGAGGCCTACCTCGACGTCACGGTGCCGAAGCAGGACCTCGGCAGCGCCACCGCCATCGCCACCCGCATCCGCGACGCGATCCGCGAGGAGACCCGCCTCACCGCCTCGGCCGGGATCGCGCCCAACAAGTTCCTCGCCAAGATCGCCAGCGACTGGAACAAGCCCGATGGCCAGTTCGTGCTCAAGCCGGCGATGGTGGAGGCCTTCCTCGGCCCGCTGCCGGTGGGCAAGCTGCCCGGCGTCGGCAAGGTGATGGAAGCCAAGCTCGCCGCGCTCGGCATCGCCACCTGCGCGGACCTGCGCAGCTGCGGCAGCGACGTGCTGGAGCGCCGCTTCGGCCGCTGGGGCGCACGCCTGCATCAACTGGCGTGGGGCATCGACGCGCGGGCGGTGCAACCCGAACGGCCCACCCTGCAGGTGTCGGCGGAAGACACCTTCGAGCAGGATCTCCTGCTATCCGAACTCGAGCCGCATGTCCGCCAACTGGCAGCCAAGGCCTGGGCCGGCTACCTGCGCGAGCGCGAACGGCATCCCGAGCGCATCGCGCGCACCGTGGTGCTCAAGCTGAAGACCGCCGATTTCCGCGTGCTCACCCGCAGCCTGACCGCGGCGGAGCCCCCCACCAGCGAAGCCGCCTGCGCCGACATCGCCTGCGCGTTGCGCGACCGGGTCGCGTTGCCGCCCGGGACACGCTACCGCCTGGCCGGCGTGGGCCTGGCGGGCTTCGCCGCGCCGGATGGCAGCCCGGCGCAGGACGACCTGTTCGCCGGCTAGCGGACGACGGCCGCGGCGGGCGCGCTGGCCTCCGGATCGCCGGACTTGCGCTCGAAGCAGTGCCGCCCGGCGGGATGCTGCCATTCCGTGGTTGCCCGGAACATCGGCGCGCCATCCGTATCGCCACTCGAGGTCGTGGTCGCGAAGCGCGCGCACAGCCTGTAGCGCGACGTCGACACGATGCGGTATTCGTAGGGCGTGCCATCCACCGGATCCACCACCGCCAGGGAGGCGCCCGGTTCGGCCGCGAGGATGGCGAGCGAAGGCGGCAGGCTGGCCTTGCTTGCGCGCCACGCATCGACCGCATTGGCGATGGCGGTGAGTTCGCCGGTCCGCCGCTCATCGATCCGTCGGTCGCGCTGCTTCGACGGGGACTCCATGACCCACAGCGCCGCGCCCAGGGTCGCGACCACGATCGCCGTCGCCACCAGCATCAACCTGCGCCCGAGGCTGCTGTTGCTCATGCCTCCGCCTCCTCGCGCCGCAGGTCGTGCAGGTAATAGTGGAAGACCCCGCCGGCGATCATCGCCACGACCGCGACCTTGCACAGGAAGCGCGGCGTCGCCTCGCCCCCGAGCAGGTTGTAGACCAGCGAGGTCATGTCGCCGATCAGGATGCCCGCCGCCACGAACAGCGTCAGGTAGGTCAGCCAACGCCGCACCGGCGACAGCCGCTTGATCGGATGCCGCGCGACATCCACGCCGACCCGGTGCGACATCCATGCGAATACGGGGAACGCGATGACCAGCGCGGCGACCGAGAAGCGCATCGAATCGCCGAACATCGGGAATCGCGCCTGGTCCGCGGGATCCGGCAGGGCGCGGTTGACCAGGTCGAACAGCAGGCTGCCGAGGTGGTAGGCGCTGAAGTACAGCGTGGCGAACAGCACCAGGTACTGGAATGCCTCCTTGGCGGACAGCGAGGCACGCGGCTTCGGGACCGGCACCGGGAACGCAACGTCCGCGTAGCCGTCCAGGACGCCGCGGGTCTGCTCATCGCGCCATCCCGCGGCCGCCAGCGCTTCGCGGATCGCGGCCCGCGACTGCCCGTGGGCCAGCGCCTCGCGGACGAAGAGTTCCAGCTCGGGACTGGTCGATGGCATGCGTCGACTCCTTCCTATTTCTTCGCCACTCTAGTCCAACATGCGCTCAGGGCAGGCGGCCCGATACCACCGGCAGGTCGATGCGGCTGGCATGCGCCGGCGTCGCCCACACCCGCTGCACCGCCTTGCGGTAGTCGCCCGGCGTGGCGAAGAAGATGTTGTCGACGTAGGCCTGCGGGTTGCGGTCGTAGAGCGGGAACAGGGTGGACTGGACCTGCACCATCAGCCGATGCCCGGGCTTGAGCACGTGGTTCACGTTCGGCAGGTCGAAGGCGTAAGCAAGCGGCGCATCCGCCTGCAACGGCGCCGGGCGGTCGAAGCCTTCGCGGTAGCGGCCGCGGAAGATGGTGATCGCCAGCGGCAACTGGAACCCGGCCATCTTGGGATCGTCCGGATTGAGGTCGGGATAGACGTCGATCAGCTTGACCACCCAGTCGCTGTCGGTGCCCGAGGTCGAAGCCTCCAGCCGCACCTGCGGGATGCCGGCCAGCACCAATGGCGCCGTCAGCGGCGCGCTTGAGTAAGTCAACACGTCGGTGCGGCCATCCACGAAGCGCTGGTCCTTGACCAGCCAGGTGGTCCAGGTCGCGCGGTCGCCCATGTCCACCGGGCGCGGCACGAACGGCACCGGCTTGGCGGGGTCGGACACGTATTCCGCGTATTGCGGTCCGTCTGCGCCCGGGGCGTTCGCGCGCAGGGTTTCGTCGGCGTGCAGGTACACCGGCAGCGACGTGTTCGCGCAGGCCTGCGCGCAGGCCTGCGGCCAGCGCTGGTAGGTATTCCAGCGATTGCGCCCGGCGTCGTAGATCCACACCGGTGGCGTATTGGCCACCGGCGCGCCTGGCTTCAGGTACTGGTCGAAGAACGGCTTCAGCACGTCGCGGCGCCACTCCAGCGCGGTGTCGCCGGTGAAGCGCAGGTCGCCGAGGCTGCTGCCGTCGTAGTTCGCCTGGCTATGCCGCCATGGCCCCATCACCAGGAAGTTGCGGGTGTTGTCGGTGTCCTTGGCTTCCAGCGCAGCCCAGGCCGTGTGCCCGCCGTAGATGTCCTCCTGGTCCCACAGGCCCTGCTCCCACATGGTCGGCACCTGGATGGCGGGCAGCTTCGCCAGCAGCTTGTCGAGCGCCTGCCCCTGCCAGAACGCGTCGTAGGCGGGGTGCTGGCTGACCTTGTGCCAAGCCGGGACCTGGTCGAGGCCGGCCGCGCGGGCGTACGCACCCACCGACCCGGCACGCAGGAAATTGGTGTAGTCGTCGTTGGTGGCGCGCGCGATCTCGCTGCCCGCCCCGCGCGCGGTCATCTGCCCGGTGAAGTAGCCGAGGTTGACCTGCCGGTACGCGCCGTTCTGGAACCAGTCGTCGCCGATCCAGCCATCCACCATCGGGCTCTCGGGCGCGGCGACCTTCAGCGCCGGATGCGGGTCCAGCAGCGCCATCACCACGGTCAGCCCCTCGTACGACGAGCCCAGCATGCCGACCCGCCCGTTGCCCTCCGGCACGTGCTTGACCAGCCAGTCGATGGTGTCCCAGGCATCGGTGGCGTGGTCCACGCCGGTGGTGTTCAGCGGTCCGCGCGGTGGCCGCGTCATCACGTACTCGCCTTCCGAGCCGTACTTGCCGCGCACGTCCTGGAACACCCGGATGTAGCCGTCCTCGGCGAACACGGTGTCGCCCTGCGGCAATGCATCGACGATGCGGGTCGCGTTCGGCACCCGTTCGGCGCGTTTGGCGGCGTTGTACGGCGTACGGGTCAGCAGGATCGGGGCATTGGTGGCGCCCTTCGGCATCACGATCACGGTGTACAGCTTGACCCCGTCGCGCATCGGGATCATCACCACCCGCCTGGTGAAATCGCGCGGCACCTCGGGGGCGACGAACTTCTTGCCGGTGATGTCCGGCGTCATCGGCGCGACCTGCGCCGTCGCCACGCCACTGCCAACGGCGGCAGCCACCGCCAATGCCAGTGCCCAACCCGATCGCCGCTCGCGCATCGCCATGCTCCGCCGTTGCAAAGGACCCCCTCGAGTGTGGCACGCGGCCCCCGCGCCGGGCAGCCTGCCCGTGGGCACTTCGCCGCGTGCCGCGCATCGCATACGCTTGGCGGGATGCATGCGCACGCCCCGACCGCACCCGCCGGCCTGACCCGGCAACAGGCCAAGACCCTGACCCTGTCCGCGCTCGGCGGCGCCCTCGAGTTCTACGACTTCGTGATCTTCGTGTTCTTCGCGACCACGATGGGCGCGCTGTTCTTCCCCGCCGACATGCCGGGCTGGATGCGGATGGTGCAGACCTTCGGGATCTTCGCCGCCGGCTACCTGGCGCGCCCGCTGGGCGGCGTGGTGATGGCGCATTTCGGCGACCTGCTAGGGCGCAAGCGGATGTTCATGCTGAGCATCCTGATGATGGCCGTGCCCACCCTGCTGATGGGCCTGCTGCCGACCTACGCGCAGGCCGGGGTGCTCGCGCCGTTGCTGTTGCTGCTGCTGCGCCTCCTGCAGGGCGCGGCGATCGGCGGCGAGGCACCGGGCGCCTGGGTGTTCGTGAGCGAGCACGTGTCGCCGCGCCACCGCACGCTGGCCTGCGGCGCGCTCTCGGCCGGCTTGTGCGCCGGCATCCTGCTCGGTTCGCTGGTTGCGCGTGCGGTCAACGCCGCGTTCGACGAGGCCACCCTGCTCGCCTGGGGCTGGCGCGTGCCGTTCGTGGTCGGCGGCGTGTTCGGCCTGCTGGCGATGGTGCTGCGCCGGCAGTTGCACGAGACCCCGGTGTTCGCCGAACTGCAGGCGCGGCGCGCGCTGGCCGCCGAACTGCCGCTGAAGACCGTGCTGCGCGCGCATGGCGGCGCGGTGCTGCTCGCGATGCTGCTGACCTGGCTGCTCACTGCCGCCGTGGTGGTGACCCTGCTGGTGATGCCGACCCTGCTGCAGGGCCTAGGCGTGCCGCGCGGCGAGGCCCTGGCAGGCAACACCTGGGCGATCCTCGCCTGCGTGGTCGCCAACCTCGCCGCCGGCGTGCTCGCCGACCGCTTCGGCGCCGGACGCGTGCTGGCGTTGTGGAGCGTGATGCTCGGTGCCGTCTTCTTCGCCTTCTATTCGAACGCGATGGCCGGCGCCTACTCGCACGGGCTGTACGCACTGGCCGGTTTCGCGGTCGGGCTGACCGCGCTGGTGCCCGCGATCGCAGTGGGTGGCTTCCCCGCACCGGTGCGCTTCTCCGGCCTGTCTTTCGCCTACAACATGGCCTATGCGATCGCCGGCGGCCTCACCCCCGTGCTGTTGAGCATGGCGATCAAGGACCACCCGGCCGCGCCGATCCACTACATGCTCGCGATGTCGGCGCTGGGTGTCGGGTTGGGCCTATACGTAGCGCGTCGCCACCCGCGCGTCCCCGACTGAGCCGCGGCTGTCAAGCTGTCGCGGCCCGCACCGGGCGGCGACAATCGCGGTCCCTCGTTCGCCGATACCGCCCCGCATGCCTGCACTGCCCGCCGCCACCGCGCGCAAGATCGCCCTGTCCATCGCCACCGAGATCGGTGCACAACCCGCGCAGGTGGAAGCCGCGGTCGGCCTGCTGGACGAGGGCGCCACCGTCCCGTTCATCGCGCGCTACCGCAAGGAGGCGACCGGCGGCCTCGACGACACCCAGTTGCGCACGCTGGACCAGCGCCTCGCTTACCTGCGCGAGATGGAGGAGCGCCGCGCGACGATCCTCGCCAGCATCGACGAACAGGGCAAGCTGGACGATGCCCTGCGCGCCGAGATCCTCGCCGCCGACAGCAAGTCGCGGCTGGAGGACCTCTACCTCCCCTACAAGCCGAAGCGCCGGACCAAGGCGCAGATCGCGCGCGAAGCCGGCCTCGAGCCGCTGGCCGATACGCTGCTCGCCGATCCGGGCCTGCAACCCGAGGTCGCCGCGGCCGCCTATGTCGACGCCGGCAAGGGCGTCGCCGATGCCAAGGCCGCGCTGGATGGCGCGCGCGCCATCCTGATCGAGCGTTGGAGCGAGGATGCGGCCTTGCTCGGCGAGCTGCGCGACTGGCTGGCGCGCGAGGGCGTGATCCGCGCGCGCGTGGTGGAAGGCAAGCAGGCCGCCGGCGAGAAATACCGCGATTACTTCGACCACGCCGAACCGCTGGCGCGGATTCCCTCGCATCGCCTGCTCGCGCTGTTCCGCGGGCGCCGCGAGGAATTCCTGCAGCTCGACCTCGACCCCGGCAGCGATGCCGAAGCCGGGCACGCGCTGGCCGAAGGCCGGATCGCCGTGCATGCCGGCATCGCCGACCGCGGCCGACCGGCTGATGCCTGGCTGCGCGGCGCCTGCCGGCTCGCCTGGCGCGCGCGACTGCACATGCACCTGCTGCTCGACCTGTTCAACCAGGCCCGCGAGAAGGCGGAAGCCGAGGCCATCGCGGTGTTCGGCGACAACCTGCGCGACCTGCTGCTGGCCGCACCGGCGGGGCGCAAGGCGGTGCTCGGGCTGGACCCGGGCCTGCGCACCGGGGTCAAGGTCGCGGTCGTGGACGCCACCGGCAAGCTGGTCGCCACGGACACCATCTACCCGCACGAGCCGCGCCGGCAGTGGGATGCGTCGCTGGCCACGCTGGAGCGGCTGTGCACCGCGCATGGCGTGCAGCTGGTGGCGATCGGCAACGGCACCGCCAGCCGCGAGACCGACAAGCTCGCCGGCGACCTGCTCAAGCGCGCCCCCGGGCTGGGCATGCAGAAGATGGTGGTGAGCGAGGCCGGGGCATCGGTGTATTCCGCCTCCGAACTCGCCGCGCGCGAATTCCCGGGGCTCGACGTGTCGCTGCGTGGCGCGGTCTCGATCGCGCGGCGCCTGCAGGACCCGCTGGCCGAGCTGGTGAAGATCGAGCCGAAGGCGATCGGCGTGGGCCAGTACCAGCACGACGTCGACCAGTACCAGCTGGCGCGTGCACTCGACGCACGCGTCGAGGACTGCGTGAACGCGGTCGGCGTGGACCTCAATACCGCGTCCGCGCCGCTGCTGGCGCGCGTCTCCGGCCTGTCCGCCGGCGTCGCCGAGAACATCGTGGTGTACCGCGACCAGCATGGCGCGTTCGCGTCGCGCAAGGCGCTGCTGAAGGTGCCGCGACTGGGCGAGAAGACCTTCGAGCAATGCGCCGGTTTCCTGCGCATCACCGATGGCGACGAACCGCTGGATGCGTCGGCGGTGCACCCGGAAGCCTATCCCGTGGTGGAGCGCATCCTTGCCGGTGGCGGCCGCACGGTGAAGCAGGTGATCGGCGATACCGCCTTCCTGCGCGCGTTGAAGCCGGCGCAGTTCACTGATGCGCGCTTCGGCGAGCCGACCGTGCGCGACATCCTGAAGGAACTCGAGAAGCCCGGCCGCGACCCGCGCCCCGAGTTCAAGGCGGCGCAGTTCGCCGACGGCATCGAGGACATCAAGGACCTGCGCCCCGGCATGGTGCTGGAAGGCGTGGTCAGCAACGTCGCCGCGTTTGGCGCTTTCGTCGACATCGGCGTGCACCAGGACGGGCTGGTCCACATCTCGGCATTGTCCGACCGCTACGTGAAGGATCCGCGCGACGTGGTGAAGGCCGGCGATATCGTCAAGGTGAAGGTGCTGGAGGTCGATGTCGCGCGCAAGCGCATCGCCCTCACCCGCCGCCTCGACGACAGCCCGGCCCCGCCCGCCGCGCGCCCGACTGATGGCGCGCGCGATGCGCGCCGCGGCGGCAACCCGGGCCACGAACGCGGGCGCGGCCCGGCGCCGCGCGCAGCACAACCGGCCGCGGCACCATTCAACAGTGCGATGGCGGATGCCTTGAAGGGCTTGAAGCGCGGCTGAGGCCGCGCCTCACAGGTCGAAGGCGAGCAGGTCGAGCCCGGTCGCCGCACGGACCACGCGGCGGTACAGCAGGTTGCCGGAGGCGGCGTTGGTCATCACCACCAGCGCCCGGCCGCGCACCGCATCGCCCAGCGCGAAGGTCTTGAAGACCCCCGCATTGCTGCCCGAGTGGTAGAGCACCGGGCCGATGCGGGTGGCCTCGAGGTTCCAGCCCAGGGTCTTCCCGGTGTAGCGCCCCGGCAGGGCGATCTGCGCGCTGAGCATCGCGTTGCGCCTGGCCTCCCGCAGCGCCCATGGCGCGCGCGGGGGATGCACCACCAACGCCATGTGGCGCGCGTAATCGCGCACCGTGCAACGCAGGCTGGCGGCCGCGTTGGCGAGGATGTCCCCGGGCCAGTGCGCCACCACGGCCCTGGCGCCCGCCTGCACCAGCGGCAAGGCGCGCTCGGCATCGGCATAGCGCCAGTCGGACAGCGGCTTGCCCCAGCGCAACGCGACCGGCTCCGCCGCCTCCCAGGCATCGCGCAGGCCCTGCGGCGGCAATCCCGGTTGCACGTCGTCCGGTCCGCGATGCCCGAAGACCGAGCGCGCCGCCAGCACCGCATCCCAACCGTAGCTGCTATCGCGCATGCCCGCCGGGTCGAACAGCAGGCGGTGCAGGCTCTGGTCGAGGCTTTCGCCGGTCACCGCCTCCACCGCGAGCTGCAACCAGGTGAAGGCCTCGCCGGAATAGTCGATGCGCGTGCCCGGCGCGACCGCCGGCAGCAGGGGCTCGTGCGCGGGATCCTTGCGCCAGTTCGGCAGCCCGGTCGTGTGCCGCAGCACGTCGCGAACGGTGATGCTTGCCAGCCACGGCGAGCTGCCGAGGTAGGCCGGCCGCGCATAGCGCACCAGCGGTGCGTCGAGCGCGAGTTCGCCGCGATCGACCAGTTGCAGGACGGCGTAGGCGAACACCGGCTTGCTGAGCGAGGCCGCCTCCCACAACGAGGTGTCGTCCACCGGGGTGCCACGCGTCGCGTCGGCGATGCCGACGCTGCGCGACCACGCCAACGCGCCGTCCTCGACCACCGCGATGCCGATCCCTGGCACCCCGAGCGCGCGCATCTGCCGCGGCAGGTCGTCGAGCAACCAGTCGGGCGGGATCCATGTCGTGGGCAAGGACGCAGCGGCGCGCACAGGCAACGTCGTCGTTGCGGCCGCCGCCACGGCAGCCGACAACAGGCGGCGGCGGGTCAAGCTCGGCATCGGATCGCGGGACATGCCGCATTGGAACCGCTTGTGGCGGCATGGGCAAGGCAGGCGCCGCATTCGATAATCGCCGCTCCGCGACCGCCCGTTCCGCGACCGCCCACCCCGACGCCATGCCGCCGCCCAACGCACCCGCCACCGACCCGCGTCCCCTGCCGCCGGAATCGCCGCTGCCCTCGGACTGCTGCGAGAGCGGCTGCGCGGTCTGCGTGTTCGACCTGTACGCCGAGGAACTGGCGGCCTATCGCACCGCGCTGGCCGAGTGGATGGCGCGGCATCCCGAGGCGCAGTCGTGATCGCCCGCTAGCGGCATCCCCGCGCCGGCGCGCCCGCAAACCGGGCCTGCGTCCATGCCAGCAGGTCGCGCGCATAGGCCCCATCGGCCTTGACCAGCGAGAGGTGGTCCTCGCCGGGATACTCGCGATACTCGAGCGTCGCCCCGGCGGCGCAGGCACGCTGCACGTACCCGCGCTGGACATCGGGCAGGACCAGGGTGTCGCGATCGCCTTGCGCGATCCACGCCGGGAGGTCGGTCAGCGGCGGCGGGATGTTCTCCCGCAGGCGCGCACCGAAGGCGCCATCGGCCGGGGCACCGGCGAAGATGGAGCCGCGGGCGAGCATCGCTTCGCCCACCGACACCAACGCCTGCTTGCCGGCCAGGCAACGCGCAGACATGTCGCGCGCCAGCCAGCGGCTGGCCGCACGCGTTTCGGCGGCGAAATCGACGTCGTCGTAGGTGTCGGCGTATGCGCGCAGGACGAAGGCGCCCATGATCCGGCCGACCGGTTCGTCGGCGATGCGCGACAGCAGCACCGGCAGGTCGGTCGCCGGCGCCGCGGCCGCGATCCCAAGCAGGCGCAGCTCCGGCGCATGGCGCGGCCACTCCACCCCGGTCCACAGCGCTGCGTGCCCGCCCTGCGAATGCCCCCAGACCACGGTGGCATCCGCCAGTGCCAGGCCGCGCACTTGGCGCGCCGCGCGCAAGGCATCGAGGGTGGAGCGCGCCTCGCCGAGACCGACTAGGTAGGGCGCGACGCCGGGCGCGGCCATTCCCGCGTAGTCGGTTGCGACGAAGGCCCAGCCGGCCTGGATCGCCTGCGGGAACGCGGGCACGTTGGCGAACGGCAAGCCCAGCGGCAGCGGACCGCAGCCCGCGACCGCACCGGTCGTGCCATGGGTCCAGGCGACCACCGGATAAGGCGCTTGCCCGGCGGTCGGCGCGACCACCAACGCACTCGCCAAGGCCGGTGCGCCATGCGCATCGCGGGTCGTGTAGAGGATGCGCCACGCACGCGCGCCGCTCGGGATGTCGTGCGTATAGGCCTCGCTGCGCAGCAGCGTCCCGGCTGCGGGCGGAAGCTGCGCGGGCGCCGCGTAGAAGGAGTCGCCGGCGGACGGCATCGACCACCACCAGATGCCTGCGAGCGCCAGCATGACCGCGCCGGACACGGCCAACAGCCATCGGGACCAGCGTCGCTGCCTGCGCATCGCATCCCGCTCCACGGGGGTCGTACGGGGAGTATGGCGCACAAACGAAAAGCGGGCCGAAGCCCGCTTTCCGATGGGTGCAGCGATGGCGCGGCGGGATTACTCGCCCGTCCCCTCGCCTTCTTCCACGGCCTTCATCGACAGGCGGATGCGGCCCTGCTTGTCGACCTCGAGCACCTTGACCTTGACCACGTCGCCTTCCTTGAGCTTGTCCGAGACCTTCTCGACGCGCTCGTTGGAGATCTGCGAGACGTGGACCAGGCCATCCTTGCCGGGGGCGATGGTCACGAACGCACCGAAGTCCATGATCTTGGCGACCTTGCCTTCGTAGATGCGGCCCGGCTCGACGTCGCTGGTGATCTGCTCGATGCGCGCCTTCGCGGCCTGGCCGGCGGCGGCGTTGACCGAGGCGATGGTGATGGTGCCGTCGTCCTGGATGTCGATCTGGGTGCCGGTTTCCTTGGTGATCGCCTGGATCACCGAACCGCCCTTGCCGATCACCTCGCGGATCTTGTCCGGATGGATCTTGATGGTCAGCAGGCGCGGGGCGAACTCGGACAGCTCGCCGCGCGGCGCGGTCAGCGCATTGGCCATCTCGCCGAGGATGTGCAGGCGGCCCTGCTTCGCCTGTGCCAGCGCGACCTTCATGATCTCCTCGGTGATGCCCTGGATCTTGATGTCCATCTGCAGCGCGGAGATGCCGTTCGCGGTGCCGGCGACCTTGAAGTCCATGTCGCCGAGGTGGTCCTCGTCGCCGAGGATGTCGGACAGCACGACGAAGTCGTTGCCTTCCTTGACCAGGCCCATCGCGATGCCCGCGACCGGCGCCTTCACCGGCACGCCCGCGTCCATCAGCGCCAGCGAGGAGCCGCAGACCGAGGCCATCGAGGACGAGCCGTTCGACTCGGTGATCTCGGAGACCACGCGGATGGTGTACGGGAAGGCTTCCATGGTCGGCATCACCGCCAGCACGCCGCGCTTGGCGAGGCGGCCATGGCCGATCTCGCGGCGCTTCGGGCCCATCATGCGACCGGCTTCACCGACCGAGTACGGCGGGAAGTTGTAGTGGAACAGGAAGTGTTCCTTGTACTCGCCGGCGACCGCGTCGATCACCTGCCCGTCGCGGGCGGTGCCGAGGGTCACGGCGACGATCGCCTGGGTCTCGCCGCGGGTGAACAACGAGGAACCGTGGACGCGCGGCAGCACGCCGACCTTCGAGGTGATCGGGCGCACCGTGTCGAGCGCGCGGCCGTCGATGCGGACCTTGGTGTCGAGCACCGCGCCGCGCATGGTCTGGTACTCCAGCTCCCCGAATTCCTTCGACGCTTCGGCGGGGTTCCAGCCGTTGGCCTCGACCTGCGGCGCGATCTCGGCCAGCACGGCCTTCTTCAGCGCGGAGATCGCGTCCTTGCGCTCGAGCTTGTCGCGCACCTGGAAGGCGGCGGCCAGCTTGTCGCCGATCGCGGCCTTGAGCGCGCCGATCAGCGCCTCGTTCTTGGCCGGGGCCTGCCAGTCCCACTTCGGCCTGCCGGCTTCGGCGACCAGGGCGTTGATCGCGTCGATCGCGACCTGCATCTGCTGGTGGCCGAACACCACCGCGCCCAGCATCACGTCCTCGGACAGCTCGCGGGCCTCGGACTCCACCATCAGCACGGCGTCCTTGGTGCCGGCGACGACCAGCTCAAGGTCGGAATCGACCAGCTCGCTGGTGGTCGGGTTCAGCAGGTACTGGCCGTTCTTGTAGCCGACCTTGGCGGCGCCGATCGGGCCCTGGAACGGGGCACCGGTCAGGGCGACGGCCGCCGACGAACCGATCAGGGCGAGGATGTCGCCGTCGACTTCCGGGTTCAGCGACATCACCGTCGCGATCACCTGGACTTCGTTCTTGAACTCTTCCGGGAACAGCGGGCGGATCGGGCGGTCGATCAGGCGGCTGGTCAGCGTTTCCTTCTCGGTGGCGCGGCCTTCGCGCTTGAAGAAGCCGCCCGGGATGCGGCCACCGGCGTAGAACTTCTCCTGGTAGTCCACGGTGAGCGGGAAGAAGTCCTGGCCTTCGCGCTGGGTCTTCGCCGCCACCGCGGTGCACAGCACCATGGTGCCGTCGCACGACACCATGACGGCGCCACCGGCCTGGCGCGCGATCTCGCCGGTTTCGAGGGTGACGGTCTGCTTGCCGTACTGGAAGGTCTTGGTGATTTTCGCCACGTGGGAATCCTTGGTTCGTCTGTCTCGTCTACGCCGCGGGGCCCCGCCCCGTGCGCTGCACCGCCGATGCGGTGCGGGAATGCGGCAGCGCCGCGTTGGAGTGGTGCCGGCCCGCCGCGAAGGCGTGCCGCAAAAAAGACCGCGGCGCATCGCTGCGCCGCGGTCGGGTATCGCTTAGCGACGCAGGCCCAGCTTCTGGATCAGCGCCTTGTAACGCTCCGCATCCTTGCGGTGCAGGTAGTCGAGCAGGCTGCGACGGCGGTTCACCATCATCAGCAGGCCGCGCCGGCTGTGGTGGTCCTGCTTGTGCACCTTGAAGTGCTCGGTCAGCTGCTCGATGCGGGCGGTCAGCAGGGCGACCTGCACTTCCGGCGAACCGGTGTCGTTGTCGCCGCGCTTGTGTTCGTTGATGACTTTCTGGGAATCGATGGACATGGTGGCCTCGTAGTCGCGAAACCGGCAGGAACAGGGGC
>JAFLEB010000025.1 GCA_017302075.1 Lysobacterales bacterium
TGTCAAAGATCCCGGGCTTCGGCCTCAGCGCCTCGCCCAACCCCCGAACATCAATCAGCCCGAGGGAGCCGCACATCATACAAGGGTTTTGAAGAACGTCAACACCCCGTGATGATCATTTTTGCTTCCCGCCGCAACCGATGGCCGGGCGGGTCGAAGATTCTAGCAGCGCTTATTGCGATGCAGCAAGGGGCTCAGGCGGAAACCAGCCGGACCCTGGCGAAATTGCGCTTGCCGACCTGCACTACGCCCTCGAACCCGGGCGACAGCAGGGTCCCGGCATCCTCGACCACGGCACCCTCGACCTTCACCGCGCGCTCCTTGAGCTTGCGGTTGGCTTCCGAGTTGGAGGGCGTGATCCCGGCCGCGGTGAGCAGCGCGGCGATGCGGATGCCTTCCGCCGGCACCACGATGTCCTGCAACGGCAGCAGCGAGGTGTCGCCCTGCCCGGTCACCGCGGCATGCCAGCCGGCGATCGCGGTGTCGGCGGAGGCGGCATCGTGGAAGCGCGTCGCCAGCTCGCGCGCCAGGCGTAGCTTGACGTCGCGCGGGTTGAGTGCGCCGGCCCCGATGTCGGCACGCAGGCGCACGGCCTCGTCGATCCCGATCTCGAAGCTCAGCAGGTCGATCCAGCGCCACATCAGCTCATCGCCGATCTTCATGGTCTTGTTGACGATGTCGATCGCCGGCTCGGCGATGCCGATGTAGTTGCCCAGCGACTTCGACATCTTGTTGACGCCGTCCAGGCCTTCCAGCAGCGGCATGGTCAGCACGACCTGCGGCTTCTGCCCGTGCGCTTCCTGCAGGCCGCGCCCCATCAACAGGTTGAACTTCTGGTCGGTGCCGCCGAGCTCGACGTCGGCCTCCAGCGCCACCGAGTCGTAGCCCTGCACCAGCGGGTAGAGGAATTCGTGGATCGCGATCGACTGCTGCGCGGCGTAGCGCTTGGCGAAGTCGTCGCGCTCCAGCATGCGCGCGACCGTGTGCTGCGCGGCGAGCCGGATCATGTCGGCGGCGGTCATCCTGCCGAACCATTCGCTGTTGAAGCGCACCTCGGTGCGCGACTTGTCGAGGACCTTGAACACCTGCTCGGCGTAGGTCTCCGCGTTGGCCAGCACGTCCTCGCGGGTCAGCGGCTTGCGGGTGGCGTTCTTGCCGGTGGGGTCGCCAATCATCCCGGTGAAGTCGCCGATCAGGAAGATCACCTGGTGGCCGAGGTCCTGGAACTGCCGCATCTTGTTGAGCAGCACCGTGTGACCCAGGTGGAGGTCGGGCGCGGTCGGGTCGAAGCCGGCCTTGACCCGCAACGGACGGCCGGTGGCGAGGCGCGCTTCCAGGTCTTCGCGCTTGAGGATTTCGTCCGCGCCGCGGGCGATGAGGTCGATGGCGTGCTGGTGGTCGGACACGGGGATCTCGCGGGGGCGGCCACGCGAAACGTGACCGGGTTGCTGAAGGGAGTTAAGGTAGCGTTAAATGAATGCGCCGAAAAACCGGTTTGGATTCAACGAGTTGACGCATGTTTTTCGCCTGACTATGGTAGCGCGTTGACGCATTCGTCACGCGAGAGGACGGGCACATGACGGATTCGACGAAGGTTGCGACGCACGCGGACATCCTCCGCGGCAACCTCGAACAGGCCCGGGCCGACGCCGCCCGCGATGCCGCGACGATCCGCCTCCCCGCTGCGTTCAACGGTCGCTGGACCCGGCGCCACTGGGCCCACGCCAGCCTCTTCGCCACCATCGGCATGCTCGTCGCGGCGATCGTGCCCGGCTTCTCGACCGTGCTGGAACCGGCCCAGGGCGTGCAGCGCACGGTGCTCTCGCTGCCCTTGCCGCGCCTGCAGCTGAGCGGCGACAACGTCGACCGCTGGCAGTCGGTGACCCTGCGCTCGGGGCAGACCCTGAGCAGCGTGTTCAACGAGCTCGGCATCCCCTACAGCCAGCTGCAGACGGTGATGCAGCACCCGAAGATCAAGCCGGCGCTGCGCAGGCTGCGGCCCGGCACCGCGCTGAGCTTCAACCTGCCGGCCGACGGCTCGGTGCGCGCGATGCGCATCGAGGCGGCCCCGGGCATCGGCGACGAGCCGGTTGAGCTGGAGTTCAATGGCGACGCCTTGCGCGAGCGCGCCGTGCCGCAGGAGGTCACCACGCGCACCGTGGTGCTCACCGGCACCGTCGGCGACTCGCTGTTCGCCTCCGCGCGCAAGCAGGGCCTGGGGAGCGCGCAGCTGCGCCAGCTCACCGACGAGATGTTCAAGTACGACATCGACTTCGATTCCGACCTCGACGCCAACGACCGCTTCAGCGTGGTCGTCGACCAGACCTGGAAGAACGGGCAGCTCGCCAGCACCGGCCCCGTGCTGGCGGCGACGTTCACCGTGGACGGCAAGCTCAAGAGCGCCTTCCGCCACCTGCGCGACGGCAAGCCGGAATACTTCACCGCCGACGGACGCTCGCTCAAGCGTCCGTTCATCCGCATGCCGATCCCGTATGCCCGCCTGAGTTCCGGCTTTGGTGGGCGCCGCCATCCGGTGCTGGGCCGCATGCGCATGCACAAGGGCGTGGACTACGCTGCCGGCACCGGCACGCCGATCCAGGCAGCCGGCGATGCGCGCGTCGAGTTCGTCGGCCGCAAGGGCGGCTACGGCAACGCGGTGGTGCTGAACCACGGCGGCGGCAAGACCACGCTGTACGGCCACATGTCGCGCTTCGCCAAGATCCGCGTCGGCCAGCGCGTCGCGCAGGGCACGGTGATCGGTTACGTCGGCAGCACCGGCATGTCGACCGGGCCGCACCTGCATTACGAATTCCGCGTCAACGGCGTGCACATGAACCCGCTGAAGATGACGCTGCCGCCGCCGGCGCCGCTGCAGGGCAGCGCGCTCGTCGCGTTCAAGCACGAAACCCGCCGTGCGCTCGACAAGATCCGCGAAGTCGAGGACGTGGTGTTCCAGCTCGACGACACCCACGTCGCCAGCGCCGAGCCCGGCACGCGGCCGGCCCGCAAGCGCGGCTGACGCCGCGCCGCGCGACGCCCGGCGGAGGTTCCCCATGACCGGCAGGTTGTTCATCGGCCTGATGTCCGGGACCAGCGCCGACGGCATCGATGCCGCCCTGGTCCGGTTCGGCGACGACGACGGCCCGCTGCGCGCGGAGCTGGTCGCCGCGCATACCCATCCGTGGGATCCCGACGTGCGCGCCCGCCTGGTCTGGCTGGGGCAGGGCGGCGCCCTCGACTCGCTGGACGAACTCGGCGAGCTCGACGCGCAGGTGGGCGAGGCCTTCGCGCAGGCCGCGCTCGCGGTGCTGGCCGGTGCCGGCGTGGCGGCGACCGACGTCGCGGCGATCGGCTCGCACGGGCAGACCGTGCGCCATCGGCCCTACGCCAAGCATGCCTTCACGATGCAGATCGGCGATGCCAGCCGCATCGTGGAGCGCACCGGGATTGCCACGGTCGCCGATTTCCGGCGTCGCGACATCGCTGCCGGCGGGCATGGCGCGCCGCTGCTGCCCGCCCTCCACCAGGCCCTGTTGCACGATCCCGGCGAAGACCGCGCGGTGCTCAACCTGGGCGGCATCGCCAACCTCACCTTGCTGCCACGCGCCGGCGAGGCACGCGGCTTCGACACCGGCCCAGCCAATGCGCTGATGGATCTGTGGTGCCATGAGCACACCGGGCGCCACTTCGACGAGGACGGCGCCTGGGGGGCGACCGGCCGCGCCGACGACGCGCTGCTGGAACGCTTGCTCGACGATCCGTGGTTCGCCCAGCCACCGCCGAAGAGCAGCGGCCGCGAACATTTCCAGCGCCGCTGGCTGGCGCAGCGGCTGCGGCCGGGCATCGCCCCCGTGGACGTGCAGGCAACCCTGCGCGCCCTGACCGCACGCACCATCGCGGACGCGCTGCGGGCCACCCAGCCGGGCACCTCTCGCGTGCTGGCCTGCGGCGGCGGCGTGCACAACCCGGCGCTGATGGCGCAATTGGGGGAGGCATTGCCGGGCGTGGCGATCGCCTCCACCGCCAGCCTCGGCCTGGACCCGGACCACGTGGAGGCGATGGGTTTCGCATGGCTGGCCCGGCAGACGCTGCGCGGCGCACCCGGCAACCTGCCCTCGGTCACCGGTGCGGCGGGGCCGCGCGTGCTGGGCGCGATTTACCCGGCCTGACCGGTCGGCAGCTCGACCCGCCCGATCAAGCCAAAACCCGGGTCGTCGGGCACCCCTTCCAGCGCGGCGATGGCGTGCTGGAGCGCCGCCTGCTCCTCCAGGTCGAGGCGCTTGCGCAGGGCGTCCTCGCAAGCGCGCACGCCGGCGTCCAGGACTTCGACGATGACGTCGTGCGACGTGCAGCCTTGGGCCTCGGCGAGGCGGCGGATGCGCGCCGCCATGTCGGGGGCGATGTCGCGCAGGACCAGGTCGGTCATGGTGGACGTCCGTGCTTGCGCCGGGGGAGACGCAGGCTCTATCTACCCCGCCACGTGCCGCGGGGCAAGTTCAGTGCGGTCCCGCCCGGCGTCGCTCGCACCACGTGCCGGCCGCCCACGCGTCCGTGCGGGCGGACATCCATGGCCTGGCGGCGGGCGAGTGGCGGCGTCCCGGCTGCGTCGTGGGCGAGGATCAGCCCGCCTGCGGCGGTCCGGCGACGCGCGCGGGTTCATCGCCCTCGCCCAGGTGCATGCGCGGCTGGATCCAGAAGAACAGCAGCACCGCCGGGATCGCGACCACTGCGGTGATCCAGAAATACGTCGCATAGCCGGTCTGCTCGACGATCCCGCCGGACACCGCGGACAACAGCTTGCCGGGCAGCATCACCAGCGACGAGAACAGCGCGAACTGGGTCGCGGAGAAGCGATGGTTGATCAGCGCGGTGAGGAACGCCGCCAGGGTGGTGCCCTGGAAGCCCTGGGCGAGGTTCTCGCCCGAAATCACCAGGGTGAGCATGGTCAGGTTGCCATTGGCGCCCACCAGCCAGACGTACAGCAGGTTGCTGACCGCTCCCAGCACCACGCCGGCCAGCAGCGGCCAGCGGACGCCCCAGCGCGCGATCGCGAAACCCGCCAGGAACACGCCGGCGATGCCGACCCAGATGCCGTAGACCTTGCTGATCGCCGCGATCTCGGTCTTGGTATAGCCCTGGTCGATGTAGAACGGCGCCATGATCCCGCCGCCCAGCGACTGGTCGGAGATCTTGGCGATCAGGATGAAGGCCAGCAGCCCTACCGCCAGCGCCGGGCCGAAGCGGCGGAAGAAATCGGCGAAGGGCTCGACCATCCCTTCGCGGATGCCCGCGCGCCAGGTCTCGGTGCGCACGCGCGCGACCTCCGGCTCGCGGGCGAAGAACACCGCGGCCACCGGGATCAGCAGGAAGGCCGCCATCGTGCGGTACACCATCGGCCACGGCAGGTGGTCCGCCATCGCCAGCGCCAAGGCGCCGGTGACGATGAGCGCGATGCGGTAGCCGAGCGAATACGTCGCCAGCAGCGCGCCCTGCGCTTCCCGCGGCGCGATCTCGACGCGATAGGCATCCACGCCGATGTCGAGGGTTGCGCCGGCGAAGGCCGCCACCAGCGTGACCCACACGAACGGCGCGAGGTTCGCGGGCGTGACCTGCGCCATCACCAGCAGCGCGCCCATGACCAGCAGCAGCGCCAGCAGGATCCAGCCGCGCCGCAACCCGAGGCGCCCCAACACCGGGAGTGTCCAGCGGTCCACCAGCGGCGCCCACACGAATTTCAGCGTGTAGGACAGGCCCGCGCTCGCGATCAGGGTGATCGACTTGAGGTCGATGTCGTTGTCCTTGAGCCAGTACGCGAGGGTGCCGGCCACCAGCAGGAACGGCAAGCCGGAGGCGAAGCCGAAGAAGAACATCGTCCATGCCGCGGGCTGGGTGAAGGCCTGCCAGACCCGGGGCTTCTTGCCATCGCTCATTCCGCATACTCCACGAGGACCGGCGCATGGTCGGAGAACCGAGGCTCCGGGAAGATCCCGGCACGCACCACCCGCGATCCGATGCCCGGCGTCGCGAACTGGTAGTCGATCCGCCACCCCACGTTGTTGGCGCGTGCGGCACCGCGCTGCGACCACCACGAATACTCGATCGCGTCTGGCTTGGCGACCCGGAACGCGTCCTTCCAGCCATGCGCCGGCGCAGCGACCTGGCCATCGCCGCAGGCATCGGCGACCATCCCGTTCAACCAGGCGCGCTCGTGCGGCAGGCAACCGGAATTCTTCTGGTTGCCGGTCCAGTTCCTGATGTCGTTGCGGGCGCGGACGATGTTCCAGTCGCCGCACAGCACGTACTCGCGACCGCTGGCGAGCCACCCATCGAGGATCGGCTTCAGCCACGCCATCACCTCTTCCTTGAAGCCCTGGCGCAGCTCGCCGGAGCTGCCCGACGGGATGTAGAAGCTCACCACGCTGAGGTTGCCGAAACGCGCCTCGATGTAACGGCCCTCGTCGTCGAACGGCGCCCAGCCGAGCGCGGTGCGCACCTCGTCGGGTTCGCGGCGGCTGTAGATGGCGACGCCGCTGTAGCCCTTCTTGGTGGACGCGTCCTTGAACCAGGCGCGGTAGCCCGCCGGACGGAAGGCGGCATCCGCCAGCTGGTGCTCCTGCGCCTTGGTCTCCTGCACGCACAGGACGTCCACGTCCTGCGTCGCGAACCATTCGAAGAAGCCCTTGCTGGCGGCCGAGCGCAGGCCGTTGGCGTTGAAGCTGAGGATGCGCATGCCGTGGCCTGCCGTGGAATGGCCCGCAGCGTAGCCGATGCCCCGCCTGCCGCGACAGTGCGACGCGTGGGAGAATCGCGGCATGAACGACCTGCACGCCGACCACCGCGCCCGCTTCCTCGGGCTGGCCCTGCGCGCCGAAGCCCTGCGCTTCGGCGAGTTCACCCTCAAGTCCGGGCGCAGCAGCCCGTACTTCTTCAATGCAGGCCGCTTCGACACCGGCGCGGCGCTGGCCGGGCTGGCCGCCTGCTACGCGGATGCGCTCGACGCCGCTGGCCTCGACTTCGACCTGCTGTTCGGCCCGGCCTACAAGGGCATCCCGCTGGCCACCGCGCTCGCCTGCGAGTACGCACGCCGCGGGCGCGACCTGCCGCTGGCGTTCAACCGCAAGGAAGCCAAGGCGCACGGCGAGGGGGGCAGCCTGATCGGCGCGCCGCTGGCCGGCCGCCGGGTGCTGGTGGTCGACGACGTGATCACCGCCGGCACCGCGATCCGCGAGGCGTTGTCGATCATCGCCGACGCCGGCGGCACCCCGGCCGCGATCGTGATCGCGCTGGACCGGCAGGAACGCGTGCGCGAGGACGACGGCAGCGCCGCCAGCCGGCGCTCCGCGGCGCAGGCGGTGGCCGAGGAACACGACATCCCGGTGGTCGCCGTCGCCACCCTCGGCGACCTGCTTGCATTCGCCGGCGAAAGCGCGGAACTTTCCGCGCATCGGGATGCCCTGCTCGCCTACCGCGCGCGCTACGGCGTCGCCTGACGCAGACGACAGGGGGTCGCCGCCATGCAGCACCTGCACCGCACCATGCTTGCCACCGCGCTGGCCACGGGACTGCTGGCCTGCGCCGCAGCCGTCGCGCAGAAGGCACCCGAGCGCAAGATCTATTGCTGGGACGAAGGTGGCCGCAAGGTGTGCGGCGACGCGCTGCCTGCGGAGGCCGCGAGCAGCGCGCGCACCGAAATCAGCGGCAAGAGCGGCCTGGCGACACGACGGGTGGCCCGCGCCCTGAGCGGCGACGAGCAAGCCCTTGCCGAGCAGGCCGAGGCCGCCGCGCGGCAGGCCGCGGAAGCCGAGGCCATGCGCCAGCGCCGCGACCTGGCGATGGTCGAGTCCTACATGACCGAGGCGGACCTGCGCCGCGCCTACGGCGAGCGCATTTCACTGCTCGACGAAACCCTCAAGGCAAGCCGGCTCGGGATCGCCAACCTGCGCCTCAGCCTGCTGAGCCAGCTGCGGCAGGCGGGCGATCGCGAGCTCGCCGGCGAGGTCGTGCCGAAGTCGTTCCGGGACGCGGTGCGCCAGCAACACGACGACTTGCTGCGGCAGCAGCGGATCCTGGCCGACCAGGCGCGCGATCGCGCCGCACTCGACGTCGAACTCGCGGATGCCCTGCAACGCTACCGCGCGCTGAAGGATCCGCCGTCCGCGCAGGCCGCCAGCGCGACCGGCAGCGAGGCCGCCACCCAACGGTGAACCTCGCTGCCCGGCGACCTCAGAACGGCAGCTGCAGCGCCGGCTCGACCGCGAGGAGTTGATCGCGGAACACCTGCTGGATGCGCGCCATCGCCGCATTGGAATCCGCATCGAAGCGCATCACCACCACCGGCGTGGTGTTGGAGGCACGGACCAGGCCCCATCCATCCGGCCAATCCACCCGCAAGCCGTCGATGGTCGAGGCGCGCGCGCCCTCGAAACGCGCGATCGCGCGGAACCGCTCCACGAAGCCATGCGCATCGTCGCCCGGGACCTGAAGCTTGAGTTCCGGCGTCGACACGCCGTCGACCACGGATTCCAGCAACTCGCTCGGGGCGTGCGCCGACCCGTCCATGATCTCCAGCAGGCGGGCCGCCGCGTAGATGCCGTCGTCGAACCCGTACCAGCGCTCCGCGAAGAAGAAGTGCCCGCTCATCTCGCCCGCCAGCTCGGCGCCGGTCTCGGCCATCTTCGCCTTGATCAGCGAATGCCCGGTCTTCCACATCAGCGGGCTGCCGCCGTGGCGCAGGATGTGCGCGGCGAGGTGCCCGGTGCACTTCACGTCGTACAGGACCACGGCGCCGGGGTTGCGCTGCAGCACGTCGGCCGCGAACAGCATCAGCAGGCGATCCGGGAACACCACCTTGCCGCCGCGGGTCACCACGCCGAGGCGATCGCCGTCGCCATCGAAGGCCAGGCCGAAGTCGGCGTCCAGCCGCTCGACCATCTGCACCAGCGCGTCGAGGTTGTGCGGGTCGCCGGGGTCGGGGTGGTGGTTGGGGAACGTGCCGTCGATGTCGCAGAACAACCGCTCGACGTCGGCACCGACCGCTTCCAGCACCCGCGGCCCGATCACGCCCGCCGCGCCGTTGCCGGCGTCGACCACCACCTTGAGCTTGCGACCGATCTGGATGTCGCCGGCGATGCGCTCGACGTAGTCCTCGCTGATGTCGCGCTCGCTGCTGGTGCCCGGGCGCGCAGCCTCGTGCAGGCGATCCTCGGCAATGCGCGCGTAGAGGTCCACGATCGCCTCGCCGGACAGCGTTTCCGCTCCGACGACGATCTTGAAGCCGTTGTAGTCGGGCGGATTGTGGCTGCCGGTGATGGCCACGCCGCAACCAGTGCGCAGGTGGAAACACCCGAAGTAGACCACCGGCGTGGGCACCAACCCGAGGTCGATCACGTTGCGCCCGGCCTTGCGCAAGCCAGCGATCAAGCCCTCCGACATCTCCGGGCCCGACAGGCGGCCATCGCGACCGACCACGATGTCGTCCAGTCCCTTTTCGTGCATGAGCGAGCCGATCGCCTGGCCGATCAGTTCGGCCACGCCGGCATCCAGCGTCTGGCCGACGATCCCGCGGATGTCATAGGCCCGGAAGATGCCGCGGTCGATCGCCACCGGCGCGACCTCCGCGGTGCGTTCGCCTTCCGCGCGCGCGCGCGTCGGCGCAGCAACGAGATCTGGCTGCTCCGCCTGCAAGTCGGCCAGGGTGGGGGCGGCATCGACCGCGCCGCCCTGCACCCCGAGCAGGCGCGGCCTCACCACCAGCCAGAGCAGCAGCGCCGTGGCCAGCAGCAAGACGCCCAGCCCCAGCGCCGGGATCGCCTCCAATTCGAAGGGCGTGGCGACCGGATCGTGCATGGACGCGGCGATCCGCAGGTCGCTGTCCGGCACCTTGGCGGCAAGCGCTTCCGCGCTGCCGTTGAGTTCGACGTCGCCGCGCTCCTTCACGTTGCGGCCGCCTTGCCGCAACGCGAGGTAGGCGCCCGGCGGTAGCGGCACGGCATCGAGTCCCTTGGTGATCCGGGCGAGCGGCACCTCCGCATAGGCGACCACCGCTGATGTTGCCGCCGGCACCGGCGCCGCCAGCGCCAGGTGCTCGCCGCCCGCCGAGCGAACGATCCGGCCCACGGGCTTGCCCGAGGCCAGTGCGGCCTCCGCCACCGCCAGCGTGCCGTAGCCGCTGCGCGGAAGCGCGGCGTACTGCGCCTGCAGGTCCGCCGGCCAGAAGGCACTGCGGGCGGCGCCGGGCCAGCCCGCGGCCAGCGCCTTGGCCGCCCTGTCGGGATCGCCCGCCGCGAGCGCCGCAAGCACCTCCGGCGATGCCAGGCGCGCGGCCATCGTGCGTTGCTCGGCTTCAAGGCTGCGCTGGACGCCGATCGCTGCGTCGTCACGGGCCTGCTCGAGGCTGGTCGCACGGGCGCCGTCGCGCATCCGCAAGCCGCCGGAGACCAGCAGCCAGGCCGCCAGCACCAGCATCAGCAACACCAGCACCGGCAGCGCGCGCGCGGATTGCTCCCGCCCGAGCTGCAGCTTGCGCTTCCCTTCGTCGTCCATGTCGCCCCCCGTCAGCGCACGCCGGTGTGGCCGAAGCCACCTTCACCGCGCGCGCTTTCCTCGAAAGTATCCACCACCTGCAGCGTCGCGCGCACGATCGGCAGCAGGACCAGTTGGGCGATGCGGTCGCCGGGCTCGATCGTGTAGGGCGTGCTGCCGCGGTTCCAGGTGCTGATCATCAGCGGCCCCTGGTAATCGGCATCGATCAGGCCGGTACCGTTGCCCAGCACGATGCCGTGCTTGTGGCCCAGCCCCGAACGCGGCAACAGCACCGCGCACAGGCTCGGGTCGGCGACGTGGATCGCGAGGCCCGAAGGCACCAGCGCGGCCTCGCCCGGCGGCAGCAGCAGCGGCGCATCCAGCGCGGCGCGCAGGTCCATGCCGGCGCTGTGCGCGGTGGCATAGGCCGGCAGCGGCCATTCGGCGCCGAAGCGCGGATCCAGCACCTTCACCTGCAGCACGTGTTCGACATGCGTACTCATCGGCCGATCCGCTCCGCGACCAGGTCCAGCAACAGGCCCGCCAGCGCGGATTTCGCGGCGGGGCCGAGGGCGCGCTCGAACCCGTCGTGGCCGAGCACGAGCAGCGCATTGTCGTCGCTCTCGAAGCCGGTGGCGCCGACCCCGACCTGGTTGGCGCAGACCAGGTCCACGCCCTTGCGCTCGAGCTTGCCGCGCGCGTACCCGGCCACGTTGTCGGTTTCGGCGGCGAAGCCGACCACCAGCCGCGGACGCTGCGCTCGCGCGGCGACCTCGGCCAGGATGTCGCGGGTCTTGACCAGTTCGAGCACCAGGGTGTCCTGCCCCGGCGTCTTCTTCAGCTTGCCGGCGGCGAAGGCGCGCGGGGTGAAGTCGGCCACCGCAGCGGCGCCGATGTAGGCATCGCAAGGCAGGGCAGCGAACACCGCCGCGTGCATCTGCGCCGCGCTGCGCACGTCGACCCGCTGCACGCCCGCCGGCGTGGGCTGGTGCACCGGTCCTGCGACCAAGGTGACCCGGGCGCCGCGCGCGGCGGCGACCGCCGCGATCGCGAACCCCATCTTGCCGCTGCTGCGGTTGCCGATGAAGCGGACCGGGTCGATGTCCTCGAAGGTCGGCCCGGCGCTCACCACCAGGTGCCTGCCCGCAAGCGATGCGCTCATGCGCGCCCCGCCAGCGCGGCCACGATCGCGGCAGGCTCGGCCATCCGCCCCGGACCGGACTCGCCCTCGGCCAGCGGGCCGTCGTTCGGGCCGATCACCTGCACGCCGCGCGACTGCAGGGTGGCGATGTTGGCCTGCGTCGCCGCGTGCTTCCACATCACGTGGTTCATCGCCGGCGCGATGGCGATCGGCGCGGTGGTCGCCATGCACAGGGTGGAGACAAGGTCGTCAGCCAGGCCGCAGGCCAGCTTGGCGATGGTGTTCGCGGTCGCCGGCGCGACCACCACCTGCTGTGCCCAGCGCGCCAGTTCGAGGTGGCCCATCGCCGCCTCGGCCTGCGCGTCCCACAACGAGGTCCGCACCGGGCGGTGCGAGAGCGCCTGGAAGGTCTGCGCCCCGACGAAGCGCTGCGCGGCCTCGGTCATCGCCACCTGCACCTCGGCGCCGGCATCGCGCAGCCGGCGCACCAGGTCGGCGCTCTTGTAGGCGGCGATCCCGCCGCAGACGCAGAGCAGCACGCGACGCGCGTGCAAGGGGCCGCTGGCGGCGGGCATCGGGTCGTTTCCTGACCGTGGGAGTGGCCGCCAGCTTACCCGAAGGCGCCACATGCGCCGATGCCGCCGCGTCCCGCGCACGGCGATCCTGCAGCCATGCACATCCGCGACTGGCCCGAAAGCGAACGCCCCCGCGAGAAGCTGCTGGCCCGCGGCGCCGGCAGCCTGTCGGACGCCGAACTGCTGGCGATCTTCCTCGGCTCCGGCACCGCCGGCCGCGACGCGGTGGCCGCGGCGCGCGACCTGCTGGCGGGACAGGGCGGCCTGCGCGGCCTGCTCGACCGCGAACCGAAGGCGCTGGTTCGCCTGCACGGGATCGGGCCCGCCCGCGCCTGCACGCTGGCGGCGGCGCTCGAGCTCGGGCATCGCCACTTGGCCGCGCAGCTGGCCCGCGGCGAGGCGATGGCGGACCCCGCAGCGGCCGGCCGCTATTTCGCGCAACGCCTGCGCGGCCTCGGCCACGAAGTGTTCGCCGCGCTCTACCTCGACACCCGCCACCGCGCCTTGGGCTTCGAGGAACTGTTCCGCGGCGGGCTGGATGGCGCCGAAGTCCACCCACGCACCCTGGTCGAGCGCGCGCTCGCCCGCGGCGCCGCGGCGGTGATCGTCGGCCACAACCATCCCAGCGGGAACCCGGAACCCTCGGCCGCCGACCGCGCGGTGACCACCCGCCTGAAGCAGGCGCTGGCGCTGGTCGACGTGCGCCTGCTGGACCACTTCGTGGTCGGCGATGGCGCGCCGGTGTCGATGGCGGCGCGGGGATTGGTGTGAGCTTCTTGCGATGCCCCGGTCAGGCCAGCGGGCCGGGGCTACCGCAAGCGCTCCCCGATACTCGCTTGCTTGCGTAAGCCCCGGCCGGTTGCCCTGACCTGAACGAAAGGAGGGACCTCGCAACACCTCGCGTACAATGCCCGACCGTTGAACCGCATCGCACAGCCTTCGTGAAAGCCCAGCTCCGCGCCCTGATCGAACAGGGCCTGACCGCCCTGCGCACCGCGGGCACCCTGCCCGCCGACCTGCCCTCGCCCGACTTCGCCGTCGAGCGGCCGAAGGAACGCGCGCACGGCGATTTCTCGACCAATGCCGCGATGCTGCTGGCCAAGGCCGCGAAGAGCAATCCGCGTGCGCTGGCGCAACAGCTGGTCGATGCGCTGCCGGCATCGGATGCGGTGGCGAAGATCGAGCTCGCCGGCCCCGGCTTCATCAACTTCCACCTGGCGCCCGGCGCCTGGCAGCAGCAGGTGCGCGACATCCACGCGGGCGGCCCCGTGTTCGGCCGCAACGCCAGCGGCGGCGGCAAGACGGTGGGCGTCGAATACGTGTCCGCCAACCCGACCGGCCCGCTGCACGTGGGCCACGGCCGCGCCGGGGTGATCGGCGACTGCATCGCCCGCGTCATGGCCGCCAACGGCTGGGACGTGAAGCGCGAGTTCTACTACAACGACGCCGGCGTGCAGATCAACAACCTGGCGATCTCCACCCAGGCGCGTGCCAAGGGCCTGAAGCCGGGCGACGCCGACTGGCCGGCCGACGCCTATAACGGCGACTACATCGGCGATGTCGCGGCCAGCTATCTGCGCGGCGACAGCATCGAGATCGAGGGTCATGTCGTCTCCGGTAAGGACGACGCCGACGACCTCGATGCCATCCGCAAGTTCGCCGTCGCCTACCTGCGCCGCGAGCAGAACAGCGACCTCGCCGCGTTCGGGGTATCGTTCGATCGCTATTTCCTGGAATCGTCGCTGTACGCCGACGGCAAGGTGGAGGAGACCGTGCGCGAGCTGATTGCCCACGGCCACACCTACGAGGAAGGCGGCGCGCTGTGGCTGCGCACCACCGACTTCGGCGACGACAAGGACCGCGTCATGCGCAAGTCCGACGGCACCTACACCTATTTCGTGCCGGACGTCGCCTACCACCTGTCCAAGTGGCAGCGCGGCTACCAGCGCGCGGTGACCGAACTCGGCGCCGACCACCACGGTTCGCTGGCGCGGGTGAAGGCCGGCCTGCAGGCGCTGGATTGCGGCATTCCCGCCGGTTACCCGGATTACGTGCTGCACCAGATGGTCACGGTGATGCGCGGCGGCGAGGAAGTGAAGCTGTCCAAGCGCGCCGGCAGTTACCTCACCCTGCGCGACCTGATCGACGAGGCCGGCCGCGACGCGACCCGCTGGTTCCTGGTCGCGCGCAAGCCGGATTCGCAGCTGACCTTCGACATCGACCTGGCGCGTTCGCAGTCCAACGACAACCCGGTCTACTACGTGCAGTACGCGCACGCGCGCATCTGCAGCCTGCTGCGCCAGGCCGGCGAGAAGGGCTACGCGCACGACGCGGCCCGTGGCGATGCCGCGCTGCACCGTCTGGACGACGCACCCGCGCAGGAGCTGATGCGCGAACTCTCGCGCTTCCCGGAAGTCGTGGAAGCCGCCGGCGCCACGCTGGAACCGCACCTGGTGGCCCAGTACCTGCGCGAACTCGCCAATGCCTTCCATGGCTGGTACCACGCCAGCCCGGTGCTGGTGGAAGATGCCGACCTGCGCGACGCGCGATTGGCCCTGGCCCTGGCGACCCGGCAGGTGCTGGCGAACGGCCTCGACCTGTTGGGCGTGGGCGCACCGGAGAGCATGTGATGGCGGCACGACGCGGCAAGTCGCAGGCGCGACGCAACGGCTCTAACGGATTGCCGGGCTGGGCCTGGCTGGTGATCGGCGTGCTGGTGACGCTGGCCGTGGTGCTGGCCGCGCCGCGCCTGCTGAAATCGGAGGGCGGCACCGACGGCTTCTTCCGTCCGAAGCCGAACCCGGATGCCCAGCCAGCCAGCGCCGGCGCGGAGGGCGAAGCGATCGCGCCGGACACCGCGCCTGCGGGCGAAGCCGGCGACGCCGGCAAGGCCAAGCCCACCCAGTACGATTTCTACACCCTGCTGCCCGGCGAAGAAGTCGAGGTGAGCGACGCCGAGCTCGCGGCGAGCGCCCAGGCCGAAGCCGCCGCCCAGGCCAAGGCAGCGCAGCAGACCGCTGCCGCCGCGGCTGCGGGTACGGATGCCTTGCCGACCCCGATCGGCGACAGCGCGATCGCCGGGACCGCGCCCGCTCCCGACGCGCCCGCCCCCGCCGAGGCCAAGCCCGCGGTCGAGCCGAAGCCCGCCACCGTGGCCGACGCCGCGGACGCCCGCTACATCCTCCAGGCCGGCGCGTTCGGCGCCTCCGGCGATGCCGAGGCGGTCAAGGCCAAGATCGCCCTGCTCGGCCTGAACGCCCGCGTGGAATCCGCGCAGATCGGCGGCAAGACCGTGTATCGGGTGCGGATGGGGCCGTACGGCAGCGCCTCCGAACTGGCCGAAGCCAAGTCCAAGCTGGCCGGCGGCGGCCTGCCCGCGATGGCGGTCAAGACCCAGTGATGCGCTTCGGGCTGCTCGCCTGCGCAGCCCTGCTGCTGTCGAGCTGCACCCGGGACGCCGGCGAGCTCCTGGTGCGTGGCACGCCACCCCTGGATCGCAGCGTGGCAGCGGCCATTTCCGCGGACGATTTCGCCGCCCGATCGTTCACCGCCCGCAACGGCACGACGCTGCCCTACCGGCTGCTGGTGCCCGCCCGGCTGGAACCCGGCCGGTGTTACCCGCTCGTCGTGCAATTCCACGGCTCCGGGGCAGTCGGCACCGACAACCGTGCGCAAATCGCAGGTGACTTCGCCGCGCGCGCCTGGGCGATTCCCGCCATCCGTGCGCGCCATCCCGCCTTCGTGCTGGTGCCGCAGTTCCCGGTGCGCAGCGCGAACTACGACGACCCGACCGCGCCGCGCGTCGCGATCGCCACGCCGGCCCTGGCGGCGGCGCTGGAACTGGTCGATGACGTGATCGCCCGGCAGCCGGTCGATGCGTCGCGCGTCTATGCCAGCGGCTTCTCGATGGGTGGATCCGCTACCTGGCTCTCGTTGCTGGCCAGGCCCGGGTTGTTCGCCGCCGCGGTGCCGATCGCCGGCATCGCGCCCGCGCGCTCGCACGCCATCGACCTGGTCCACATGCCGATCCTGGTCCTGCACGGCGATGCCGACACCGAAAACCCGATCGATGCGGACCGCGCGATGGTCGCCGCCATCCGCGCCGCCGGTGGTCGGCGAGTGCGCCTGCGCAGCTACGCCGGCCTGCAGCACATGCCGCCCGGCGACCTGGTGCCCGGCGACGCATGGCGGGACTGGCTGTTCGCGCAGCATCGCGATCCCTGAGACACGCCGGCGTTAGCCTGACCGACCGGACAGGAACCCCGCCGTGCCGATCGAATCCGCCCTCATCAAGCCCGTGGTCGACGCCCTGATGGCGCTGCTGCGCCGTGGCGAACAGGCCAACCTGAAGCGCAACGCCGAAGCCGCGATCCGCGAGGCGATCCGCGAACTGCTGCTGGCCAATCCCGACGAGAACAAGGCGCAGGCGCGGATCGCGATCGCCAAGGCCGCCGGCATCCTGTCCGAGGACGTGGTGCTGGCCGAGGACATGCTGCAGAAGCATCGCGCGACCAAGGCGAAGACCTCCGGCAAGGCAGCCACTGGTCGCCGCCGCAAGCCCGCAACCCCCGCCTCCCCTGCAGCCGCCACCCCGCGGCGGAAACCCGCGCCGCCGCGCAAGCCAGGCGCATGATGCCGCCACTACAAGGGGTACCGTATTGGCGGATGACCAGGCCGGGTTTCCTTGGCCTGACCCTCGTCGCCTATGCGCTGGGCGTGGCCATTGCCTGGCACGCGGGCGCCCGCGCGCCCGTCGGGGTGCTGCTGGCCGGCCTCGCGATCGCCCTGCTCGGGCATGCCGCCGGCAACGTGTTGAACGACTACGAAGATGCCCGCAGCGGGGCGGATGCCGGCAACCACGACGCCATCGCCCCGTTCACCGGCGGCAGCGGGCTGATCCAGCACGGCGCCGTGGGGATCGAGGCGACCCGCCGCTACGCACGCGTGCTGCTGTTCACCTGCGTGTTGGGTGGCCTGCTGCTGGTGGCATTGCGCCGGCAACCCGAGCTGCTCGCCATCGGCGGGCTGGGCGTGGCGCTGGGCTGGGCCTATTCCTCGCCGCCGCTGGCGCTGATGGCGCGCGGCCTCGGCGAGGCCGCGGTGGGCATCGCCTGGTGGCTGGTGGTGGTCGGTGCCGATGCGCTGGTGCGCGGCCATCCATCGCCGGCACATGTCGCCTGCGGTGCGGGTTTCGCGATGCTGGTCGCATCGGTCCTGCTGCTCAACGGATTCCCGGACGCGCGCGCCGATGCCGCCGCCGGCAAGCGCACGCTGCGCGTGGTCCTCGGTGCCCGCCACGCCGCATGGCTGTTCAGCGCGCTGGTGTTCGCGGCGCATGCGGTGGCGTGGTGGGCCGCGGGCTTCCTGCCCGGCGGCTGGGCATGGGCACCGCTGGCGAGCCTCCCGCCCGCGCTTTACGCGAGCCTGCGGCTGCACCGGGACCTCGCCCACCCCGCCCGCTTGCGCCCGGCGATCATCGCGATGCTCGCCGCGGTGCACCTGCACGCGCTGGCCTGGGTCGTCGCGCTGGCCACCACCGCCGGCTGACGCGGGCGGGTATCGTGGACACCCCCACGCCATCGCCTTCGATCCCGCCATGCCCAAGACCGCCCTGATCACCGGCGCCACCGCCGGCTTCGGCCGCGCCGCCGCGCGCCGTTTCGTCGCTGCCGGCTGGCAGGTCATCGCCACCGGCCGCCGCGCGGACCGCCTCGCCGCCCTGCACGCCGAGCTTGGCGATGCCCTGCACACGGCCTGCTTCGATGTCCGCGACGAGACCGCGATGCGCGCCGCGCTGGACGCACTGCCTGGGCGCTTCCGCGGCATCGACCTGCTGGTCAACAACGCCGGGCTGGCGCAGGGCACCAAGCCCGCGCAGGACGCGCTGCTGTCCGACTGGAAGACCATGATCGACACCAACGTGACCGCGCTGGCCACGCTGACCCACGCGCTGCTGCCAACGCTCATCGCGCGCAAGGGCGCGATCATCAACATCAGCTCGGTGGCCGGCGTGTATCCCTACCCCGGCGGCAACGCCTATGGCGGGACCAAGGCCTTCGTCAGCCAGTTCTCGCTGGGCCTGCGCAGCGACCTGCACGGCACCGGCGTGCGCGTGACCACGATCGAACCGGGGATGGCCGAAACCGAGTTCACGGTGGTGCGCACCCATGGCGACCAGACGGCGTCGGACACGCTCTACGCCAACGCCAATCCGATGACCGCCGAGGACATCGCCGGCACCATCTTCTGGATCGCGACGCTGCCGCCGCACCTCAACATCAATCGCCTCGAGCTGATGCCGACCTCGCAGTCCGTGGCCGGCTTCCAGGTCCACCGCGAGGCGTCCGCATGAACCTCGTCGCGGCGTTGCTGGTGGCGGTGCTGGTGGGTGCGATCCTGCCGTTGCAGGGCCTGGTCAACGCGCGGCTCGGCACCCACGTCGGCGGACCAGTCGCCGCCGCCTTCGTCTCGTTCCTGGTCGGCACGGTGATGCTGGGACTGTACCTGCTCGCCACCCGTACCCCAGTCACCCTGCAGGGCAGCCTGAAACTGCCTGCGTGGATCTGGGCCGGCGGCGCGATCGGCGCGGTTTACGTGGCCTGCTTCACCCTGCTGATGCCGCGCATCGGAGCGGCCGGCATGGTCTGCCTGGCGGTGCTCGGGCAGGTCACCGCCTCGCTGCTGCTGGACAAGTTCGGCGTGCTGCAGGCGGCGAAGCCGGTGGGCGCGCTGCGCCTGTTGGGCGCGCTGCTGGTGCTGGCCGGCGTGGTGCTGGTGGTGGCGCCGTGGCGGGGTGGCAGCGGCGGAACCGCCACCCAGGCGCGCATCGACCGCTAGGCCGCAGGGCGGCCCCGCGGCCCGGCTCAGTCCAGCGGCTCGTCGCTGAGATAGGTGTAGGCGGTCAGCCCGCGCTCCAGCGCCTCGTTCAGGCGGTCGGCCTCCGGGCCTTCCAGCCCGGCCGACGTCACCAGCGCCTTGTAGCGGCGGCGCAGGTCGTCGAGCTTGTAGCCCACGTAGTCCAGCATCACGTCGGTGGTGTCGCCGCGGCGCTGCTGCACGATGCGGCAGCCGTCGCCATCGGTGCGCACCTCGATCGCGTCGGTATCGCCGAACAGGTTGTGGATGTCGCCCAGGATCTCCTGGTACGCGCCGACCAGGAAGAAGCCGATGCGGTAGCGCTCGCCCGGGCGCAGCTCGTGCAGCGGCAGCGAGGAGTCGAGGTCCTCGTTCTCGACGTACACGTCGATCTTGCCGTCGGAGTCGCAGGTCAGGTCGGCGATCACGCCGCGCCGGGTCGGCGCTTCGTCGAGGCGCTCGATCGGCACGATCGGGAACACCTGGTCGATCGCCCACACGTCCGGCATCGACTCGAACACGCTGAAGTTGACGAAGTACTTGTCGACCAGGCGCTCGTTGAGTTCGTCGAGCAGGTCGCGGTGGCTCTTCTCGTCGTAGGTCAGGCGCGCCTTGACCGCGTGCGCGATGGCGTAGAACAGGTCGTCGATGCGCGCGCGCTGGACCAGGTCGACCTGCCCCAGCGCGTACAGCGCGAGCCCTTCGGCGTGCGCCTGCGCGGCTTCGTGGAAGACCTCCACCGCCGGGCGCTGCGGCAGCTCGGCGTGCAGGTCGCGCAGCTGGCGCACCGGGTGCGATTCGTCGGCGTGCGACTCCGGCACGCGGCCTTCCGGCGCGCGCTCCACCTCGGAGACGTTGGCCACCAGCACCGCGTGGTGCGCGGTCATCGCGCGCCCGCATTCGGTGACGATGCGCGGCGGCGCCAGCCCGTGCTGCGCGCAGGCCTCGGCCAGCGGCTGCACGATGCTGGAGGCGTAGTGGCCGATGTTGTAGTTGACCGAGTTGTACGAGCGCGAACGGGTGCCCTCGTAGTCGATGCCGAGGCCGCCGCCGACGTCGAGGTAGCGCACGCGCGCGCCCAGCCGCGACAGCTCGACGAAGTAGCGGGTCGCCTCGCGCATGCCGTTGGCGATGTCGCGCACGTTGCTGATCTGGCTGCCCATGTGGAAGTGCAGCAGCTGCAGGCAGTCGCCGAGGCCGGCGTCGCGCAGGCGCTTCCACAGGTCGAGCAGCTGGCGCGGGTCGAGCCCGAACTTGGCCTTGTCGCCGCCGCTGTTCTGCCACTTGCCCGCGCCCAGCGAGGCCAGCCGCATGCGCACGCCCAGGCAGGGCTGCACGCCCAGCGCCTGCGCCTCCTCCAGCACCAGCTTCAGCTCGGAGGGCTTCTCGATGACGATGAAGGTCTGCAGGCCCAGCTTGCGGCCGATCAGCGCCAGGCGGACGTATTCGCGGTCCTTGTAGCCGTTGCAGACGATAAGCCCGCCCGGGCGGCTCAGCGCCAGCACGGCCATCAGTTCCGGCTTGCTGCCGGCTTCCAGGCCGAAGCCCTCGCCGTGATGCGAGGCCAGGGTGCCGGCGACGCCGGCGTGCTGGTTGACCTTGATCGGATACACCGCGGTGTAGCCGCCGGCATAGTCCCAGTCCTGCTGGGCCTGGGCGAACGCCGACTGCAGCTTGCGCAGGCGGTGGCCGAGGATGTCGGGGAAGCGCACCAGCACCGGCAGCTTGGCACCGGACTTCATCGCGGTGTCGACGATCTCCGGCAGCGCGACCACCGGGCCGTCGGCGCCGGCCGGACGCACCGCGATCCGGCCCTGCGCGTCGACGTCGAAGTAGCCGTCGGCCCAGTGCGGGATCGAGTAGGTCTTGCGGGCCTGGTCGGGCGACCAATCGGTCATGTCGGGAGCGCCGGGGATCGGGGGGAGCGCATTGTAGGCCTTGCGCCCCGGGCGTGCGCCACGCCGGCGTCCCGGTCATCGGGCATCCGCTACAATCCGCGCCCCACCTGGCTGCCCGGACCCACCGCGATGACCGAGACCACCTGGCTGCACGAGCATTTCGAGAAGGCCGGCTCGGCGATCGGCTTCCGCGTGACCCGCAAGCTGGACGAGGTGCAGTCGCCGTTCCAGCACATCGAGATCTACGAGAGCACCGACTGGGGCAACGTCATGCTGATCGACGGCGCGATGATGCTCACCACCCGCGACAACTTCCTCTACCACGAGATGATGTCGCACCCGGCGCTGTTCACCCACGCCGATCCCAAGCGGGTGGTGATCATTGGCGGCGGCGACTGCGGCACGCTGCGCGAGGTGCTGCGCCACCCCGGCGTGGAAAAGGCCGTGCAGTGCGACATCGACGAGCAGGTCACGCGGATGGCGGAGAAGTATTTCCCCGAACTGTGCGAGGCCAACGGCGACCCGCGCGCGGAACTGCTGTGGGACGACGGCATCGCCTACATGGCGAACTGCGCGCCCGGCAGCGTGGACATCGTGATCGTGGACTCCACCGATCCGGTCGGACCGGCCGAGGGCCTGTTCAACCAGGCGTTCTTCGAAAGCTGCCACCGCGCGCTGAAGGACGACGGCATCCTGGTGCAGCAGTCGGAATCGCCGTTGGTCCTGCTCGACCTGATCAAGGCGATGCGCGCCGAGATGGGCAAGGCCGGCTTCGCCAGCTTCCAGACCCTGCCGTTCCCGCAGCCCTGCTACCCCACCGGCTGGTGGAGCTGCACGATGGCGAAGAAGGCCGCCGGCGCCGATTTCGGCTTCCGCGAAACCGACGCGCGCGCCAAGGGCTTCAAGACCGCCTACTACAGCGCCGACCTGCACAAGGGCGCGCAGGCGCTGCCGCCGTTCGTGGCCGAGGCGTTGGCCGCCGGCTGACCGCGGGCGAAGTGCGACCGGGCGCACGGTGCGGGTATCCTCGGCTGGATAGGGTGGCGTTCCCGGGCGATGGAAGACAGGCTGTGCGAGGCCGTTTGACGATCCTGACGGCGATCCTGCTCGTGGCCGCGCTGGCGGGCGCGCGGGCGGCGCATGCCAGCGACGTCGTCCGTCGCGACGAGGCCGAACCCGGCAGCACCCGCGCCGCCGCATTCGACCAGACCTTCCAGCGCGTGGTCGGTCCCGCCTCGCTCGATGCCACCCGCGCCGCCTACGACGCCGACCTGGAACGCCTGCGCGCCCAGTTGCCGGCCGGCGATCCGCTCCGCGACGCACGCTTCCGCGCCCTGTACTGCGGCAGCGATCGCTGGAAGGATCCGGCGCAGGGCCTGGCCTACGCCGACGAAGCGCTGCGCCGCGCGCGCGACGTCCGCGACGTGGCCTCCGAGGCGCGCGCGATGCTGTGCCGCACCGCCTACCTGATGGCCGCCAGCGGTTCGCAGCGCGGCCTGCCCGAGATCGACAAGGCCATCGCGCTGCTGCAAGGCGGGCCCGAGCAGCAACTCCTCGGCGAGGCGCTCCATGCACGCGGCGACATCCTGTCCCTGCTCGGCGAGCAGGCGCGCGCGATGCTGGATTTCCAGCGTGCGCGTGCCGCCTATCGCGGCGCGGGGATCGAAGGCGAAGTCGAATCGCTGATGCTCAGCATGGCGATCGGCTACCGGCGGATGGGCGATTTCGAACAGGCGCGCCGCCATTTCGAGGCGGCGGCGACGCGCCTGGAAGCGCGCGGCGACTGGGAAGGCGTTGCCACCAACCTGATCCAGCTCGGCTTCCTCCACGACGAATCCGGCGCCCCCGAGAAGGCCAGCGATGCATTCCGGCGCGCGCTCGCCATCGCCGAGCGCGAACGCGACAACTACAGCGCGAACGCCGCGCGCCTGGGCCTCGCCGGGGCGCAGGTCGCGCTCGGCGACCCGAAGGCCGCGCTGGAGACGCTGGCGCTGGCGCGGGCCGGCTTTGCCGCCGAACAAGACACCTCCAGCGACGACATGCTGTTGCTGCTCACCGGCGAAGCCCTGGCGCGGCAAGGCCAGCACATCGGCGCGATGGAACGGTATCGGCAGGCGCAGCCGCTGATCGAACGCAACGGCAACCAGCGCTACCTCGCCGACTTGTTCAAGGCGCGCGCCGCCAGCGAGGAGGCGCTCGGCTGGACCGCCGCCGCGCTGGAAGACTACAAGCGCTACGCCGGCCTGCAACTCAAGCTGCAGGGCAAGATGCGGCTCCAACAGGGCCTCCTGCTGGAGTACGAATCCGAAATCCAGCGCCGCGAATGGGACAACCGCAGGCTGCGCGCGGAAGCGCTGGGCAAGCAGCAGGAAGTGGCGGTGCTGGAACGCGTTCGCCGCTGGCAAACCGCCGCATTGGCGCTGGGCGCGCTGCTGGTCGCCCTGCTGGCATCGCTGGCCTGGCGCCAGCGCGCCAGGTCGCGGGCGATGCACACGCTGGCGATGCAGGATCCCCTCACCGGGGCGGCCAGCCGGATGGGGATCGAGGACGAGGCCGCGCGCGCGCTGGCGCAAGCGCATGCCGAGGAGAAACCGTTGTCGCTGCTGATGCTCGACCTCGACCACTTCAAGACGGTCAACGACCGCTACGGGCACGCGGCCGGCGATGCCGTCCTGCGCGCCGCGGTCGACGCGTGGGAGGCCCAGCTGCGCGGGCGCGACCCGCTGGGCCGGGTGGGCGGCGAGGAATTCGTGGTGGTGTGCCCGGAAACCAGCCTTGCGCAGGCCACCGTGGTCGCGCAACGCTTGCTGGAGGCGACGCGCGGGCTGCGCTTCCCGAAGATCGACCCGGAGCTGAGGGTCAGCGTCAGCATCGGCATCGCCCAATGCCGGCGCGACGAGGACCGCGACAGCCTGCTCGACCGCGCCGATGCGGCGCTCTACCGCGCCAAGCAGCGCGGCCGCGACCGCGCCGAAGCCTGACCGCGCTAGAGCGCGTCGGCGTCCATCTCGCCGGTGCGGATCCGCACCACCTGGTCCAGGCCCCACACGAAGATCTTGCCGTCGCCGATCTTGCCGGTGCCGGCCGCGCGCATGATCGCCTCGGTGACCACGTCCACGCGGTCGTCGGTCACCGCCACCTCCAGCTTGATCTTGGGCAGGAAGTCGACCACGTATTCGGCGCCGCGGTAGAGCTCGGTGTGGCCCTTCTGCCGGCCGAAGCCCTTGACCTCGGTCGCGGTGATGCCGGCCACGCCGACCTCCGCCAGCGCCTCGCGGACATCGTCCAGCTTGAACGGCTTGATGATGGCCATCACCATTTTCATCGCGTGCTCCTTCGCTCGATGGCGCGAGCATAGCGCGCGGCGACCCTGCATACTGGCGCCGCGCAAGGCTGGGAATTCCCCCACCCCGCGACGCGTCCTGCGCCGACGGACGCGGCGCCCCCGGCGCCGCAGCCTGTCGGGAACGGCCCGCCGGCCGCAGGAGCCGCCCATGAAGACCGCCTCGATGATCGACCTCGCCCAACTCGACGACCTCGCCCGCCGCCTCAGCAACCTGGTCCCGCCGGGCCTGCGCGAGGGCCGCGAGGAACTGCAGCAGAACTTCAAGTCGGTGCTGCAGGCCGGGCTCGGCAAGCTGGACCTGGTGACCCGCGAGGAATTCGACGTGCAGCGCGCGGTGCTGGCGCGCACCCGCGACAAGCTGGAGGCGCTCGAACGGCAGCTCGCCGAACTCGCCGCCGCCGGCGACGCGCCCAAGCCGCCCCAGCACTGAGGGCCGCCACCATGGGACTTGCGATCGTGCACAGCCGTGCGCGGGTGGGCGTGCGCGCGCCCGAAGTGCGGGTCGAGGTGCACCTGGCCGGCGGCCTGCCGGCGATGCACATCGTCGGCCTGCCCGAGGCCGCGGTGCGCGAGGCCAAGGATCGCGTGCGCGCGGCGATCCAGTGCGCGCAACTGGATTTCCCGAACGGCCGGATCACCGTCAACCTCGCCCCGGCCGACCTGCCCAAGGACGGCGGGCGCTACGACCTGGCGATCGCGTTGGGCATCCTGGCCGCCAGCGGGCAACTGGCGAACGAGGCGCTGGCCGGCTGGGAATTCGTCGGCGAGCTGGCCCTGACCGGCGAGATCCGCGGCGTCGATGGCGCGCTGGCGGCGGCGCTGGCCGCCGGCGCCGCCGGCCATCGCCTGCTGGTCGCGCCGGGCGACGGCGCCGAGGCCGCGCTCGCCACCGACGTCGACGTGCGCACCGCGCGCACCCTGCTCGAAGTCTGCGCCGCACTCGACGGGCGCAGGCAACTGCCGCGCGCCGAACCCGCGACCGCGCAGCCCGGCCCCTCGCCCGACCTC
>JAFLEB010000026.1 GCA_017302075.1 Lysobacterales bacterium
ACGGTCGGGGCGCTGCTGGTCGCGATGGCACTGCTGACCCTCGCCGGCAGCGCGGCGGCGGTGGCCTTCATGTGGTGGCCGTACCTGCGAACACAGGATTCAGCCGAGGAAATCGCCCCTCCCCCACCGGTGTCGTCGGCGACGCGTGCGGCCACGCAGCGCAGGAGCCGTCCCAGAAGCCCTCTTCTGTGGCCCTCACGACGGGCGGGGCCGCAGTCGCCCCAGCACAACGCCAGGGGATCCGGGATCTCCCATGCATGACGCCATCCGTCCCGCGCCTGGCGCGATCGATCCCAGCCGTGACGCGCGGGCGCACGCGGACTCCGCAATGGCCTTAATGGGCGGAGATACTGCGCGACTCCGCCAAGGAACGAACGTATGTCGCGACGCTTTTCGCTGCTTGTGCTCGCCGTCCTCGCCGTCCTCGCCGTCCCCAACGTCCATGCCGGCAACCCGGAGCTGGCCCAGCTGGCCCGCGATGACCAGGCATCGCGCATGGCGGCGCAACAGGACCACCGCGACGCCGAACGGCGCCAGCATGTCCTGCGGATCCTCGCCTCCGGCCAAGCCCTCGACCCGACCGACAAGCTGAACGCGGCGCTGGTCCTGCAGCACACCGGACTCGTGACGTGCGATGGCGCCTTGCGCAGCGAAAGCGCGGAGAATTACCTGCTCGCGCACTACCTGGCGCAGTCCGCATTCGAGGCGGGCGAGAAGGACGCCGCCACGCTGGTGGCGCAAACCATCGATCGCTACCTGACGTTCACCGAAGGACGCCAGAAGTACGGCACCAATCGACTGGTCGACCAGGAAACCGGCGAGGAGTACCTGCCCCCGATCGACCGCACCGTCAGCGATGCCGAACGCGGGCGCTACGGGGTTCCGCCGCTGCAGGCGCTGTTGGCGCGGTACAAGGAGCGACCTGCGCCCACCTTGCCTTGAGCCGCCGGTACGACAGGGGCGGTCAGCGCCCGATCAGCAGCACCGGCAACGCGACCAGTGCAAGCGCCAGCAGGATCCCGAACAGCGCCAGCAATACCCGCGCCGGCTCGTCGCGGAGTACGCTCCAGAAGCTTCCCGCCGTCCCATCGCGGCGTGCTGCCTCGTACGCGGCACGGGCACGGGCGCCGCGTTCGGCCTGGTAGGCGGCCATCAGCCGCCTCGCCTCGATGACGTCCGCCTCGTCGCGGATCCAGATCCCGCCCAGCGAGATGTTCCAGGGCCCCGGCCGGGTCTCGTAGTAGCCGATCGCATGCGCGTCGAGCAGCGCGCGGACGTCGTCGGCCTCGTCATCGGGCACGTTGCGCAGGTTGAGCAGGAGCTTGGCCATGCGCGGAGGATACCGATGCCCGTCCGAACCACACCCGTACGCCATGCAAGACGCGCTCGAGTGGACGGCGGTCGTCCACGCCCACCCCTTCCGGAGCCCGCACGCATGCACGCCAAGATCCCCGCCAGGCTGCGGTCCCTCGCCGTTGCCCTCGCCGTTGCCGGCTGCCAGAAGCCGGCCGAGACGGCTGCACCCGCCGCCGACGCCGCTCCCGCCGCCCCCGCCGCAGCGGCTCCCGCCACCTGGCCCGCCAGCCTGGTCGTGGTCGGCGACGGCTTCCCCAATGCCGGCGATGCCTGCCGCAAGATCGGCGAGAGCGAGGCGACCGTGAACTTCCTGGACGACAGCGCCACCCTCGCTGGCTGCCTGTCCGCCGACGACGCCGCCAAGCTGGGCGGCACGGTGGTCGGCACGGTCGATGGCGTGACGCTGGTGTCCGTGCCCAATGGTGCCGGCACGCCGGGCGACGGCGATGGCCAAGGCGATGCCAAGGTCACCGGGACCCACTACAACGCCACCGCGCAGGTCCGCTGCGCCGGCTACAAGGGCGCGGCCGCCGGGATGTGCGATGCCGGCGTGGTCCGCGATGCCGAGACCGGCCCGTATGTCGAAGTGAACCTGCCCGACGGCATGAAGCGCACGATCCTGTTCAACAAGGACGGCAGCTTCCTGTCGTTCTCGACCGCACAGGCCGATGGCACCGCGGCGATGAAGATTTCCTCCCGCCGCGAGGGCGACACCACCATCGCCATGCTCGGCGACGAGCGTTACGAGATCCCGGACGCCTTCGTCCAGGGCGACTGAACCCGCGCGTCCCGCGAACCGGGCACGCCGGACTCCCCGCCGGTGCGCCTGCGCTTGCCGATGGCCGGTCCTGGCGGCCGATTTGCGTATTCGAACCGGGAGCCGTGCGCACCTGCGTGCCGTCCCGATCGCGACGCGTCGGGACGGTATAGTGCGGCGGCATGGCGGGGACGGTTCCCCGCCACGAATCGCGGAGAGTGGCCATGGGTCTTGTGCAGGCGGTGGTGGGTGCGGTCGGCGGCATGCTGGGCGACCAGTGGAAGGACTTCTACACGGTGCCGGACGGGCTGTCGCCGACGGCGGCGCTGTTCGCCGCGGTGCCGCGCGGGACCAATGCCGGTCGCGGCTCCAACACCCACGGCTCCAGCAACATCATCAGCAACGGCTCGAAGATCGTGGTGCCGGAGGGCTACGGCCTGCTGCTGATGCAGGATGGCAAGATCACCGGCTTCGCCGCCGAGCCCGGCGGCTACGAATGGCGCTCGGACGACGTCAACTCGCAGTCGATCTTCGCCGGCGACGGGATCGTCAGCCCGTTGATCAAGCAGAGCTGGGAACGCTTCAAGTTCGGCGGCATCCCGGGCACCCAGCAGCTGGCGTTCTTCGTCTCGCTCAAGGAGCTGCCGGACAACCGCTTCGGGACCCAGTCGGAGATCTATTGGGACGACGGCTTCCTCAACACCCAGGTCGGCGCGGTCACCCGCGGCTCCTACACGCTGAAGATCGTCGACCCGATCCTGTTCGTGAAGAACTTCGTGCCGGCCAGCTTCCTGCGCCCGGGCGAGGTGTTCGACTTCACCGACCTCGACAACGCCGCCGCCGCGCAGCTGTTCAATGAAGTGGTGGGTTCGCTCGCCCCGGCCTTCAGCCTGTACACCAACGATCCGTCCAAGGGCAACCGCATCACCAAGATCCAGCAGGACTCGGTGGGCTTCGCCAGGAGCCTGTCGGACGCGGTCGAAAACGCGTACCAGTGGCGCTCCGACCGCGGCCTGGCGATCGTCAAGACCGCGATCGTCTCGATCGAGTACGACGCCAACACCCGCGAGCTGCTGAAGACCGTGCAGCGCGCCGACGCGCTGTCCGGCGCGCGCGGCAATTCCAACCTGCAGGCCAGCGTCGCCCAGGGCATCCAGTCCGCCGGCGAGAACGGCGGTGCCGCCGGGATCATGGGCCTGGGCATGGCCACCGGGATGATGGGCGGCATCGGCGGGCTGCAGCAGCCGGTCGCGCCCGCCGCGCCGGCCGCCGACGACCCGGTCGCCCGGCTGAAGAAGGCCAAGGAGATGCTGGACCTCGGCCTGATCACCCAGGCCGACTACGACGCGCTCAAGGCCAAGGCCCTCGGCCTCTAACCCGGTCGCACGGCACCGCGCATGACGACCTCACCGACACCCCCGCCGGCACCCCCGGCGGGGCCACCGCCGACCGGCCCGGGCTCGCCGCGCGATGTACCGCCGGCGCCCGGTGAACTGGCCATCGACCCGGCGACCCTGCCGCCGCCGATCCGCGACGAGCTGCTCAAGCCCGACCCGGTCGCGATCGACACCGCGTCTGAGGAGCTGAAGGACGGGCTCAACCGCTGCCCGAAGTGCGGCGCCACCGACATCCGCCAGAAGCCGGGCAGCGACCTGCTGGTCTGCCTGTACTGCCGGCACACCTGGCACGGCCAGCGCGTCGAGGAGGAATTCGGCTTCGGCGAGGGACTCGACCAGCTCAGCGGCACGGTCATCGCCTCCGGCGCGCGCGACATCGCCGCCGACGCCGCCAGCTTGGTGAGCTTCAAGTGCAGCGGCTGCGGCGCCGAGGTCACGGTCAACACCGAGAACGCGATGACCGCGCGCTGCCACTGGTGCCGGCATGTGTTCGGCGTCAACGAGCAGGTCGCCAACGGCGCGGTGCCTGACGCGGTGCTGCCCTTCCACATCAAGAAAGCCGATGCGGTGGCGCGCATCCGCCAGTTCGTCGACAAGCGCAGGCTGTTCGCGCTGAAGGCCTTCAAGGACCAGTTCACGCCGGAGAACGTGGTCGGCGTGTACATGCCGTACATGATCGTGGACGGCCGGGCCAGCGCCGACATCGACGGCCAGGGCGAGATCGAGACCGCCCGCTACACCCGCGGCAGCGGCGACAAGAAGAAGACCTACTACGACGCCGACGTGTACGCGGTCGCGCGCCACGTCGACTTCACCGTCGACGACCTGCCGCTGGAATCCTCGGGCAAGCGGGGCAACCTCGACACCAGCGCCAACACCAACAACATCATCAACACCATCCTGCCGTTCGACACCAAGAACGCGGTGAAGTGGAACGCGTCCTACCTCTCCGGCTTCAGCTCGGAAAAGCGCGACCAGGACGTCGAGCACCTGCGGCCACGGCTCGAGGACCAGCTGCTGTCGATCGCCCGCGCGCAGGTGCAGGGTTCGGTGCGGCGCTTCGACCGCGGCGTGCGCTGGGAGCGCGAGCAACTCGACGTGCACGGCACCCGCTGGGTCTCGATGTACCTGCCGGTGTGGCTGTACTCGTACCACGAACCCGGCAGCAACGGCGGGATGCTGCACTACATCGCGGTCAACGGCCGCACCGGCGAGACCATGGGCAGCGTCCCGGTCCAGCAATGGAAGCTGCTGCTGGCCGCGATCGCGACCGGCACCTTCCTCGAGGCGATCGCCCTCATGATCATCGGGAGCCAGTGATGAGCGACGACGGCGGCCTTGGCCTGCTCCTGCTCGGTCCGGCCGGCGCGGTCGGCCTGTACTGGATGCTGTACCGCTACTACCGCAACACCGACAAGTCGCACGCCTTCGAGCGCGAGACCCTGGTCGAGGCGCAACCCGTGACCGGCGCCGAACGCGACCGCAAGGTCGACGAGGTCAAGGGCACGCAGGCGAGCCAGATCCGCGGCAACAACGTGGCGGATTTCCGCAAGCGCGTGCAACGGATGCGCGACGACACCGGCTGAGCTGCTCAGCCCTCGACGTCCTGCAGGCAGAACAGCTGCACGTCCATGATCCGGCGCAGCAGGTGGGACGCGCGCCCGGCACCGAAGCTGCGCATCCGAGGGTCGAACAGGTTGCGGCGATGGCCGCGCCCGGCGACGCCATCGTCGACCACCAGCGCGGCGACCATCTCCGCCACGTCGTCGTAGCCGTAGGCGATGTTCTCCGAGCATCCCACCGGCGCTTCGGTGGATGCCGAGGCGCGCCGCGACGGCGTCCAGCCGTTCGCGCCCAGGTGGCCGCTGCCGCCGACGCTGCCCTTCGCACGCGCATGCCGGGCCGCGGCGAGGTTCAGGCAGCTGGCCATGCGCAGCGGCGGGACCGGCTCGACCTCGCCCAGGAAACGCAGCGCCTCGTCCACCGCGGCGGGGCCCTCGCCCACCGCCATCCGCCGCTCGCCGCGCCGGTACAGGCCATGCGCGTCGATCCCCGCGTACAGCGCACGCACGGTGTCCGCGTAGGCACGTGGCGCGGTGCGCGCGCGATTCACCTCGGCCAGCACCGCGCGTTCGAATGCGGACGTCGGTGCCTGCGCCCGGCATGCGACCGGTGCGGGCGGCTCGGCGTCTTCCGCCGCGGCCGCGCGACCGGCGGCGCAGGCGAGCACGAACAGCAGGCAGGCCAGCGGTTTGATCATGAGGAGATTGTCGATCACCCGAAGGCAGAGCGGGAAACAGGGCTATCGCAGGTGCAGGTCCGCAGCGGGTCGATCGGGTCGCGGTTGGGGGCGTTGCTTCGCGGATGACGACGCCGAGGCACGCGGCGGATTGCGCTCAATCCGCCCCGCCGCGCAGGCCACGATACACGCGCAGCATCGCCGCCACCGAAATCGCCACGTCGTCTTCGCTGGTCGCCCAGTTGGACACCGAGATGCGCATCGCGGCCTGTCCATGCCAGGTCGTCCCGCTGGCCCAGCAGGTGCCCTCGGCCTGCACGCCGGCGATCACCGCGCGGGTGGTTTGGTCGTCGTCGAAGCGCACCAGCGCCTGGTTCAGCACGACCTCGTTGAGGATCGCGACGCCAGGCTCTGCGGACAACATTTCGGCGAACTGCCGCGCCCGCGCGCAACAGCGGTCGACGAGATCGGCGACGCCCGCACGTCCCAGCGCACGCAGCGCCGCGTACACGGGGATGCCCCGCGCGCGCCGCGAGAATTCCGGGACCCAATCCACCGCGTCGCGCTCGGCGCCGGCGGTCTGGACCAGGTAGGCGGCAGTCGAGGTCATCGCGGCGCGATGCACCTCGGCATCGCGGACGATCGCCACGCCACAGTCGTACGGCACGTTCAGCCATTTGTGCGCATCGGTGGCCCAGGAATCGGCCAGGTCCATCCCCGCGGCGACCGCCTGCAAGGCAGGCGCGCCACCGGCCCGCGCCCACAGGCCGAACGCACCGTCCACATGCAGCCAGGCACCCCGGGCACGCGCGACTTCGGCGACCGCCGGCAGCGGGTCGAAGGCGCCGGTGTTCACGTTGCCGGCCTGCGCGCACACGATCACCGGCCCCTGCAGTCCGGCCAGCACCTCGCGCAGGTGGTCGACGCGCATCCGCCCCTGCGCATCCGCGTCGACCGCGACCAGCGAGCGCGTGCCCATCCCGAGGTAGCGCAGCGCGACCCCGAGGGTGACGTGCGCGTCGCGCGACGCGACCACGTGGATGCGCGGCGCGTCGTGCAGGCCATCGGACTCGACGTCGCGGCCGAGTTCGCGCAGCAGGCCGTGGCGGGCGGCCGCCAGGCAGGTGACGTGCGCCATCTGGCAGCCGGTGACGAAGCCGACCCCGCTGCCGCGCGGCAGGTCGAACAGGTCCAGCAGCCAGCGCGCGGCGACTTCCTCAAGCGCCGCGGCCAACGGCGAAATGACGTGGATGCCGGCGTTCTGGTCCCAGGTCGAGACCAGCCAGTCGCTGGCCAGCGCCACCGGAAGCGCTCCGCCAATCACGAAGCCGAAGTAGCGCGGCGCGGCGCACGCCGATGCCCCGCGTGGGGCCTGCGCCGCCAGCAGGTCGAGCACGGCCATCGGCGACTCGCCGGCCAACCGCAAAGGTCCATCGAGCGCGGCGAGCATCTCCTCGCGGCTGGCGCGCGCGCCCACGAACCGGGTGGGCAGGTCGTGCAGGAAGTCGCCCGCATGCGCCTGCGCTCGGGCCAGCAAGGAGGGGAAGTCATCGGAGGTCATGCGTCCCCCGGCACGAGGATGGCGGCGTCACAACAGACAACGTGGAGCGCGGCCGGCGCGGGTCAGGGCACCGCATCGGCTGCGCGGAAATGCGCCAGCTGGTCGGCATGCGCCTTGCGGAAGGCCGGACGTTCCAGGATCCGCGCGAGATAGGCCTCGGTCGCCGGGCGGTCGCCGCGTTCGCGCACCTTGCGCACGCGCAGGACATCGGCCATCACCAGGTCGGCGACGGTGAAGCGACCCGCCGCCAGCCACTCGCGGCCGGCGAGCACCGCCTCCAACTGGCCCAGGCGTTTGTCCAGCCAGGCACCGAGCGGGTTGTCGGCCTGCCCGGACATGGTGAGGAACCACCACGGCACGCTGACCATCTCGATCGAATTCAGCGCCGCCATCACCCATTGCAGCGTGTCCGCCGCCGCGACCGGATCGCGCGGCATCAGCCGCTCGTCCTTGCCGGCGAGGTGCAGCAGGCAGGCCCCGCTCTCGAACAGGCGGACTTCCCCATCCTCGAGGAACGGCACCTGCCCGAACGGCTGCGCGTCCAGGTGATTGGTCTCGCGCCCGCGGAACGGCACGGTGCGGATGGCGTACGCCAGCCCGGCCTCCTCCGCCGCCCAGCGCAGGCGGAGGTCGCGCACGAAACCGCGGGGCCCTTCGGGCACCCAGTCGTAGGTCCAGATCGTGGGGATCGCGTCCATCGCCGCAGCTTATCGCCTGCCGGCGGCCACCGGGAATCGGCCCGGCCTCGTGCCTATCCCGCGAGCGCGTCCAGCACCAGCCGCACCATCGCATCCACCCCGCATTGCCGCTGCGCGGGCGACCAACGCCCGCCCTCGCGCAACTGGTCGGAGACCGCGCACACGGCCAGCGCCTGCACCCGGTGCTGCGCCGCGATGCCGTACAGGCCGGCGGCTTCCATGTCGATGCCGAGCACGCCCATCGTGTCCAGGGTGTCCAGCAGGGCGGGATCCGGGTGGTAGAACAGGTCGGCGCTGAACAGGTTGCCGACCGCGAACCGCTCCCCGCGCATGCGCGCCGCGGCCGCGACCGTGGACAACAGGTCGAAGCCGGCGATCGCGGCGAAGTCCATGCCGCGGAAGCGCGTGCGGTTGACCCCGGAATCGGTGCACGCCCCCTGCGCCAGCACGATGTCGCCGAGTTGCAGGTCCGCGGCGACGGCGCCGCAGGTGCCGATCCGCACCAGTCGCGTGGCCCCGTATTCGCGCACCAGCTCGGTGGCGTAGATCGACGCCGAGGGGATGCCCATGCCGGTCCCCATCACCGATACCGGCTGCCCGCGCCAACGCCCGGTGAAACCCGCCATCCCGCGCACGCGGGTGACTTCCACCGCATCGTCGAGCAGGGTCGCGGCGATGTGCTCGGCGCGCAGCGGATCGCCGGGCAGCAGCACCGTGGGGGCGAAGGCGCCGCGCTCGGCGGCGATGTGCGGGGTCGACATGGGCGTGCTCAGCAAGCGAGGGGAAGCGCAGTGCCATGGGCCAGCGCAGGCAGGCCGAAGTGGCGCGCCAGGGTCTGCCCGGCGTCGGCGAACGCAGGCCGTAGTCCGGCGTTGCCCGGTCGCAGGCCGCCGCCAACGGCGAGCAGCGGCACGCACTCGCGGGTGTGGTCGCTGCCCGGCCAGGTCGGGTCGTTGCCGTGGTCGGCGGTGAGCAGCAGCAGGTCGCCATCGCCGGCAAGCCGGCACAGCGCCGGCAGGCGCGCATCGAACCGCGCCAGCGCCGCGGCATAGCCGGCGACGTCGCGGCGATGCCCGTACTCGCTGTCGAAGTCGACCAGGTTCACGAACACCAGGCTGCCGTCGCGGGCCCCGGCGAAGCAGGTTTCGGTGGCATCCAGCAAGGCGTCCAGTCCGCTGGCCGGGATCGACCGGCTGATGCCGCGACCGGCGAAGATGTCCGCGACCTTGCCGATCGCCAGCACCTCGCGGCCGGATGCGACCAGCGCGTCGAGCAAGGTCGGGCGATGCGGCGGCACCGAATGGTCGTGGCGGTGGCCGGTGCGCCGGAAGTCGCCAGCCCGCGTGCCCACGAACGGCCGCGCGATCACCCGCGCGATGCGCAGGTCGTCGGCCAGCTCGCGGGCGATGCGGCAGGTGGCCTCCAGTCGCGCCAGGCCGAAGTGGACTTCGTGCGCGGCGATCTGCAGCACCGAATCGGCAGACGTGTAGACGATGGGCTTGCCGCTGGCGATGTGCGCCTCGCCCAGGCGCTGGATGATCTCGGTACCGGAGGCCCGGCAATTGCCGAGCACGCCCGGCAGGCCGGCGCGGGCGCACAACGCGTCCAGCAGCGTCGCGGGAATGCTGTCCTCGTGGGCGGTGAAGCGGCCCCATTCGAAATCCACCGGCGCGCCGCACAGTTCCCAGTGCCCGCTGGTGGTGTCCTTGCCGGTCGAGACCGGCTGCATCGCCGCCCAGCAGGCACCCGGTCCGGGGCGCTCGTGCGTGCGCGGCAGCCTGCCCTGCGCCAATGCGTGCGCCGCGTGCAGGCCCAGCGCGCGCAGGTGGGGCAGCTGCGGCGCACAGGCCTGCAGGACGTGGCCGAAGGTATCCGCACCGGCATCGCCGAAGCACGCGGCATCCGGGGCACCACCGATGCCGAGCGAATCCGCGACGATGAGCAGGGCCCGCGGCATCAGTACGCCATGCCGCCGGCGGCATGCCCCGCGTGGGCATCGCCCTCCAGCACCCGCAGCAGGTCGTCGAGCAGGCTGCTGGCGCCGATCCGGAAACGCGCCGGCGTCGCCCAGCCCTCGCCCATCATCGATTCGACGAGCTGCAGGTACGCCATCGCGTCGGCGAACGTGCGCACGCCGCCGGACACCTTCAAGCCGCAGGCGCGTCCGCTGTCGCCGATCGCCGCCAGCATGGCCTGCACGGCTTCGGGGCTGGCGCCGGCAGCCGCCTTGCCCGTGGACGTCTTCAGGAAATCGGCGCCGGCCTGCAGCGCCAGCATCGAGGCCGCGCGCAACTGCATCGGATCGAGCATCCCGGACTCCAGGATCACCTTGAGCGGGATGCCCTCCGGCAGCACCGCGCGGCAGGCCGCCACCACCCGGCCACCGACCGCCGCATCGCCGGCCTGCAAGGCCCGCCACGGGAAGACCAGGTCGATCTCCTGCGCGCCCACCGCCAGTGCGCGTCGGCACTCGCGCGCCGCGCGATTCGGATTGGCCGCGCCATCCGGGAAGTTCACCACGGTGGCCACGCGCACCGGGCCTCCGGCAAGCCGCGCACGGCAGGCCTGCACATGCTCCGGGTACACGCAGACCGCGGCGACGCTGCCGTGGCGAGGCTCGGCCGCCTCGCAAAGCACGGCGATGCGGGCGGGTGGATCGTCTTCGCCGAGGCTGGTCAGGTCGAGCATGCGCAGCAGGCGGCGGGCGGACAGGCGATCGGGCATGGCAAGCGAGGTGGCGATGGAGTCGGCAGCCTAGGCCTCCCGCGATCGGCGCACATTGACCTGGGGCAAGGCGGCAACGCGCCGCGGTGGCCTGACAAACCGGCTTTCCGCGTGTTGACAGCGCATGACCCCGACCGCATCCACGCGCCTCGCCGGCTTCGTCCTCGTCGTGCTGCTGTCCCTGCTGGCGGTGTGGCGCTCCGCCATCGGCACCGCGCAGGACGGCTTCAGCATCGACGAGGCCTGGCACATCGTCGCCGGCACCAGCTACGCCCGCGGCGAGGGCTACCACCTCAATCCCGAGCATCCACCGCTGGTGAAGCGCTGGGTCGGCGCGTGGATGCCGGACAGCTTCAAGTTGCGCCCGCCGCAACCGCTGAAGGAGAAGGAAGAGGAGCGCCGCTGGGTCCAGGAAACCATGTACCAGGACAACGTGCCGGCCGCGGCACAGGCGGTGTCGCGCCCGGCGATGTGGACGCTCAACGGCCTGCTGCTGTGCGTGCTGGGCCTGTTGCTCTGGCGCGCCTTCGGCCTGGCGTGGGCGGCCGGCACCCTCGCCTTCCTCGCCCTGGAGCCCACGGTCGCCGCGCACATGCCGGTGGTGATGACCGACCTGCCGCTGGGGCTGACGCTGGCCATCGCGGCACTGTGCACGGGCTTGCTGGCGACCACGTGGCGCTGGCGTTGGGCCGTGGCCACCGGCCTGGCGATGGGACTGGCGCTGACCGCCAAGCATTCGGCGCTCGCCGGCCTGGCCGGGCTTGCGCTGATGCTGGTGGCCGCCGCGGCATGGGGCCTGCGGACCTCCCCGCGCGAAGCCCTGCGCCGCAACGCGATGGGCGCGACCGCCGCGTTGCTCGCCCTGGTCGTGCTGTGGGGCGCCTACGACTTCCGATTCAAGGCCGATCCGGACGGGCGCGACCACTACAACCGCCCGATCGCGGAAAAGATCGGCGAGCTGCGGCTGCCGCACTGGCAGCAGTCGCTGGCGTTCGCAGATCGCCATGCCCTGCTGCCGGAGTCCTATCTCTGGGGCCTGGCCGATACCGTGCGCACCGGCGTCGAGGGCCGCAGTGGCAGCCTGTTCCGGATCTGGGGCACGCTGTACGAAGGCACCCCGCCGTGGTTCTCCTGGCCGGCGATCGTCGCGTCCAAGCTGCCGTTGGCGCTGATGGCGCTGGCGCTGGCAGGACTGCTGGCCAGCGCACGCGCCGCGCGCGATGCCCGCCTGCGCTGGCCGTTGCTGGCGGTGGTGCTCGCCTGCGCGTTCCACATGGCCGCGCTGGTGGGATCCGGCGGGGTTTGGGGCGGCGTGCGGCACGCGCTGCCGGTGGTGCTCGGTCTGGCCATCGGCGCTGGCGCGGCGCTTGATTGGGCATGGCGACGCCGCTCGCGCGCCTGGCTGGCGCTGGTCGCGGTGCCGTACATCGCCGCCTTCGCGATGACCATCCGCGAACCCAGCGCGTGGGAGTACCACAACGAACTCGTCGGCGGCACCGCCAATGCCTACAAGTATTTCGACAACGAAGGCCTCGGGCTGGGCCAGCGTTATCCGCAACTGCGCGACTACTACCACCGGGTGATCGCGCCTTCGGGCCTGCCGCTGTATTCGCGTTTCGCGCCCGAGGAAATCCTGCGCGCCGACCGCATCGTGTTCCGCCGCCAGGTCGAGACCCTCGACGACACCAACGTCGAAGGTCGCCTGACCGGCTGGTTCGTCATGGGCATGGGCACCTTGCTGCCGGTGCCGCAGGCCGACTGGGACCCGAAGCGCGACCTCAAGGGTCGCGTGCTGGTCGCCCGCTTCGGACCAATGGGCGTCTGGAAAGGCACGCAGAACGATCCGCGCGGCCGCGCCGAAGCGATGGGCGGCCGCGTGTTCGACTACATCTACAAGGAAAACGGGCAGGACTGGGCGAAGGTGGCGTTGCGCCTGGAAGAAGCGCTGAAGGAACTGCCGATGGCGATCCCGGGCTACTTCGAGCTGGGCAATGCCTACCTGCGCCTGGGACGGCGGGAAGACGCCATCCGCGCCTACAACGGCATGTTCGTGCAGAAGCAGATGCCGATCGACCCCCTGGTCGCCAAGCAGGTGCACGCACAGATCGATGCGCTCGAAGCCGGCACCCCGCTGGCGCAGCTCAAGCCGCTGCGCAGTCCCTGGCTGGAGTGAACGCGGGAATGCCCGTCACGGACGGCGGGTGTCGATCTTGGGCGCCGCCACGCGTCGTACAGGCATTCGACGCGCGAGCCCTGCCATGAACGACGCCCCGCCCCGCCTGTACGCCCATCCGTTTTCGTCCTACTGCCAGAAGGTCCTGGTGGCGCTGTACGAGCACGGCACGCCATTCGAGTACCGCCACCTCGAGCACGACGGCAATGGCGCCGAACTGGCGGCGTTGTGGCCGATGAAGCGTTTCCCGGTGCTGGTCGACCACGGGCGCACCGTGCTGGAGGCCAGCTGCATCATCGAATACCTGCACCTGCACCATCCGGGGCCGACACCGCTGATTCCCGCGGACGCCGATGCCGCGCTCGACGTGCGCATGCTGGATCGCTTCTTCGACCAGTACATCGCCACGCCGCAGCAGAAGTTCGTGTTCGACGCGCTGCGGCCGGCCGAGGATCGCGACCCGTACGGCGTGCGCGAGGCGGCGGCGATGCTGGACACCGCCTACGCATGGCTGGAGGCGCACATGGAAGGCCGCACCTGGGCCGTCGGCGAGGCCTTCAGCCTGGCCGACTGCGGCGCCGCGCCGTTCCTGTTCTACGCCGACTGGACGCATCCGATCGATGCGCGCTTCGCGCGGGTGCGCGCGTACCGGTCGCGCCTGCTCGCACGGCCCTCGTTCCGGCGCGCGGTCGAGGAAGCCCGCCCGTACCGCCACTACTTCCCGCTGGGCGCGCCCGATCGCGATTAGCCGGCGTGGCTATTCGCCGAGTTCGGGATCCAGCAACAGCAACGAAGCCGCGGCGGCCGCCACGTAGACGCGCTGGCCGGCATCCAGGCCATCGGCCAGGTGCACGCGGCCGGCGTTGACGACATCGACCACCGCGACGGTATCGTCCCCGAGGCCGACCCGATACGCGGTCGGCGTGCCCGCCGGCCAGCGCGAACCCGCGTAGCCGTGCAGGCTCTCGACCGCGTAGCGCGCGCCCCACGGCGCCTCCAGCGTGCCGGACATGCGGTGGCCCATCCGTCCCAGTTGCAGGCGCTGCGGCGACTCGCCGTCCATGCGCAGGCCGCAGTCGAGCATCGGGCCATCGAGCGCACCGACATCGACCTCCAGCCGGCGCGACGCCGAGCCGATCCCGACCCACGACGCACGCGCCAGGCATTGCACCTCGACCGGCGCCTCGCCACGCGCGACCAGGGTGAAGGCGACTGGCTTGGTGGTGCGCTTGAGGTCGGCCACCGCGAACGGCAGCGTCCACGAGAACGTGGCGCCCTCGCGCATCTGCAACGCGCTGTAGGGACCGAAGCGCACCGGCTCGTTGAAGCGGCGCGGCGAATGCCCGCTGACCGGATAGGCGGTGGCGCGCGTGGCGAATCCCTCCGGCAACGCCGCCTGCAAGGTGCTGCACGAGGTCGTGGCCAAGGCCGCGGCGCACAGGCCGAGGGCGACGAGGGCGCGAACGGAGCGCGGGAACGCCTGGGTCATGCAAGGAGTCCGTGGAAACGAGGCGTGAAGCCTAGCCGAGCGATGCCGCGTCCCGGCCCTGCCATCCGTCCCGTCCCGGCATCCCGTTCAGCCGGCGGTGGAAGATGACGGCGCCATCGCCGCATCCACCCGCGCCGGCAGCGCCGGCACCAGCAGGTCCTCGAGGAAGAATGCCGACAGCTCCGTGCGCCCCGCCAGCCCGGACTTCGCATACACCGCCGCCGACTGCGTCCGTACGGTCTTTTCCGCGGTGCCGCGCACGCGCGCGATGTCCTTCAGGCTCAGGCCCTTGAGCAGCAGGAAGGCGATCTCCTTTTCCGCCACCGACAGCTGCCACTGGTCGAGCTGCTGGTCGATCGAGCGCGCCAAGCCGTCGACGTGGCGACGCGCCTGTGCCTGCCACGCCGCCGCCTGCACCCGGAAAGCGCTGAAATCGCGTGCCTGCGTGGCCAGCCGGCGGCGCATGCGCAGGCTGTCGCGCAGCAGGTAGGACGCCCCTGCCAACGCCGCCAGCCCGGCGGCGATCTCCAGCACGACGTGCCAGCCCGAGGCGCCCTGCAACAGGTCGGTGCCGACGTCGAAGGCCACCAGCGTGGCGATCAACAGCAGGGTGCCGACCACCACGCCGCGTTCGTGCGGACCCAGCGGCCGGCCCGCCCCGCCTTGGCCGGCATCGCGATCAGTCGTCATCGTGCCCTTCGTCGCCGTCATCGTCGTGGTCCTCGCCTTCGGCGCCCGCGCCATGCCCCTCGCCGCCATCTTCGCCCAGGACCAACCGGGTGCCGAACAGGTCCATGGTCCGGGTCGCGGGATCGTAGGCCCGCGCCAACCCGACGCCGGCGCTGGCCAGCACGCCCAGCATCAGCAGCGCCGCCACGCCGCGCGCGGGCACCGGGGCGACTTCGGCCGCCAGGTCGCGCTTGCGGCCGGTGACCATGCTGGCCGGCAGTCCGTCCCGGTGCCGCAGCGCGTGCAGCAGCAGACCGGCCACGTGCAGCAGCGCGACCGCCAGGAACGTGTTGGCGACGAGTTCATGCGCCTCCTCCACCCACTCCGGCGCGACCCCGGCGGCCATCGCCAGCCCGCTGCCGGCCATGCCCAGGGCCATGCCCACCATCGCCAGTGCGGCCCAGCTCGAGGCCGGGTTATGCCCGGCCCAGCGGCGCCCACCGCCGGCGACCACGCCCTTGAGGTAGGCGGCGAGTTGGCGCGGATCCAGGCTGAGGTCGGACCAGCGCGCATGGCGGGTGCCGACCACGCCCCAAGCCACCCGCAGCAGCACCGCCACGCCGAGCAGCAACCCCGCCAGCATGTGCCAGGCGAAACGGGCCGAATCGTCGTCGACCAGGTTGGCGATGGCGTAGGCCGTGGCGAACAGGCCGGCGAAACTCCAGTGGAACACCCGCGTGGGCAGGTCGTAGACGCGCACCGTCGACATCGCAGTTCTCCGTGAGGGGGAACCGCAGGCTGCGTCGACGGGACGCGTCCGGCATCGGGCAAATGCCGCATCGAGGCCGCATCCGTGGTCCTTGCTGCATGCGTCGCATCCCGGCCGCGCCCCGCGACGAGCGCCGCGACGCCATCCATGGCTGCCCAGGCGCATCCCGCGGGACCGGGCAAAGCGGGGATTCAGGGCGCGCTTCGCCCCTGGCAACGTGCGGCGAACGCCGCGATCCGCGCCACCGCCGCATCCGCGCTGGGCAGCTGGCCGGCATGCAGCTGGTACACATGCCAGCGGCCCTCCGCGACCTCCAGCGTGCTGTCGACCTCAGCCGCCTGCAGGGCCGCATGCAGCGCACGCGCCTGCACGCACAGCAACTCGTCGGTGCCGCATTGCACCAGCACCGGCGGCAGGCCGCGCAGGTCGGCCAGCAGCGGCGACACCCGCGGATCATCGACCGCTCCCGCCGAATAGTGCGCAGCGCAGGCCTGCATCCACGCCGCGGTCAACATGGCCTCGCCCGGTACCGGGGGCGGCTGCCGGGCGGCGCGGAGGTCCACCCAGGGCGACAGCAGGACAAGCCCGATGGGCGAGGTCCTATCCCGCTCGCGCAACTGCAGCGCCAATGCGAGCGCCAGGCCACCGCCGGCGGAATCGCCGGCCAGCAACACCGGCCCCTGCGCGGACAGCGCGTCGTACACCGCCAGTGCATCCTCCCGCGCCGCCGGGAACGGATGCTCGGGTGCGAGCCGGTAGTCGGGCACCACCACCGGCATGCCGGTGGCACGCGCCAGCCACGCGGCCAGCGCGCGATGCGTGCGCGGCGACCCCACGCAATAGGCCCCACCGTGCAGGAACAGCAAGGTGCCGGACGGGCGCGCGACGGCGGCGCGCTCTTCCCAACGTTCGACCGCGACGCCCGCCTCGGTCCCGTCGCGGCGTGCGATCCCGCGCGGCAAGCGGCCGATGCCCGAGAGGATGTCCAGCCAACGGCGCTGCCACCGCAGCGGCCAGCGCGGCGACAACGCCGGCTTGAGCAACAGGCGCAAGGTGTTGCGCAAGACGATCGCCATGAGGGTGTCGCCGAGGGGCATCGCACGGGTCCGGGCCGAAGGAGGCGCGAGCATAGGTCGCCGCCTCCATCCCGCAGCCGGGCCCGTCCATCGTCATGGGACGCACGCCCGGGATTCGGTGTCGGGGTGCCTTGGGTCAAGACCGGCGTCAGTCGCGCAGCTTGGGGTCGCGCGCGGCGATCGTTGCCGCCGAACGCAGCGCCGCCGCGTACACCGTGCGGAAGCGCCCCGCCTCCTGCGCCGCGGCCTCCAGGCCCTGCAGGTAGGCCTCCATCAGGTCGCGGGCGTTGTAGTGGTGGCCCAGCGCGTCCATCGACCGCGCCACCGCATCGCGCAGGTGCCAGTCCACGTTCACCCCGCCCTCGGCCTGCCGGGCGAGATCGACGATCGCCAGCACATGCGGCGTGACCAGTCCGACGACGGTGGCATTCATGGCGGCGTCCTGCGGTGCGGCGGGGGAACCCGAAGGATAACCGGCGCCCGCGCTGCAGACCGGCCAGCCGCTTAGCCACTGTCGATCCGCGCCATCCCCGACCGTCGTGCATGCACAAGGCCGCCGGAATCCCCGGCGCCCGCCCGCCGACCAGGAGCATCGCCATGAGCCCGAAGAACACCATCTGCCTGTGGTTCGACAAGGACGCGCTGGACGCCGCCACGTTCTACGCCGCCACCTTCCCGGACAGCGCGGTCACGCGGGTGACCCGCGCGCCCGGCGACTACCCCTCGGGCCACGCGGGCGACGTGCTGACCGTCGAATTCAGCGTGCTCGGCATCCCCTGCCTCGGCCTGAATGGCGGTCCCGCGTTCCGCCACAGCGAGGCGTTCTCGTTCCAGGTCGCCACCGACGACCAGGCCGAGACCGACCGCTACTGGGACGCCATCGTCGGCAACGGCGGGCAGGAAAGCGACTGCGGCTGGTGCAAGGACCGCTGGGGCCTGAGCTGGCAGATCACCCCGCGCGTGCTCGGCGAGGCGATCAACAGCCCCGAGCCCGCCGTGGCCAAGCGCGCCTTCGACGCGATGATGCGGATGCGCAAGATCGATGTCGCCGCGATCGAGGCAGCGGTGCGGGGCGACTGAAGCCCCGGGCGGTCAGGCCGGAGCGTCGTCCTTGCCCGCCGCGAACTTCGAGAGGAGCTTCTTGCCCTCGGCGGACTGCGCCAGCGCCTCCAGCATGCTGGCCACGGCGGTGCCGCCATCGGCCGAGAACAGGTCCATCACGCTGGACAGGCCCTTGCCCGGCGAGCCGGCGTTGGAGATCACCTTCACGTCGGCCGACTTCAGCGCCTCTGCCTGGGCGATGCCCACCGCCTGCGCGGCTTCGATGTTGCGCACGCCCAGCAGGTATTCCTGGTAGCCCTTGTCGCTGCCGATCTTCTCGGCCAGCTTGATCTGCGCGTCCACCGGCGCCATCAGGATCGCGGTCTCGGCCGAACCCTTCGCATTGCCCTCGGCGGCGATGCCCTCTGCGTTGCGCTTGGCGGCTTCCAACTGGCCCTCGGCGGTCAACACGGTCTGCTGCTTCTGGCCCTCGGCGGAGACGATCGCCACCTGCTTGTTGGCCTCGGCGGACACCACCGCCACCTGCTTGGCCGCATCGGCGTTCACCAGCGCCACGTCCTTGGCCTGGGCGGCCGCAATGACCGCCGCCTCGCGGTTGATCTCGGCGCCGCGCACGGTCTTCACCTGCACCACGTCCATTTCCTTGGCCGCGGTTTCGCGCTGCTGCACCTTCACCTGCTGCGACGCCTGCTCGTTGGCCACGCCCACGTTCTTGTCCTTCTCGGCGGTGCGCAGGCCCACCTGCTCGGCGGCCTGCTGGCGCGACATCTCCACCTCGCGCTTGGCCGCGATCTCGGCCATCTCGGCCTGGCGGCTGTTGTCGGCCACCACCAGCCGCGATTCGCGGGCGATGCCCGAGGTGCGCTTGGCCATGATGTTCTGGATGACATCGCTTTCCTTGGCGTCGCGGATGTCCATCAGCTCGATGTTCTTGATCGCCTCCACGCCCCAACTGGCCAGCTGCGGCTCCACTTCCTTGGTGAAGGCCTCGCCGAAGCGGCTGCGGTCCAGCATGATCTGGTCGATCTCGTGCGCCGCCAGCACCGTGCGCACCGAGCCCTGCACGATCGCGGTGAGCTGCTCCTTGAGTTCCTCGAACGAGGCCACGCGCTGCGCGGCGGTGTTGGAATCGCTGATCCGGAAGAAGGCCATCACGTGCACCAGGAACGGCACGCGCTCCTTGTCGTAGGCCGCGTACTCGGGCAGGTCGATCGCGAAGTTCGACACCGGCAGGGTGACCCGGGTCAGGCCCACCAGCGGCAGGCGCGAGGGCCATTCGTAGTAAGTGTTGCTGGCGAAGCCCTTGCCGTACGACACCGTGTCCTTGCGGGTCTGCACGATGTGCACTTCGTTCACCGGTACCACCCGTCGCAGGCCGAGGATCCAGGCGAACGACACGGCGCCGACGAGGGCGACGACGGCCAGGCCGATGAGCAGGAACAGGGACAATCCGAGCATGGGAGGGCTTCGCTGCGGTGGGAATTCGCGGACAGTATAGGCGGCGCGCGGACGCCCTCCGGGCTCGCAAAATTCCACACCGGAACGGAATCCCCGGACCCGGACATGCCCCTGCCGCCCTTTTCGTTGGCGCGACTGACGCCGATCAATGCCCCCGCCGCAAGTCCGTGGTTGGATGGCTCACCCTCATTGCAGGAGACCCGCCATGAACCGCGTCCAGGGCAAGACCTGCATCGTCACCGGCGGCGCGGTCGGCATCGGCCACGCCTGCGCGCTGCGGCTGGCCGGGGAAGGCGCCGCGGTCGCGATCTTCGACCGCCTCGACGCCGAAGGCCTGGCATTGGTGGACACGATCACCCGTGCCGGCGGCAAGGCCGGCTACTGGCACGTGGACGTCACCCGCGAGGCCGACGTCGCGCGCGCGATCGACGAGGTGGCCGAACGCTTCGGCGGCGTCGACGTGCTGGTCAACAACGCCGGCATCTCCGGCAGCACGCGGCTCACCCACGAAATCACCGAGGCCGAGTGGGACCAGGTGCAGGCGGTCAACGTCAAGGGCGTCCTGTTCTGCGCCAAGCACGCGATCCCGCACATGCGCCGCGCGGGCGGCGGCAGCATCATCAACCTCTCGTCGATCTACGGCCTGGTCGGCGCGCCGGACGTGCCGGCCTACCACGCGTCCAAGGGCGCGGTCCGGCTGATGAGCAAGACCGACGCGCTGGCGTACGCGCCCGACCGGATCCGGGTGAACTCGGTGCATCCGGGCTACATCTGGACCCCCATGGTCGAGCACCACCTGCGCGCCAGCGGCGCGACCGACCTGGATGCCGCCCGCGACGACGTCGGCAAGCTGCACCCGCTGGGCCACATGGGCGAACCCGACGACATCGCCTGGGGCGTCGTCTACCTGGCCTCGGACGAATCCAGGTTCGTCACCGGCGCGGAACTGGTGATCGACGGCGGGTATACCGCGCGTTGATGCGGCAGGGATGTCGCGGCACATGGTGCCAGCGACAGCTTTTCTCCTCCGCGCCTGGCCAAACATCGTCCCCGGCACCTGTCGGGCACCCCGAACGCCGCGTCCGGGTGGACAATGGCCACATGCGAACCTTCGTCTTGCGGGCCCGGGCGGCGCCCACCGACAGCCAGGCACTGCTGGCCCAGGTCGGCAAGGACGCCCACGCCGAAATCCTCGCGCACACGCTGATGAACGCCCTGTTCGTGGCGCAATCGCACCGCGCGGGCGTCACCGTCTACCTGGTGCTGGAAAGCACCCGCGACTACTCGCGCACGATCCGCTTCGAGATCGACGCCATGCGCGACATCGGCGGCTTCGACGAACGCGCGCTGCTGGGCAAGGTGGCCAAGGCGCTGGATGCGTCGCGCGGCATAGGCAAGGACGAGGCGCGCCCGGTCGAACCCGGGGTGACGGTACGCACGACCAGCTTCGAGCGGCTGGTGCAGGAATTGGCCGACGACCACCAGTTGTTCGTGATGGACCGCAAGGGCACCCCGATCCGCGAGCAGGCGTTCGCCGGCCGTCCCTGCTTCCTGCTGACCGACCACATCCCGATGCCGAAGAAGATCCTGCCCAGCCTGGAACGCCTGGGCGCGCGCAAGCTCTCGCTCGGCGGGACGATGCTGTTCGCGTCGCAATGCGTGGTGCTGATCCACCACGAGCTGGACCAGCGGGCGTGACGCGACGCGCTCGCGAGGCCGACGCCCGTGGCGCGGGCAGCGTCGCCTTCGCCGTCGCTGCAGGTCGCCGCGCAACGTCCCCGCGCTGGCTGATGCGCCTGCGCCCGACCCCGGCGTGACTTGCTAACCTCGACGCCGCCCACGGGAGCACGACGACCCCCATGACCAGCTTCGAATTCGTGTTCGGCATGATCTCGGTGATCACTTCGCTGGCGCTGACGCGCCTGTTGAGCGGCTGCGTGGGCCTGTATCGGCATGCGGAGCGGGTGCGCTTCTCGTGGCGGCACGGGTGCTGGACGGCGATGGCCTTCCTGTTGCTGCTGGGCAACTGGGCCTCGTTCTGGCGCATGCGCGACATCCAATCCTGGCAGGCGCTGGACGTCCTGATCCCGCTGGCATTCGTCAGCGTGCTGTACGCCTTCTGCGACATGGTGGTGCCGGAAGAGCCGGAACCCGGCATCGTGCTCGACCTGCGCGCCTACCACGCGGTGCAGGGCCGCCGGTACAAGCTGCTGCAACTGGTGTTCGCGGTGATGGCGACCCTGGTCATCGCGCGATCGAGCAGCAGCGTCGGCGACTGGCTCGCCAATGCGGTGTTCGCCCTCGTCGCGGCCGCCTGCAGCGTGGTCGCGCTGCGCACCCGGCGCGTGTGGCTGGACACCGCGGCGGCGGTGGTCCTGCTGGCGATGGCGCCGGTGTTCCTGTGGATGCACCTGCAGGCCTTGGCGGGATAGCCCTAGCCTGCCTGCCAGCTGGACAAGCCGACACTGCCCCTGCTTTCTCGCGCACCGCGGCCGGGCAAGGTTTATGCTTGCCCGCGATGAACGGGTCCTCAACGCCGAGGTCATCCCCGCTGGGCGGCCGGCGACACGCGCGCGCGGACAACCACAGGGGCTGGCAGGCCGCCGTGGCGCGTGTGCGCGAAGACCCGCAACTCGGCCTGGTCAGCTTCTTCGCCGCACTGATCGCGCTGATCGTGCTGTCGTTCTCGATCTATCGCTTTGCGCAGGGCCAGGTCGGCGTTGGCATCATCGACACGGTGATCGTGGTCGCGGTGTCCGCGGTCGGCATCGGCGCGTGGCTCCCCGGACAGACCGAGCGCGCCGGGGTCCTGATGGCGGTCGTGACCACGACCGGTTGCCTGGTGGTGTCCCTGCTGTTCGCGCGCCACGGCCTGCTGTGGTCGTACGCGGTGCTGACCACCAATTTCCTGATGACCAGCCGACGCATCGCGATCATCGCCAACGTGATCGTGCTCGCCATCCTCGGCAGCCATTCCGAAGTGTTCGCGAACCACATCGAACGCGTGGTGTTCCTCAGCAGCGGTTTGCTGGTGACCTTGTGCGCCTTCATCTTTTCGCTGCAATCGACCCGCCAGCGCCAGGCGCTGGAGCACATGGCGATCCATGACCCGCTGACGCAGGCGTTGAACCGGCGCGCGTTCGACATCGACCTGGCCACCACCCTGCAGGCCCACCAGGCCAGCCAGTCGCCATGCACGCTGGCGATCATCGACATGGACCACTTCAAGTCGGTCAACGACACCTTCGGCCACGAGGTCGGCGACGAGTTGCTCATCGAGATGGTGCGCACCTTGCACGGCCACCAGCGCCAGCAGGACCGTCTCTATCGCTTCGGCGGCGAGGAATTCATCCTGCTGATGCCGGACACCCATGCGCTCGGCGTCCAGCGCGCACTGGATGGCTTGCGCGAGAAGATCTTCCAGACCCTCAGGCGCCCGGACGGCGAGCCGGTGTCAGTGTCGATCGGCGCAGCCACCCTGGCGCCCGGCGAGCGTGGCGCCTTCTGGCTCACCCGCGCCGATGCCGCGCTGTACCGGGCCAAGCGCGGCGGCCGCAACCGGGTCATGATGGCGGACCAGTTCGAGCAACCCGCGCACTCGGCCGCCGACCGGCGCGGCGCCCTGCACGACTGAGGCAAGGAGGCGGGAATGCGACGCCAGCGAGACGCCCTGGAAGCCCTGGCCCGCCGCAGGCGTCGTCCCTGACGCCTTTTCCCCCCTGTTAATCTGGGCCCACGTCCCAAGCAACGGACCGTAGCCGATGCCGACCACGCCAGTGTCAAGCGACGCCGAGCCGGGCCTCGATGCGATGCCATCGGATGGCCAACGCTTCACGCGGGCGCTCATGGCGCTCACCCGCGCGATCTGGCATCCCGATTGCAGCTTCGACAGTGCACTGGCGCTGATCTGCGAAACCGCGGCCGAAGCGCTGCGCGTCGAGCGCGTGAACGCCTGGCACTACGACCGCGGCGCGCAGCGCCTGCGCTGCATCCATGCCTATTCGGCCAGTACGCGCGCGCATGCCGGCGCCGACACGCTGGAAACGCTGTCCCTCGAAGGCGACGACTACGTCAACGGATTCGAGGGCGTCCGCGCCCTCGACGCCGCCGACGTCCGCCTGCATCCGAGCACGGCGAGTTCGCTCAGCGAGTTGCGAAGCTACCTCGAACGCCACCGCATCCATGCCTTGCTCGACGCCCCGGTCCGCGTGGAAGGCGAGCTGCTGGGCGTCATCTGCCACGAATGCACGGCAGGTCCCCGCATCTGGTCGCACGACGAGATCACCTTCGCCGGCAGCATGGGCGATTTCGTGGCGATGGCGTACGAGATCGTGCGCCGGCGTCGTGCGGAGAAGGAAGTACAGCACCTGTTGCTGCACGACGCGACCACCGGGCTGCCCAACCGCGATTACCTGGTGGAGCTGCTCCGCCAGCGCCTGGCGGCGCCGCGCGCGGCAGGCGACGTGCTGGCCGTCGTGCACGTGCGCATCGATCCATCGGGCGGCGTCGCCTTGCCGGACGATGCCCCGACGGCGGACGAGGTGATGGGCCAGGTCGCCCTGCGCCTGCGCCAGCTCAGCAGCAACCTGGCCCACCTGGCACGCGTGCGCGCCGACGGATTCGCCTTCGTGCTGGAGGGCAATACGGCGCAACGCAACGCCGTGCGGCTGGCCGAACGCTGCATCGCCGCAGTGCGTGGCCTGCAGTGGGACCTCAAGGACCTGCTGCCGGGCGCCACCGCCGGCATCGCCTATGCAGGCGCGGCCGCCGACCGCGGTGCGCGCGTGCTGATGCGCCAGGCGGAGTCCGCGGCGGAGCGGGCCCGCGAACACGACAAGTTCGGCTACCAGGTCTTCGACCTCGAGCACCACCAGGCCCTCCTCGACCGCCTGCGCCTGGAGCGCGCGCTGCGCGATGCACCGGCCAATGGCGAATTCGAGCTGCACTACCAGCCGGAATACGACGCCACGACGCAGACCTGGGTCGCCGCGGAGGCGCTGCTGCGCTGGCGCCACCAGGGGCGCCTGCGGGCCGCCGCCGAGTTCATCGAAGTCCTCGAATCCTCCGGCCAGATCGTGTCGCTGGGGCGCTGGGTCCTGCAGCGCGCCTGCACGGATGCCGCGCGATGGCCGGGCCAGACGGGGCCGACGGTGCGCGTCAATGTGTCGGCGCGCCAGTTCGAGGATGCGGCGCTCGCCGCCGACGTGCGCGATGCGCTCGCGGCCTCCGGCCTGGCGCCGGAGCGCCTGTGCCTGGAGCTCACCGAGACCACCCTGATGCGCAACCTCGACCACGCGCTCGGCGTGCTGCAGCAACTCAAGGCCATCGGCGTGCAGGTGGCCCTGGATGATTTCGGTACCGGCTACGGCTCGCTGGTCTACCTCAAGCGCCTCCCGGTCGACGTGATCAAGATCGATCGCAGCTTCGTCGACGGCCTTCCGGGCACCCCTGCCGACATCGCCATCGTCCAGGCGGTGTCCGGGCTGGCGGCATCACTGGGCCTGGAGGTGGTGGCGGAAGGCGTGGAGCGCGCCGACCAGCAGGGCGCCTTGCAGGCCATCGGCGTGCAGCGGATGCAGGGCTGGCTGTTCGCGAAGGCGATTGACCAGGCCAGCCTGTGCGCGTTGCTGTAACGGGCACGGCCGGCGCGGATATGCTGTCCCGCCCGCCACGCCATCGCACATGACCCAGCGTCCGCGCCGCCTTGCTGCCTGCCTCGCCATCCTGCTGCTTGCCGCCTGCGGCGGTCCGCCGCCCTACACCGGGGGCGACGT
>JAFLEB010000027.1 GCA_017302075.1 Lysobacterales bacterium
TGACGTAGTGCAGCCGGTGCCCCCTGCGCTGCGCCTCGAGCAACATCGCAAACGTCGAATCCTTGGCGGTCTTGATGGTTCCGATCGGATCCATGACCACGATCACGTCGAGCGGTTTCACGGCGGGCGAGCGCTCAGCAGGGGTGGCCCCGCATGTTACCAGCGGCCGCGAGGCGCCCGGCTGGCGCCATGTCGCGGCGCTTGACAGTGCACGTCGAGGCTGGGATATAAGCGGTCTGCCCAGCGGCCATCCGCCGTGGCTGGTACGTGCGGGCGAAGGGGATTGCATGTCGCAACAGAACGGACAGGACATCAGCCTCAAGGGCTTGAGGGTGATGGTCATCGATGACTCCAAGACCATCCGGCGCACGGCGGAAACGCTGCTTGCGCGCGAGGGCTGCGAGGTCGTCACCGCCACGGACGGTTTCGAGGCGTTGTCCAAGATCGCGGACCATCATCCGCAGATCATCTTCGTCGACATCATGATGCCGAGGCTCGACGGCTATCAGACCTGCGCACTGATCAAGAACAACCAGACCTTCAAATCTGTGCCGGTCATCATGCTTTCGTCGAAAGACGGTTTGTTCGACAAGGCCCGGGGACGTATCGTCGGGTCCGAGCAGTACCTGACGAAGCCGTTCACGCGGGAAGAACTGCTCGGAGCGATTCGGACGTACGTCAACGCCTGACCGGGGGGTAGGGCACGCATGGCACGCATTCTGCTGATCGAGGATTCGCCGACCGAAGCGGCGGTAATGGTCCAGTTGCTGGAGCGCAACGGCCACCAGGTCACCACCTCGGGCAACGCTGAGGACGGCATCGCCAGTTGCAAGCGCGACAAGCCCGACCTCGTCCTGATGGACGTCGTCCTGCCCGGCATGAACGGGTTCCAGGCCACCCGCGCGCTATCGCGCGACGCCGAGACCAGCCACATCCCGGTCCTGATCGTGAGCACCAAGGGGCTGGATACCGACCGCGTCTGGGGCCTGCGGCAGGGTGCGAAGGACTACATCGTCAAGCCGCCGCGCGAACAGGACCTGGTCGCGCGCATCAACGCACTGGTCGGGCACTGACGCGATGGCCAAGCGCGGCAAGAACAAGCACAAGTCCGCCAAGCCGCTGCCTGCGCAGGCGGAGCAGCCGGCCGTGGAGCTTGCAGCGGCCGCCGACGAAGCAGCCGCGGCAGTCGAACCGGTCGCGGAGGTTGGGCCTGCAGCAGAGGTCAAGCCGGCCGCAAGCGAGCCCACGGCGGCTGTCCGGCCCTCGAAGCGCGTGCGCGAGGTGCCCCGGCGCGCACGCGACGCGCGTTCGCCCTTCCTGGTCCTGGCCGACTACGAACAACGCAGCCTGGCCCACGTGGCGGGCCTGCCCGAGCAGCTTGATGCGCCCGGCCTCTGGCGCGGCGTGGCCTACCGGGTCGGCGCGCACCGGCTGGCCTCGGGTTTCGACGAGGTGGTCGAGATCCTGTCGATGCCGGCGGTGACGCCGATCCCCGGCGCCGAGTCGTGGATGCTGGGCGTCGCCAACGTGCGCGGCACCCTGCTGCCGGTGGTCGACCTCAAGCAGTTCCTCGAGGGCGAGCGCACGGTCATCCACGAGAGCCAGCGCGTCCTGGTCGTCCGCCAGTCGGGCGGCGATGTCGCGGTGACGATCGACGAATTGTTCGGCCAGCGCAGCTTCGTCGAGGCGCAGGGCGTCGACCTCGATGGCGTGGCGGATGGCCGTTACGCGCATTTCATCGATCGTGCCTACCGCGTGAACGACCAGGCCTGGGGCGTTTTCAGCCTCGAGCGCCTGACCCGCACCCCCGAATTCCGCCAAGCCGCCGCGTGATCCGCGGCCAACTCCGCAAGCCTGAGGTCGCAACATGAGCACTCTGATGGATTCCGTCGCCGGCAAGGGCCGCAACCTCAGCACCAATGCGTGGATCGCGCTGCTGGTGGGGTCGCTGGTGGTGTTCGCGGGCAATACCCTGTATGCCACGACCAAGGCATCGCGACTCGGTAGCGCCAGCACCGCGGCCTCGCGCCTGCAGTTGAATTCCCAGCGCCTCGCGAACCAGGGGCGCGAAGCGATCGGTGGCGATGCCACGGCATTCGAAGCGTTCAAGGCGACGAAGGCGGAAGTCGACGCGGACATCAAGACCCTCAACGAACGCTTCGGCGACGAAGTGGGCGTGTCCGGGCCGATCCGCACCGTCAGCGCCACGTGGGATCCGCTGTCCAAGCGCGCCGACGAGGTCACCGGTTCGCAGCAGGCCGTGCTCGGGCTCGCAGGCAAGGCCGACAGCTTCACCGCCAAGGTGCCCCAGTTGCAGGCGCAGTTGAACGAAGTCGTCCGCGGCCTGGCCACGGGTGGCGCTGGCTCCGGCCAGGTGTTCACCGCGCTGCAGCAGGTGGTGACCTCGGCGGCCATGGCCCGCCGCATCGCCGAATTGCGGGCAGGCGGTTCCGGCGCGCAGGTCGCGGCCGGCGCGCTGGGCCGCGACGCCGCGGTGTTCGATCGTTCGATGAACGCGCTGCGCAATGGCGGCGCCGACATCACCAAGGTCACCGCCGCCGGCGCGGTCGGTCCGCTGAACCAGGCCTTCACGCTCTGGCAGGGCATGAAGACGGACCTGAACGCGATCGTGGCCAGCTCGGGCAACCTGATCAAGGCGCAAAGTTCCGCCGAAGCGCTCGCGACCGGTTCCGACAAGTTGCTGTCGGACAGCGAGAACCTGTTCGCGGCGTTCACCTCCTTCGGTTCGTTGAAGGACACCAGCGTCATCGGTGGCGTCTGGGTGAGCATCCTGTCCGGCCTGCTGGCCCTGGCCGCCCTGGCCGGCCTGATCTGGTCGCTGGGGCGTGCCAACCGCCTGCGCTACCAGACCACCAAGGAGCTCAACGACCGCAACCAGGAGGCGATCATGCGCCTGCTGGACGAGATGGGCTCGCTCGCGGAAGGCGACCTGACCGTGAAGGCGACCGTGACCGAGGACATGACCGGCGCGATCGCGGACTCGATCAACTTCGCGGTCGAGCAGCTGCGTACCCTGGTGGCCACGATCAACGACACCTCGGTGCAGGTCTCCGCCAGCGCGCAGGAAACCCAGGCCACCGCCATGCAGCTGGCCGATGCCGCCGAGCACCAGGCGCAGGAGATCAACTCCGCGACCGACCGCATCAACGAGATCGCGACCAGCATTAACGAGGTGTCCCGCAGTTCGGCGGACTCCGCGGAAGTGGCGCGGCGTTCGGTGCAGATCGCGACCAACGGCGCCGGCGTCGTGCGGCAGACGATCGCCGGCATGGACAGCATCCGCGACCAGATCCAGGAGACCTCCAAGCGCATCAAGCGACTGGGCGAGAGCTCGCAGGAAATCGGTTCGATCGTGGAACTGATCAACGACATCTCCGAGCAGACCAACATCCTGGCGCTGAACGCGGCCATCCAGGCGGCCTCGGCCGGCGAGGCGGGCCGCGGGTTCGCGGTGGTGGCCGACGAAGTGCAACGACTCGCGGAGCGCTCGTCGAACGCGACCAAGCGCATCGAATCGCTGGTCCAGACCATTCAGGCCGACACCAACGAGGCGGTCAGCTCGATGGAACAGACGACCTCGGAAGTGGTTGCGGGTGCGCGCCTCGCCGAGGACGCGGGTACCGCGCTGGGTGAGATCGAAAAGGTGTCGGCGGACCTGTCGAACCTGATTGAAGGGATCTCGGTGTCGGCGGCGCAGCAGTCGCATGCCGCGACCGACATCACCCAGACCATGAACACGATCCAGTCGATCACCGCGCAGACGTCGCAGGGCGCCAGCCAGACCGCCGAATCGATCGGCAACCTCGCGCAGCTCGCCGCCGACCTGCGTCGTTCGGTCGCCGACTTCAAGCTGCCGGCCTGACGGAAAGGTAGCCCCGGCATGAACGGCCCCGTCCACCAGGCTCGCCCCGACCGTGCGCGGGGCCATAGCGGAGCGTCCCGATGACGACGGCGTTGCGTGATGCCATCGACCACACCGCGCTCGGATGGGTGAAGCCCGAGATCGACGAGACCCTGCGCCAGGCGCGGATCGAGATCGAAGCTCACCTCGAGGATGCCGCCGATGGCGCGTCGATGCGTGCTTGCGCCGACCACCTGCACCAGGTGCTGGGTACCCTGCGCATGCTCGAATTGCAGGCGCCGGCGATGGTCGCCGACGAGATGGAGCAGCTCGCGCGTGCGCTGGCTGCCGGCGGAGTCGAGGCGCGCGAGGAAGGTTGCGCCGCGCTGATGCGCGGCATCGTGCAGCTTCCCGATTACCTGGAACGGCTGCAGGGCGGCCATCGCGACATCCCGATCGTGCTGCTGCCCCTGCTGAACGAGCTGCGCAACGCGCGCGGGGTCGAAGCGCTGGCGCAGGAGGCACTGCCGAGCCTGCTGGTCGAACCGACCGAGGCAGAACTGGAGCATGCCCGCGGAAGCCTGGCGGGTCGCAACCGCGCGCTGCTGGATACCGTGGCCGCCGCGCTCAAGGAAGACCTGCTCCGGGTCAAGGATGCGCTGGACCTGCAACTGCGCGCGGGCTTGACCGACGTTGCAGGCCTGCAACCGCAGGCCGATGCGCTCGAGCGCATCGGCGAGACCTTGGGCATGGTGGGCCTGGACGCGGCGCGCGGCGTCGTGCTGGAGCAGCGGCGGGTGGTGCGGGACATCGCCACCGGCGTGCGTCCGCCCAGCGAAGACGCGCTGTTGGAGGTTGCGGGCGCCCTGATCCAGATCGATCACTCGCTTGACGATCAGGTTTCGCGTCTCGGCCAAGGTCCCGCGGAGGGCGGCGAGGACCAACTCGCGTTGGAGTCGCGCAAGGTCATGGGCGCGCTCTCGCGCGAGGCCGCCGCGAACTTCACTGAGGTCCGCAACGCCTTCGTGGCCTTCGTCGAGACCAACTGGGACCACGCGAGCCTGGACCCGGTGCCGCGCCTCCTCGCCGAGGTCGCCGGTGCCATGCGCATCCTGCAATTGCCGGAGCCGGCCGGGTACCTGGAGGCACTCAGGCGCTACAGCCGGGCGGAATTGCTGGAGAAACGGCAGGTCCCGGGTGGTCGCGAGCTCGACACCCTGGCCGAAGCCCTCGCGGGGATGGAGTACTACCTGGAGTCCTTGCGCGATCCGCTCGGGCAACGCCTGGACCTGCTGGATCGCGCCCGCGCCAGCATCGAGGGACTCGGGTATTGGCCGCTCGACGATGATGGCCAGGCGCCGGCGGACCATGGGGCCGCGGCCGAACCGGCCATGCCTGCAGTGCCAGAAGTGTCCGCGCAGCCCACCGTCGAACCCACGGCTGCGGTCGTGGTGACCGCGCAGTCGGGCACGCCAGTGCTGAGCGCCGGCTTCGATGCCGCGGGCGACGAGATCGACGACGAGATCCGCGAGATCTTCCTCGAGGAGTTCCAGGAGGAGATCGCCAACCTCGACGAGCTCCTGCCCGCCTGGCGTCGCGGTCCGGACGACCTGGAACAGTTGCGCCCGATCCGGCGTGTCTTCCATACGCTCAAGGGCAGCGGCCGCCTGGTCGGCGCGAAGACCCTCGGCGAGTTCAGTTGGCACGTCGAGAACATGCTCAACCGCGTGCTCGACGGCTCGCGTTCCGCCAGCCCCGCCGTCGTCGCATTCGTGTCGCAGGTGCGGGATGTGTTGCCGCAACTGCATGCGGCCCTGCGCGGGGAGGCGAGCCTGTCGGTGGACCTTGCCGCGATGGAGGGCGTGGCAGACCGCCTCGGCGCTGGCGAGGAAGTCTTGCTGGATGTCGCGCCAACTCGCGAACCGTCGGTGCCATCGACCGAGTTCGAAGCAGCGCTGCCGGGCGATGCAGCCGGCGATACCACCACGGTTCGGGTGGATCCGGTCTTGCTGGAGATCCTCGGTACCGAGGTCGGCGGTCACCTGGAAACCATCGATGCGTGGCTCGCCACTGCGCGCGATGGCGACGCGGCGGTCAACGATGGCCTGCTGCGCGCGATCCATACGCTGAACGGCGCGTTCGCGATGACCGAGGTGCCCTCCGTCACGGCATTCACGGCGCCTGCGGAAACCTACGTGAAGCGGTTGCTCGCCGCGCGCGCACCGGCCGATGGCGTCGGCGTTGCGGCACTCGGGGAGATGGCCGAGGCGATCCGTGCGTCGACCCACGCATTGCAGGCAACACCTGATCGAGTGCCGGTGTATGCCGGCCTGGCGGCGAGCATCGCCGCGCTGCGGGATACCCTGCCGGAGGCAAGCCTCCCGTTCGTGGTGGACACGACCGATGCAGCCGACGAGGCCGCCGAAGCGGCGCGCCTGGAGGCCGAGCGTGTGGCCGCCGAACAGGCCGAAGCCGAACGCTTGGCTGCGGAAGCCGCTGCGCAGGCTGCGGCGGAAGAAGAAGCGGCGCGCCTGGACGCCGAGCGCGTGGCCGCCGAACAAGCCGAAAGCGAACGCTTGGCTGCGGAAGCGGCAGCGCAGGCTGCGGCGGAAGAAGAAGCGGCCCGTCTGGAAGCCGCGCGCGTGGCCGCCGAGCAAGCCGAAGCCGAACGCCTGGCTGCGGAAGCGGCTGCGCAGGCCGCGGCGGAAGAAGAAGCGGCAAGCCTGGAAGCCGAGCGCATCGCTGCCGAACAGGCCGAAAGCGAGCGCGTGGCCGCCGAGCAAGCCGAAGCCGAACGCCTGGCTGCGGAAGCGGCTGCGCAGGCCGCGGCGGAAGAAGAAGCGGCACGCCAGGAAGCCGAGCGCGTCGCCGCCGAACAGGCGGAAGCGGAACGTCTGGCTGCGGAAGCAGCCGCGCAGGCTGCGGCGGAAGAAGCGGCGCGCTTGGAAGTCGAGCGCTTGGAAGCCGAGCGCGTGGCCGCCGAACAGGCCGAAGTCGAGCGCCTGGCTGCGGAAGAAGCCCGCCTGGAGGCCGAGCGAGTGGCCGCGGAGCGCGCCGAGGCCGAACGCCTGGAAGCGGAGCGCATCGCTGCAGCCCGCGCCGAGGCCGAACGCCTGGAAGCGGAGCGCATCGCCGCAGCCCGCGCCGAGGCCGAACGTCTGGAAGCGGAGCGTCGCGCAGCAGAAGCGGCTGCAGCCGCCAAGGCGCGCGAGCAGGCGGCGCTGGCGGCTTTGCTGTCTGCGGCGACATCCGCCGAAGATCCGGATCAAGCCCTCGACATGGCCGGCCTGGACGCTGAACTGGTCGACATCTTCGTGGAGGAAGGCGGGGACCTGCTGGACCATTCCGATGGCCTCCTCGCGCAGCTGCGGGAGACGCCGGACGATCGCGAAGCGATGGTGGGGCTGCAGCGCGACTTGCACACGCTGAAGGGCGGTGCGCGCATGGCGGGCATGATGCCCATCGGCGAGCTGGGCCATGCCATGGAGTCCCTGCTCGAGGCCGTGGTGGCCCAGCGCGCCGAGCTCGGCACCGATGGCGTGCCGCTGCTGGAACGTGGTTTCGACCGCTTGCACGGCATGGTGACCCGCGTCGCGGCGCGCCGTGCGGTCGGCATGCCGGTTGGCTTGATCGACGAGTTCAATGCGCGGGCGGAAGCACCGCTGCAGGCCGCCCAGGCGACCCCCAAGGTCGAGCTCAAGCCCTTGTCCGCGCCGATGCTGGTGGAGGGGCTCGGCGAAGACGACGACATCGGCGTGCGGGCGCCCCAGGAACAAGTCCGCATCCGTGCGGACCTGCTCGACCGGCTGGTGAACTACGCGGGCGAGGTCGCGATCTACCGCGCCCGTCTGGAGCAGCAGCTCGCCGCATTCCGCGCCACCGCGCAGGAAATGGAGCGCACCAACATCCGACTGCGCGACCAGCTGCGCCGCCTGGACGCGGAAACGGAAGCGCAGATCATCGCCCGCTACCAGCGCGAGAGCGAAGCCGGCAACGAAGCCTTCGACCCGCTGGAGCTCGACCGCTTCAGCAACCTGCAGCAGCTGTCGCGCGGCCTCGCCGAGTCCGCCGCCGACTTGCAGAGCCTGCACGAGTCGATGGACGACCTGACCCGCCAGTACGAAACCCTGCTGCTGCAGCAGTCGCGGGTGAGCTCGGACCTGCAGGAAGGCCTCATGCGCACGCGCATGCTGCCGTTCGACTCGCTGGTGCCGCGCCTGCGCCGCGTGATCCGCCAGGCCGCCGGCGAAACCGGCAAGCAGGCCCAGCTCAAGCTCGAGGGTGCGCAGGGCGAACTCGATCGCAACGTGCTGGAGCGCATGACCGCGCCGCTGGAGCACATGCTCCGCAATGCAGTGGCGCATGGCCTAGAGGCTCCCGACGCCCGTCGCAAGGCGGGCAAGGGCGAGGAAGGCAGCATCCGCGTGTCGGTGCGGCGCGAAGGCTCCGAAGTGGTCCTGCAGGTCGCCGACGACGGCACCGGCCTGGATCGCCAGGCGATCCGCGCGCGTGCGGTCGAGCGCGGTCTGCTCAAGCCCGACGCGATCCTCGCCGATGCCGACCTCGACGTGCTGATCCTGGAGCCCGGTTTCTCGACGGCCCAGTCCGTCAGCCGGCTGGCCGGGCGCGGTGTCGGCCTCGACGTGGTCGCCAGCGAAGTCCGCCAGCTGGGCGGCTCGCTCGACATCGCGTCCAGCCCGGGCGAGGGCACCACGTTCACCCTGCGCCTGCCGCAGACGCTCGCGGTCACGCAGGCGGTGTTCGTCAAGATCGGCGAGATGCAGTACGCCGTGCCGATCGCGTCCGTGCGCGGCGTCGGCCGCATCTCCCGCGAGGACATGGCCAAGCCCGATGCGAGCTATCGCTACGGCGGCGAAGACTATGCCCTGCACGATCTCGGGACGCTGGTCGGTGGCGCCACGGCGAAGGCCGAGGGCCAGCTCCAGGTGCCGCTGTTGCTGGTGCGCTCGGGCGACCTGCGCGCCGCGGTCGCGGTCGACCAGGTGGTGGGCAACCGCGAGATCGTGGTCAAGCCGGGTGGTCCGCAGCTCGCGTCGGTGCCGGGCATCTTCGGCGCCACCATCATGGGCGATGGCTCGGTCGTGGTGATCCTCGACGTCGCCCCGCTGGTGCGCAGGTCCATCGCGATGCCGCGCGATGCCGTGCCGGTGCGCCAGGCGGTGGAGCAGCGGCGGGTGCCGCTGGTCATGGTGGTCGACGACTCGGTCACCATGCGCAAGGTCACCGGGCGCGTGCTCGAGCGCCACAACTTCGAGGTCGCGACCGCGAAGGATGGCCTCGACGCGCTCGAGCGCATGGCCGACGTGATCCCGGACCTGATGCTGCTCGACATCGAAATGCCGCGCATGGACGGCTACGAGCTGGCGACCGCGATGAAGGGCGACCCGCGGATGCGCGACGTGCCGATCATCATGATCACGTCCCGTACCGGCGACAAGCACCGCGAGCGCGCGTTGCAGCTTGGCGTCGAGCGCTACCTCGGCAAGCCTTACCAGGAGGCCGAGCTCATGCGCAACGTGTTCGAGCTGCTCAAGCTGGAGCGCGTGGGCGACGGTCCCGCGCAATGAAACGCAAGCGCGTCGTCCTGCTCGCGCGCGCCGGGGCCGCGCGCGAGCGCACGCAGGCGGCGATCGTCGATGCCGGCGGCGACGTGGTCGCCTGCCTCGACCCGGGCGAAGCCGACGAGGACGCGGTGCGCGCCGCCGATCCCGGCGTGCTGATGGTGGTGCTGGATCCGGCGGTCGAGCACGCGCTCGAACGCTTCGACGGGATCCTCGGCGATCCCTCGATCGAAGCCATCTTCGAGGATGCCGATGTCGCGATGCGCCGCGAGGGCTGGGAAGCCGCGCGATGGGCGCGGCACCTCGCCGCCAAGCTGCAGGGCCACGACGACGTGCTGCCGCGGACTGCCGCGCCTCTCGCCACCGATGCCCCCGTGGCCGCGGCCGACGATGATGCGAGGTTCCAAGACGAGATCGCCGCGTTGCAATTGCGGGTGGCGGCGATGCCGGCACTGCCGCACGGCAACGAACTGGCCCAGGCGCCTCGCCTGCAGGGCGCAGTCGCGGTGGCGGCCGGCGTTGGCGGCCCGGATGCGGTACGGCAGCTGCTGGGCGGCCTGCCTGGCGATTTCCCGCGCCCGGTGCTGCTGCGCCAGCGGATCGACGGCGGCCAGTACGAGAAGCTGGTGCGGCAAATGCAGCGCGCGGGCAGCCTGCGCGTGGTGTTGGCGCAGCCGGGCGACACGCTGGCCGCAGGGACGGTGCATGTCCTCCCGGACGGCATGGACGTGCACGCCGCGCCTGCCGGCTTGGTCGTCGTGCCCGGCGAAGGGGAGCCCCGTTTCGCCGCGTTGCCGCCTGGCGACAGCGCGATCCTCCTGCTGAGTGGCGCGGATCCGATGCTGGTCGAACGCGCGCTGTCCGTGGCCCTCGGTGGCGGACTGGCGCTGGGCCAATCGGCGGAAAATTGCTTCGACCCGGCGGCCAGCCAGGCCTTGGTCGCCCGTGGCGGCCAGGCGGACGGCATTGCCGGCCTCGTCCACCGCCTGCAACAACGTTGGCCTGCCTGAGGTAACCCATGTCCGATTCCGCCCAGATCATCCGCGGGGTGCTGATCCAGGTCGCCGACGCGCGCCTGCTGCTGCCGAACGCGACCATCGCCGAGGTGCTCTCGTTCTCCGAGCCGGACCCGATCGCCGATGCGCCGGACTGGCTGCTCGGCCGCATCCGCTGGCGCGGCTGGCAGCTGCCGCTGGTGGGCTTCTCGCGCTTCACTGGCACCGGCCGCGACGAGGGCGGGCTGGGCAGCAAGGTGATCGTGCTGAAGGCGCTCGGCGGCGACCCCAAGCATCCCTACATCGCGCTGCTGACCCAGGGCTTCCCGCGCCTGGTGACCGTGGCCGAGTCGGCGCTGCAGGCGGTGGATGATGGCGACGAACTGCCCGAGGGCGTGCTCGCGCGCGTGCGCCTGAACGAGGACGAGGCGCTGCTGCCCGACCTCGCCGCGCTGGAGCAGCACGTGACCCACGCGCTGGTGGAAGCGGCCTAGCCGAGGTCCCCGCGCAGGGCTTGCAAGGCCGCGACCGCCGCGATGCCGGCGGTCTCGGTGCGCAGGATGCGCGGGCCGAGCCGCACGCCCTCGTAGCCCGCAGCGTCCAGCTGGCCGCGGTCGCGTGGCGACCATCCGCCCTCGGGGCCGATCGCCAGCGTGCATGCATCGAACGCCTGCCCGCCCAGGGTCGCCAGCGATGCCGCGCCCTGTGGGTCCAGCAGCAGGCCACGGCCTTCGCGCAGTGGCGCCGCCTGCGCCAGCGCCTGCGGGGGAAGCACGTCCGGGACCACGGCGCGACCGCTCTGCTCGCAGGCCGCGACCACCACTTCGCGCCAGTGCGCCAGCCGCTTCTGCGCGCGGGCGGCATCGAGCTTCACCTCGCTGCGCTCGCTGTCCACCGGCAGGATCCGCGCGACGCCCAGCTCGGTCGCCTTCTGCAGGATCCAGTCCATCTTCTCGCCGCGGGCGATGCCCTGCAGCAGGGTGACCCGCAGCGGCGCCTCGTTGTCGACCCGGCGCGCCGACAGCACATCGGCGCGCGCCTCGCGCTTGCCGGCGGCGACGATGCGCGCCTCATAGTCGTGGCCGTCGCCGTTGAACAGCACGCAGGCATCCCCGGGCTGCAGGCGCAGCACGCGCACCAGGTGCGCGGCGGCATCCTCGGGCAGGACGACCTCGCGGCCCACCGCCAGCGGCATCGCGACATGGCTGCGGGTCAGGCGCATCGGACGGCCTCGCCGAGCGCGGCTGCGGTGGCGTTGGCCATCAGCGCGAGCTGCGCATCGTCCACGCAATAGGGCGGCATCCAGTACAGCACGTCGCCGAGCGGGCGCAGCAGCACGCCGGCGTCGAGCGCCGCGCGATACATGCGCAGGCCGCGGCGGCCGGCGATTTCCACCGCATGCCCGTCCTCCGCGGACGCGGCATCCGGATGCAGCTCGATGGCCAGGATCATCCCGGTTTGCCGCACCTCGGCGACCGCGGGATGGGTGGCGAACGGGGCGGCCAGGGCGGCCATCCTCGCCGCAGTGGCGCGGTTGCGGGCGAGCACGTCGTCGCCCTCGAGGATGTCCAGCGAGGCCAGCGCGGCCGCGCAGGCCAGCGGGTTGCCGCTGTAGCTGTGCGAATGCAGGAAGGCGCGGTCGCGCGAGTCGTCGAGGAAGCCGTCGTAGATCGCCTGGGTGGCGAGCACCGCGCACAGCGGCAGGAAGCCGCCGGTGAGGCCCTTCGACAGGCACAGCAGGTCGGGCTGGATGCCGCCGCCCGGGGCCTGCTCGCAGGCGAACAGGGTGCCGGTGCGGCCGAAGCCGACCGCGATCTCGTCGGCGATCAGCAGCACGCCGTGGGCGTCGCACAGCTCGCGCACGCGGCGCAGGTAGGCGGGGTGGTGCATGCGCATGCCGCCGGCGCATTGCACCAGTGGCTCGAGCACCAGCGCGCACACTTCGCCCGGGTGGGTGTCGAGCAGATCGGCAAGCGCGTCCGCCGCGGCCAGCGCGCGGGCCTCGGCATCGGCGGCATCGGCGGCCCCGAACGCATCCGGCGACGGTGCGAACAGCACGTCCAGCAGCAGCGGGGCGTAGACCCGCCGATACAGCGGGATGTCGCCCACCGACAACGCGCCGAGGGTTTCGCCGTGGTAGCTGCCGGTGAGCGCCACGAAGCGGGTGCGTCGGGTCTCGCCCCGGTTGTGGAACCAGTGGAAGGCCATCTTCAGCGCGACTTCCACGCCGGCCGAGCCGTTGTCCGCGTAGAACACCTTGGCCAGCGGGGCGCGGCCCGGTTCGCGCGGGGCACGCGCCAGCAGGCGCTCGGCCAGCTCGACCGCGGGCGGGTGCGAGAAACCGGCCAGGATCACCTGCTCCAGCGTGCCCGCCTGCCGCGCGATCGCCGCGGCGATGCGCGGTTCCGCGTGGCCGTGCAGGTTGGTCCACCAGCTGCTGACGCCGTCCAGCACCCGGCGGCCGTCGTGGCCGACCAGCCAAGCGCCGTCGCCGTGCGCCACCGGGAACAGCGGCAGGGCATGCGGGTGCTCGCGCATCTGCGTGCAGGGATGCCACAGCACGGCCAGGTCGCGGGCACGCCAGCGCTCGGCGGCGGCTATCATGTCGGCATCGTGAAGGCCTTCCATCCCCCCATTATCGCCGCGGGCGGCGCCCGATGAGCCGCCCGTTGCCGATCATCCACCGCGTCACCGAGCACGATGCCGGGCCGTACCGGATGGAGCGGCTCGACCTCGAGTTCAGCAATGGCGAGCGCCGCCTCTACGAACGCCTGCACGGGCGCGGCCACGGCGCGGTCGCGGTGGTGCCGATGCTGGATGCGGACACCGTGCTGCTGGTGCGGGAATACGCCGCCGGCGTGCACCGCTACGAACTGGGCCTGGTGAAGGGCCGCATCGACGCCGGCGAGACCCCGGAGCAGGCCGCCAACCGCGAGTTGATGGAGGAGGCCGGCTACGGCGCGCGCGACGTGCGCGTGCTGCGCAACCTCACCCTCGCGCCGACGTACATGAGCCACCAGACCCACGTGGTGCTGGCGCGCGACCTCTACCCGCAGCGCCTGCCCGGCGACGAGCCGGAGGCCCTCGAGCTGGTGCCATGGAAGCTGGCCGACCTCGGCCAGCTGATCCTGCGCGAGGAATTCTCGGAGGGGCGCAGCATCGCCGCGCTGTTCCTGGTGCGCGAGTGGCTGCAGCAGCATGCGCATGGATGAGGCGCTGCGCGAGGGCGTGATCGCGCTTGCCCATCGCGCCGCCGCGCGGATCCTCGCGGTGTACGACAGCGCCGCGTTCGAGGACGAGGCCGCGATCCGGCAGAAGGACGACCGTTCGCCGCTGACCGCTGCCGACCTGGCCTCGCACCGCTGCATCGTCGACGGCCTCGCGGAGCTGACGCCGGGCCTGCCGGTGCTCTCCGAGGAATCGGCGACTGTGGAGATCGCCGCGCGCCGCGGCTGGCAGCGGTTCTGGCTGGTCGATCCGCTGGACGGTACCCGCGAGTTCATCAAGCGCAACGGCGAGTTCACCGTGAACATCGCGCTGGTGGAGGCGGGGGTGGCCGTGTTCGGGGTGATCCAGCAGCCGGTCACTGGCGCCCTGTGGTACGGCGTGCCCGGTGGCGGTGCGTTCCGTCGCACGGAGGGTGGCGATCTCGCGTTGCGCACGCGGGTGCCCGCCGCCCGACCGCTGCGGGTGGCGGCGAGCCGCTCGCACCGCGACGCGCGCACGCAGGCGTTGCTGGATGCCCTGCCGGCGCACGAAACCCTTGCCTGCGGCTCCTCGCTCAAGTTCTGCCGGATCGCCGCGGGCGAGATCGACCTCTACCCGCGATTCGGTCCCACCAGCGAGTGGGACACCGCGGCCGGGCAGGCCATCCTCGAGGCGGCCGGCGGCGCGGTGCTCGACCCGCGCGGGCGTCCGTTCCGCTACAACCAGCGCGAGGGCCTGCTCAACGGCGATTTCGTTGCCTTGGGCGACCCCGCCCTGCGCACGGTGCTGCCGGCATGAGCGATCCACGGGCGCACGATCGCCGCGACATCGCCGCCCTGCTCGGGATCATGGCCGCGCTGCGCGATCCCGCCGGCGGTTGCCCGTGGGACCTGCAACAGGATTTCGCCAGCATCGCGCCCTACACCATCGAGGAAGCCTACGAAGTCGCCGATGCGATCGACCGCGGCGAACTGGGCGAGCTGAAGGACGAACTGGGCGACCTGTTGCTGCAGGTCGTCTTCCACGCCCGGATGGCGGAGGAAGCCGGCGCGTTCGCCTTCGGCGACGTGGTCGCGGCGATCTGCGACAAGATGGTGCGCCGTCATCCGCATGTGTTCGATGCGTCGGGTCGTCCGCTCGATCCGGCCGCGCGTGCGGCGGCGGTGGCGGATGCCGAGCAGCAGACCCGCGCGTGGGAGGCGTTGAAGCGCGCCGAACGCGAGGCCAGGGGCGATGCCGATGCGTCCGCGCTGGCCGGCATTTCCCGCGGGCTGCCGGAATGGCAGCGGGCGGTGAAGCTGCAGCACAAGGCGGCCAAGGTCGGCTTCGACTGGCCAGGGCCGGATCCGGTGATCGCCAAGCTGCACGAGGAAATCGAGGAAGTGCGCGCGGAATTCGCGGCGGTGGCGGCCGACCCCGGCGATCCCGATGCGCGCGACCGGCTGGAGGACGAACTCGGCGACCTGCTGTTCGTCTGCGCCAACCTCGCGCGGCACGCGAAGGTGGACGTCGGCGCCGCGCTGCGTCGCGCCAACCTCAAGTTCGAGCGCCGCTTCCGCGCGATGGAAGCGCTGGCCGCCGCCGATGGCGGCCTTGCCGGGCAGCCGCTCGAGGCGCAGGATCGCTACTGGGACCTGGCGAAGGCGGCGGAGAAGGCAGGACGGCGATGAGCGAAGGATTCACCAGCTTCCGCGCGTTCTACCCGTACTACCTCGGCGAGCACCGCGACCGCACCTGCCGGCGCCTGCATTTCGTCGGCACCAGCTTCGCCCTCGGCTTCATCGTGCTGGCGATCGTCCGTGCCGAGCCGCGCTGGCTGCTGGCCGCGCTGGCCTCGGGCTATGCCTTCGCCTGGGTGGGCCATTTCTTCTTCGAGAAGAACCGCCCGGCGACGTTCAAGCACCCGTTCTATTCGTTCGCCGGCGATTGGGTCATGTACCGGGACATGCTGCTCGGCAGGATCCCGTTCTAGCCGCCGGCCGCGCCCGCGACGCGCGTGTCCCGCGTCATTCCAGGAAGATCAGCCAGGCCGCGGCCACGATCAGCGCGAAGCCGGCCCAGTGGTTCCACTTCAGCGGCTGCCCCAGGTACCAGAACGAGAACCCGGCGAACACCAGCAGGGTGATCACTTCCTGCATGCCCTTGAGCTGCGCGGCGCTGTACAGGTTGCTGCCCATCCGGTTGGCCGGGATCATGAACAGGTACTCGAAGAACGCGATCCCCCAACTGGCGAGGATCACCTTCGGCAACGCGACCTCCTTGTGCTTGAGGTGCGCATACCAGGCGAAGGTCATGAAGATGTTGGAGCACACCAGCAGCAGCGGGGGCAGGAAACGGTCGTAGGGCATGGGATGGGTCCTTTGGGCCGCGCTAGGGTAGCCCTTCACGCGTCATCCACCCGTCGACCCGGATGCTTCACAAAACTGAAGCCATCACGGACACGCCACGCATGCGCACCCAGGAACAAGCCGGACTGGTCCTCATCGTCGAGGACAATCGCAACATCTCGGAAATGGTGGGGGAGTACCTCGAGAGCCGCGGTTTCGAGGTCGATTACGCCTCGGACGGCCTGGACGGCTATCGGCTGGCGGCGGAGAACAGCTACGACGTGATCGTGCTCGACCTGATGCTGCCGCGCCTGGACGGCATCGAGGTCTGCAAGCGCCTGCGCAACGAGGCGCGCAAGTCCACGCCGGTGCTGATGCTGACCGCACGCGACACCCTCGACGAGAAGCTGACCGGCCTGTCTTCCGGCGCCGATGATTACCTGACCAAGCCGTTCGCGATCCAGGAGCTGGAGGCGCGGCTGCGTGCGCTGATCCGTCGCGAACGCCGCCAGGTGGGGTCCGAGGTGCTGAAGGTCGCCGACCTGGTGCTGGACCCGGCGTCGCTGCGCGTCACCCGCGCCGGGACCGAGTTGCAGCTGTCGCCGATCGGCCTGCGCCTGCTCACCATCCTGATGCGCGAATCCCCGCGCGTGGTGAGCCGCCAGGAAATCGAACGCGAGATCTGGGGCAACAGCCTGCCCGACTCCGACACCCTGCGCAGCCACCTGTACAACCTGCGCAAGGTGATCGACAAGCCGTTCGACACCTCGCTCCTGCATACGGTGCAGAGCGCCGGCTACCGCATCGCGGACCTGTCCGGCCAGCCGGGCTGAGCCGCGCGGGAGACCTCGTGTCGTTCTCGTGGCGCAACATCCGCGTGGTGTTCCTGCTCCAGGTGGCGATCGCCAGCCTGGTGGTGCTGCTGTGCATGCTGGGCCTGGCCGCGGCCTACGGGCAGCTGCCTTTCGCGGGGCCGGTGCTGGCGGCGATCCTGGTCGCGCTGGGTGCGATCGCCACCGCGACCTGGCTGGGCTACCGTGCCACCAAGCGCATGCTCACCCCCGTGCACTGGCTGTTGCGCGAAGTCTCGCGCTGGGATCCGGCGCGACCCGACACCCATGTGTTCGCCCCGGAGCGCATCCCGCCGGGCTTGCAGGGCGACGCGCGCAAGCTGGCCGATGCCCTGCACGGGCTGGGGTCGCGCGTGGATGCCTGCGTGGCGCGCGAGCGCGATTTCACCCGCGATGCCAGCCACGAGCTGCGCACGCCGCTCACCGTGATCCGCATGGCCGCGGACCTGATGGCGCACGATGACGGGTTGTCGGAACGTTCGCGGCGCTCGCTGGCGCGCATCCAGGCCGCGAATGCCTCGATGGAAGCGCTGATGGAAGCCCTGCTGCTGCTGGCCCGCGACGAGCAAGTGCCGCTGGAGACCGAGGACTTCCCGGCCCGCGACATCGTCGAGGACGCGGTCGCGAGGTTGCGCGACGAGCTCGAGGGCAAGCCGGTGGACTTGCAGGTGGAGTACGCCGCCGATCCCGTGCTGCATGCGCCGCCGCGCGTGCTCGGGGTGATGCTGGGCAACCTGCTGAGCAATGCGGCGCGGTTCACCGACGCCGGCAGCATCCAGGTCCGCCTCGGGCACGACCGACTGGAGGTCGAGGACACCGGCATTGGCATGGACGCCGCCTTGCTCGCGCGCGCGTTCGAGCCCTTCCAGCGCGGCGATGGCGGCCAGGGCGGACCGGGGCTCGGCCTGTCGATCGCGCATCGGCTCGGCCAGCGGTGCGGCTGGCCGTTGCAGCTGGAGAGCACGCCCGGGGTCGGCACGCGCGCGGCGATCCTGTTCGGGGCATCGACCCAAGACCTCTGACACGTGGCGCGCACGGTGCCGCGCCGCTAGCATCGCCGGCTGTCAACGGACGCGCCGCTGGCGCGTTCCGTTCCCTTTGCCCCCATCAGATCGTCTCCCATGACCCAGCCACGCCGCCGCAACGCCCTGCCGCTCCGGCAGATCGGCATCGTCCTTGCCGTCATCGTCATCGCCGGCCTGGGCTGGAAATACTGGAGCGGGCGCAAGACCGCCGCCGAAGGCGGGTATCGCACCGAGGCCGTGCAGCGCGGCGATATCCGCGTGGCGATTTCCGCCACCGGCACGCTCAGCGCGATCTCGACGGTGACGGTGGGCAGCCAGATCTCGGGGCAGGTCACCGACGTGCGCGTCGACTTCAATTCGCCGGTGAAGAAGGGCGACATCCTCGCCACCATCGACCCGTCGACCTACCAGGCGCAGATCGAGCAGGGCGCGGCGCAGATCGCCAGCGCCCAGGCGCAGCTGCGGCAGGCCCAGGCCGGCCTGCGCAACGCCACCCTCGACTACCAGCGCAAGGCCGACCTCGGGGGGCAGCAGCTGGTCGCCAAGAGCGACGTCGACCAGGCCCGCGCCGCGCTGGAACAGGCGCAGGCGCAGGTGAATTCGGCGCAGGCGCAGATCCGCCAGCAGACGGCCTCCACCCAGACCACCCGGGTCAACCTGCAACGCACCGTGATCCGTTCGCCGGTGGATGGCGTGGTGCTGACCCGCAAGATCGAGCCCGGCCAGACCGTGGCCGCCAGCCTGCAGGCGCCGGAGCTGTTCACGATCGCCGAAGACCTCTCGAAGATGCAGATCGAGCTGCTGGTCGACGAATCCGACATCGGCCAGGTCAAGGTCGGCCAGTCGGTGGGCTTCACCGCCGATGCCTTCCCCGACCGCCAGTTCAAGGGCACGGTGGAGCAGGTGCGCCTGGCCGCGGCGACCAACAACAACGTGGTGACGTACCCGGTCGTGGTCACCGTGGACAACAGCGACGGCACGCTGTTGCCGGGCCTGACCGTGAACGCGGAGATCGAGGTCAGCAAGAAGTCGAACGTGCTCAAGCTGGCGAACGCCGCGCTGCGCTTCAAGCCCAGCGACACCTCGCCGCTGGCGCAACTGCAGCCGCAGGGCCCGGGCCAGGGCGGCGGCCAGGGCGGGCGCGCCGGTGGGGGCATGGCCGAGGGCCTGCGCGCCGCGGTGGCCGGCTTGTCGCTGAACGCGCAACAGCAGGCGGCGTTCGACAAGACCCTGGAGGAGATGCAGCAGCGCCAGGCGCAACGCGCCGCGCAAGCCAGCCAGCAGGGTGGGCAGCAAGGCGGCAGCCGCCTGTTCGGTGGCGGTGGCATGCGCTTCGGCGGCCCGAGCAGCGGCGGCCCCGACGCCAGCATGCAGGCGCAGATGCGCGCCCGCATGCGCGAGCGCATGAACCAGCAGTTCGCGGCGTTCCGCGCCAGCCTCGACGATGGCCAGCGCGCGCGCTGGGACGCCGCGCTGGAAGAACAGTTGAACGCCAAGCGCGTCACCATCTACAAGCTGGTCGATGGCAAGCCGCAACTGGCGATGGTGCGGGTCGGCGCCAGCGACGGCACCGCCACCGAGGTCAGCGGCAACATCCGCGAGGGCGAAGAGGTGATCAGCGGCGAGCGCAGCGCGGGGACGCCGTGAGCGCGATCCCGCCGGTCATCGCCACCCGCCAGCTGACCAAGGTCTATTCCGCCGGTACCGAGGCGGAGGTGGTCGCGTTGCGCAGCGCCGACCTCGTCGTGAACCGCGGCGAGTTCGTCGCGATCATGGGGCCTTCCGGTTCCGGCAAGTCGACCCTGATGAACCTGATCGGGTGCCTCGACACGCCGACCTCCGGCAGCTACCACTGCGACGGCGTCGATGTCGCCACCCTCGACGCCGAGGCGCTGGCCACCCTGCGCCGCGACAAGATCGGCTTCGTGTTCCAGGGCTTCAACCTGCTGACCCGGATGGATGCGCTGGAGAACGTGGCGATGCCGCTGGGCTATGTCGGCATCCCGCCCGCGCAGCGCCGCGAGAAGGCGCTGGCGATGCTCAAGGCGGTCGGCCTGGGCGAGCGCGCCGGCCACCTGCCCACCGAACTTTCCGGCGGCCAGCAGCAGCGCGTGGCGATCGCGCGCGCGCTGGTCAACCAACCGCCGATCCTGCTCGCCGACGAGCCCACCGGCGCGCTGGACAGCAAGACCGGCGAGGAGATCCTCGCCCTGTTCAAGCGACTGCGCGACGACGGCCACACGGTGGTGCTGATCACCCATGACGCGCACGTCGCGGAACACGCCGATACGGTGTACGAGATCCGCGACGGCGTGCTCGGTCCGCGCACCCCGGGAGCCCGCGCATGAACCCGACCGACATCCTGCGCACCGCGTTCTTCGCCCTGCGCGGCAACTGGATGCGCAGCGCGTTGACCTCGCTGGGCGTGATCATCGGCATCGCCGCGGTGATCGTGATGGTGTCCATCGGCCAGGGTACCCAGGCCGAGATCGACAAGCTGGTGTCCGGCCTGGGCTCGCAGCGGCTCGACATCGGCGGTGCCGGCGGCATGGGGCCCGGCGGTGCGCGCCTCGCCCAGGGCAGCCGCTGGAGCCTCAGCGAGGGCGATGCCGACGCGATCCGCGCCGAGGTGCCGTCGGTGCAGTACGTCTCCGGTTCGCTGCGCGGCGGCACCCAGGTGGTGTTCGCCGAGAACAACGCCTCGACCCAGTGGCAGGGCGTGCAGCCCGACTGGTTCACCATCAACGACTGGCAGATCGCCAGCGGCGACGCCTTCCAGGCGGCCGACTATGGCGGCTCGGCGAAGCCGGTGATCCTCGGCGACACCGTGCGCCGCACCCTGTTCGGCGACGACGACGGGATCGGCCAGACCATCCGCCTCGGCCGCGTGCCGTTCACCGTGGTCGGCACGCTCAAATCGAAGGGCCAGGGCGGCTTCGGCCAGGACCAGGACGACCTGGTGGTGGTCCCGCTGGAAACCGCGCGTCGGCGCCTGTCCACCTCGCAGGGCATGCCGCCCGGCGCGGTGCAGCAGATCTCGGTGGGCGTGGACGACGCCCGCAACCTCGAGGCTGCGCAGTCGGAGATCGAGGGCCTGCTGCGCCAGCGCCACCGGATCCAGCCGGGCGACGACGACGATTTCGCCGTGCGCAACATCAGCCAGATCGTGGCGACCCGGACCCAGACCACCAACCTGATGTCCAAGCTGCTGGGCGCGGTCGCCGGCATCTGCCTGGTCATCGGCGGCATCGGCATCATGAACATCATGCTGGTTTCGGTGACCGAGCGGATCCGCGAGATCGGCCTGCGCATGGCGGTGGGCGCCGGTCCGCGCGACGTGCGCCGGCAGTTCCTCGCCGAGGCCATGCTGATCTCGCTGATCGGCGGGGTGATCGGCATCGCCATCGGCGTGGCCGGGGCGCTGCTGGTCGGCAAGTTCAGCGAGCTGCCGGTGCAGCTGAACCTCAAGGTCATCGGGCTGGCGGCAGCGTTCGCGATCGCCACCGGCCTGTTCTTCGGCTACTACCCGGCGCGCAAGGCTTCCCTGCTGGACCCGATCGAGGCGCTGCGCTCGCAGTAGCCCGCGCGCCGGGTCGGCCTGCCCGACCCCGGCGGTATGGCAGAATCGCCGCCTGCGGCCATGCGGCCGGACTGGAATGGCATGGCGATCCCTGCGTTGATGCCCGGCGACCTGCTGGGCATGCGTCGCGATCCGGGACACGGGGGCGGTGGCTGATGGCGGACATCTACGGGCACCTGCCGCGCGGGCCGGCGGGCATCTGGCGGGCCACGGTGTGGTCGCTGCAGGGTCTGCGGGCGGCATGGCTTCACGAATCCTCCTTCCGCCTCGAGGTCTACTTGTTTCTCGTGCTGGGTCCGCTGGGCGTGCTGCTCGGCGACACCGGCGTCGAGCGGGCCTTGCTGGTCGGCAGCTGCCTGCTGGTGATGGCGATGGAGCTGATGAATTCGGCGATGGAAGCGGTGATCGAGCGCTACGGCGCCGAACACCACGAACTGGCCGGGCGCGCCAAGGATATGGGGTCCGCGGCGGTGTTCGTGCTGATGATGAACGTGATCCTGGTGTGGGCGCTGGTCCTCGGGCCGCGCTACCTGTAACCGCCCGCTGGGCGCCCGAACGACGAGCAACGCATGGACTTGAGTTTCCTGGCCTCCCCCGACGCATGGCTGACCCTGGTCACCCTCAGCGCCCTGGAAATCGTGCTCGGCATCGACAACCTGGTCTTCATCTCGATCGCCGTGGGCCGGTTGCGCCCGGAGCAGCGCCCGCTGGCGCGCAAGATCGGCATCGCGGTGGCCTGCGTCACCCGCATCCTGCTGCTGGTCATGCTCGCGTTCCTGGCGCGGATGGCGCAGGACCTGTTCGTGCTGTTCGGGATGGGCATCTCCATCCGCGACCTGGTGCTGATCCTCGGCGGCGCCTTCCTGCTGGTGAAGGGCGTGCTGGAGATCCGCGACCTGATCACCGGCGGCGAGGACGAGGATCCGCGCACGACCAAGGCGTCGGCGGTGTTCGGCATGGTGATCGCGCAGATCGCGGTGATCGACATCGTGTTCTCGCTGGACTCGGTGATCACCGCGGTGGGCATCGCCAGCCACATCCCGATCATGGTGTTCGCGATCCTGCTGGCGGTGAGCGTGATGCTGCTGGCGGCGAACCCGCTGGGCCGCTTCATCGACGCCAACCCGACCGTGAAGATGCTCGCGCTGGCGTTCATCCTGCTGGTCGGCGCGGTGCTGATCCTCGACGGCTTCGACCGCCACGTGCCCAAGCCCTACATCTATTTCGCCATGGGCTTCGCGGTGATGGTCGAGTGGCTGAACCTGCTGATGCGACGCAAGGCGGTGGAGCACCACGTCCCCGGTGCCGGCGAATGGTGAGCGCGTGCACGCGGGCTTAACGCGGCGTGTCCCCCACTGATCCTGCTTCCAACACTTCCATCCCGGAGATCCCGATGCGTGCCGTTCCGTTCGTGCGAGGCCTGCTGCTGGCGCTGGTGGTGCTCCTGCTCAGCGGCTGCGGCTACAACCAGATCCAGGGCAAGGACGAGGCCGTCAAGGCCGGCTGGTCGGAAGTGCTCAACCAGTACAAGCGCCGCGCCGACCTGATCCCCAACCTGGTTGCCACGGTCAAGGGTTATGCCGGGCACGAACAGCAGGTGCTGACCGCGGTCACCGAGGCCCGCGCCAAGGTCAGCCAGATCACCGTCAACGCCGACGACGCGGCATCGCTGGCGCAGTACCAGGCTGCGCAGGGCGAACTGGCGCAGGCGCTGGGCCGGCTGATGATGGTCACCGAGGCCTATCCCAACCTGAAGGCGGACCAGCAGTTCCTGGCCCTGCAGACGCAACTGGAAGGCACCGAGAACCGCATCACCGTGGCCCGCGGCCGCTACATCCAGCTGGTCCAGGACTACAACACCTACATCCGCAAGTTCCCGGTGAACCTGACCGCGATGTTGTTCGGCTACAAGGCCAAGCCCAACTTCACGGTGGAGAACGAGGTGCAGATCCAGCAGGCGCCGAGCGTCGACTTCGCCCCGCCGCCGGTGGCCCCGGCCGCCGCGCCGCCGGTCGCGCCTGCGCCGGGCGGGGTGGTCAATCCGCCGCAGCCGGCCAGTCCGCCGGTGCAGGGCGGCAACGCACCGCAGGCCGCGGAAACCCAGTAAGCCGTCGCTGGTCACAGCGGCACGCGCCGTGTCGACATTCGCCCACCCCCCGCGTTGGCGGCAGGTGCTTCTCGCCTGCGTCCTGCTGGTCGCGGGGGGATTCGCCTCGGCGCAGGACGCGCTTATCCCGCGCTTCGATTCGCCGGTCGTCGACACCACCGGCACCCTGGATGCGCAGGTGCGCGGCCAACTGGAACGCCAGGCGCTCGACTTGCAGCAACGCAAGGGCGCGCAACTGCAGGTGCTGATGATCCCCAGCACCCAGCCGGAGAGCATCGAGGCCTATGCCGTGCGCGCGTTCGAGTCGTTCAAGCTGGGGCGCAAGGGCATCGACGACGGCGTCCTGCTGATCGTCGCCAAGGACGACCGCAAGGTCCGCATCGAAGTGGGCTACGGCCTGGAAGGCGCGATCCCCGACATCACCGCCGGCCGGGTGATCCAGGAATACCTGGTGCCGCGATTCCGCCAGGGCGACTACGCCGGCGGCATCGTCGATGCGACGGCGCAGCTGGTGAGGCTGGTGGACGGCGAGCCGCTGCCGGAACCCGTTGCCGACAACCCGACCGGTGCCGATCGCGGGGCCGGTTGGCTGTTCGCCCTGTTCGTCGCCTTTATCGTGGGCCAGGTCGCGCGCGGGATGTTCTCCCGGCTGCCGGCGGGCGTGCGCGCCGTGCTGGGCGGTGGTGCCAGCGGCGTCGTCGCCTGGATGCTGTCCTCGGTGCTGCTGGTGGGCGGCCTCGGTGCCTTCATCGGGGTGTTGCTGGGCTTGGCCAGCGGCGGGGGCGGCGGTCGCTATGCACGCGACCGCGGCTGGGGTGGCTGGGGCGGCGGCGGGATGGGCGGCGTATACGTCGAGACCGGCGTCGCCGGCGGCATGGGCGGTTGAGCGACCGGCGGCGGCATCGCGACCGCGGACGCGGGGGCCGCTGCTGGAACCGCAACCGGAAC
>JAFLEB010000028.1 GCA_017302075.1 Lysobacterales bacterium
AGCTGGCCTCCATGGGCGGCTTGCGCGAGGGCGGGGGTGGGCGCGGCGGGCGATGCCGCCGCCAGGCGGTCGAGCGTGGCGAGCGCCAGCGCGATGCGGCGCGGGTCGTCGAGGACGTCGGCGGCGAGTCGGTCGGCGACCTGCTCGCGTTCGATGCGGATCCGGTGCGAGAGCCACCAGATCACGGGGTGGTAGAACAACAGCGCTTCGACCACGCCCTGCAGCAGGTTGACCAGGTAATCGTGGCGACGGATGTGCGCGAGTTCGTGCGCGAGCAGGGCCTCCAGCAGCGGCAACGGCATGCGCGCGGCGATCGCCGCGGGCAACAGCACCGCGGGCTTCCACCAGCCGATCGCGAACGGGGTCTCGCCGCCATCGAGCAACTGAAACGCGACCGTGCGACGCAGGCCGAAGCGGCGGGCGAGCGCGTCGAGGCGTGCCTGCAATCCGGCATCGACCTCGAGCGGGGCATGCCGCCGCAATACCTGCACCCAGGCCAGCCCCAGCAGCATGCGCAGGCCCAGCGCGGCGGCGCCGGCGGCCCACGCCAGCACCAGCCACGGCAGTCGGGTGGCATCCTCGCCGGCGATCGCGGCGAGCGGCGTCGGCAACGCGGTGGCGGGCATGGCCGCGTCCGCCGCGACCAGCGGGGCAACCGGCAACGCCGATGCGACCGCGTCATCGGGCAACGCCTGCAGCAAGGTCCACGCCGGCAGCAGCACGCAGGCGAGCAGGGCCAGGCAGGCGACGAGGTAGCGCGCCTGCGGGCGGGCGTTGCGCAACAGCAGCAGCGCGGCCCAGGCGGCGATGCCGACCATGGTGCCTTGCCAGAGAAAGTGCAGGAGGGTGGTGCCGAGGGCGGCGACCACCGTCGGGGCGAACTCAGGCATCGCGGGTGTCCTCCAGGAAACGCTGGATCTCTTCGCGTTCGGCGTCGCTGACGCGGCCGCCGCGCAGCGCGGCGAGGACCAGGTCCTTGCCCGACCCGGCGAAGGCCTTGTGGATCAAGTCGTCGAGCAGGCGGCCCTGAAGCGACCCTTGCGGTTGTGCCGCCGCGTACACATGCGACCGCTGGGATTCGTCGCGCTTGAGCAGGCCCTTGCCATGCATGATCTGCATCAGGCGCAGGACGTTGGCGTAGCCGAGGTCCGGACGCTCCCGCTGTTGCGCTTCGTGTACCTGTTTCACCGTCGACGGGCCCAGCGCCCACAGGGTGCGCAGCAGGCCGAGTTCGGCGGGGGTGGGCTTGGGCAGGCGCTTGGGCGCGGGCATGGCGGTCGAAGTTCGAGGGATGCGATGCACGCTACGCCGTCTAGAAATGCTTGTCTAGAAAAAATTGTCTAATTTCGACCCAACTGATGGCAGGGGTCCACGCGACCCCGACTTCCGCCACAGGTACGGCGGCTGGCGCACTGCAAGACTGCGGGCACACATCCAGGGGGAAACACCATGCGCACCACTCGCCGCGACCTGCTCAAGCTCGGAACGCTCGCCGCTGCCGGCGCGGCCCTGCCCGCCATGGCGGGCCAGGCGATCACCGCGGGCACTGTGCCCAAGGCGGACAAGCCGCTCGACATCCTGATCCTCGGCGGCACCGGCTTCACAGGGCCGTTCCAGGTGGCCTACGCACTGGCGCGCGGGCACAAGGTCACCTTGTTCAACCGCGGCAAGCGTCCTTCGCCGGAATGGCCCGGGGACGTCGAGCAGCTGCATGGCGACCGCAACACCGGCGACCTGAAGGCGCTGCAGGGCCGCAAGTGGGACGTGTGCATCGACAACCCGACCTCGCTGCCGTTCTGGGTGCGCGACGCCGCCAAGGTGCTGAAGGGCAATGTCGGCCAGTACCTCTTCATCTCCACCATCTCGGTGTACGCCGACGGCAGCAAGCCGGGCATGACCGAGGACGCGCCGCTCGCGGTGTACAAGGGCAAGGACGCGATGGCGGAGACCCAGGCCAGCCTGATGGCCGACGTCGAGGGCCTGTACGGGCCGCTGAAGGCGCTCAGCGAGGCCGAGGTGCGCAAGCATTTCGGCGCGCGCAGCACCATCGTGCGACCGGGCTACATCGTCGGCCCGCGCGACGAGACCGACCGCTTCACCTACTGGCCGCTGCGGGTGGAGCAGGGCGGCGAAGTGCTGGTGCCCGGCGACGGCCAGGACCCGATCCAGGTGATCGATGGCCGCGACCTCGGCGAGTGGATGATCCGCCTTGCGGAAGCCGGTACGACCGGGACCTTTAATGCGGTGGGCCCCGGCTATCCGCTGCTGATGGACGCGATGCTCTACGGTTGCCAGGCGGTCAGCGGCAAGGCGATCCAGCCGGTGCATGTCACGCCCGCGTTCCTCGAACAGGAAAAAGTGGACCTGCCGATCTGGGTCCCGCGCACCGGCAGCCCGTACTCCGGCTACGGGCAGGTGAGCAGCGCCCGTGCGGTGGCCGCAGGCCTGACCTACCGGCCGCTGGCCACCACCATCGAGGACCTGCTGGCCTGGTTCCATGGGCTGCCCGCGGATCGCCAGGCCAAGCCGCGCGCCGGCATCGACCGTGCGCGCGAAACCGAATTGCTGGCGAAGTGGAAGGCCCGCGCCACCGGTTGACGCCGTGGCGACGCGGCCTTGCTAGGCTCGCAGGCCGCTGATCGGAGGACACGCGATGGCGACCGGATGGGCCGGCGATGGCGCCGTGCAGGACCAGATCGATGCCACCGTGAAGGACGGCATCCAGCGTGCGCGCAGCCGGCTGCCGAGCGGCCCCGGCCTGTCGCATTGCGAGGAATGCGAGGCTGCGATCCCCGAAGCGCGCCGCCGCGCGATTCCCGGCGTACGGGTGTGCGTGGCTTGCCAGGAAGCGCGCGACCGCGACGCGGCCTTCAGCGGCTACAACCGCCGCGGCAGCAAGGACAGCCAACTGCGCTGAACCCCGCAACGCAAGACGCCCGGCACTGGGCCGGGCGTCGCGCGGGTGCTGCTTCGAATCGACTCAGTGCAGGCTGAAGCCGAGGATCGCGCCGATCACCGCCGGCAGGATCACGCCGATGTCGCTGCGGCGGTCGTAGTAGCCGTACTGGTAGCGGCCGTAGTACGCGTCGCGATACCCGCGCTCGAAGCCCTGGCGGAAGTAGTAGCGGTAGGTGTCGCGATTGACGTAGTAGCCGCCGTACCCGTAGCTGCCGTCGATCCAGGCGTAGCTGCCGCGATAGTCGAAGCGCCAGCCGTCCATGCTGTCCGCGCGACCGGCCCGGAAGCCTTCCTGGTATCCGTCGCGCACGGCCTGCTGCAGCAGGTTCGCCCCGTAGCGATTGGTGTAGTACCAGCTGCCGCCGTAGCCGTAGCGGATGTTCGCCGGGGTGTAGTAGTACGGATCGTTGTAGTAGTCGCTGCGATAGTTGTTCCAGCGCGCCTGTTGCGCCAGCCAGCGGCGGTAGTAGTCCTGCTGGTAGCGGTACTGCGCATTGCGGCGCTGGCGCTCGAGTTCGCGCGAACGCTGTTCGTAGGCGGCGCGACGCGAGGCCTCCTGGCGCTGCCAGTCGTGGGCGCGCTGGCGATCCTGCTCGTAGCGGCGGCGTTGGTCGTCGCGGTCGAGGCGGCCGGGTTCGCCCGGTCGTGCGCCGTGGCGATCACCGCGATCGGCCTGCCAGTCGCCACGACGCTCGTCGCGGACGGCATCGCGCGCCTCCTCGCGGGCGCGGGCTTCGCGGATCGCGCGTTCCGAGGCGCTTGCCTGCTCGCGTTCGCGGCGCTCCAGCGCCTGGCGCTCGCCGGCATCGTGACGGCGTTGTTCCTCGACGCGCGCGCCCATGTCGTCGCGCCTGCGGGCCTGCTCCGCGTCTTGCGCGCGGCGTGCCTCGATGCGCTCAGGCGCGGCATCGCGAGACTGCCATTCCCGCCCCCGTTGCGCGTCGCGTTGGGCCGAATCGCGCGCTGCAGCGCCTTCGCGTTGCCGAGCCTGCGCCTGCAAGTCCATGGCATCACGGCGCTGGACGTCGCGTTGTTGGGCGGCATCGCCCCAGTGTTCGTGGCGGGGCGCGTCGGCCCGAGACCTGGCTTCCTGCTGGCGCGGGCCTTCGTTGCGCGCCTGCGGCTTCGGTTGTCCGTCCTCGTCGCGCTGCTGCCGGCGCGCATCGCGGCGTTCGTGACGATCCTGCTCGTCCTGCTGCTGGGCGAAAGCCGGGGCGATGCTGCCCAATGCGAGCAGGCCGCCGAGCAGGGCCGTGGTCAAGGTGCGGGTGGCGGGAAGGCGGGTCATGCGTTTGTCTCCAATCGGCGCGAACCCTTCGCACCGGATAGGCGCAGTTAGCGGCTGCCGGGATGAATCGATGCTGAGGTTTCCCGCGCCGGGACCGCAAGGTGAAATTCCTGCTAGCGGGCATTCAGATTCCCGCCGGGGATGCAAGGGCTGGCTGACCGGTGGCCAAACCACGCGCCTCCAGGCGTCAACGCATGCATCAGCCGCGGGTTGTTGCGAGGGCGCAATCCGCGCGCAAGGAGCCCCGCTGATGAAGACCACCGCTTTGCTGCTTGGCACCCTCCTGGCCATCAGTGCCGCAGGCGCCAGCCAGGCCCGCGATGTCCGCCACGACCGCGACCACAACCCGCCCGGCAGGGCAGGCGGACCCGGTACCAACTGGGAAAACCCGCCGGGTTGGCGCGGTGGGCCGGGTGCGTCGCCCGACTATCGCTACTGGCGCCACAAGGGCGAGCGCCATCGCTTCGAACGCGTCGCCGGCGGCTACTACTTCAGCCGCGGCTATGGCTATTGGCATCCCGCGCATGGCTTCTGGAACCAGGCGCGCCGTTGCTGGCTCGACAACGACAACAATCCGCCGGGTCGTCCCGGCGGCCGCGGGACCAACTGGGAGAATCCGCCAGGCTGGCGGGGCGGGCCGGGCGCTTCGCCGGATCGCTACGGGCGCTGCCGCTAAGCCACGATCGTCGAAGCCCGGCCTCGCCGGGCTTCGCGTGCAGCGCGGGCGCTGCCTTCAGGGCGAGGCTGGCGCCGGGTTGCGGCTCCACACCTTGTTGGCGATCTTCCATTCGCCATCGACCTTCAGCAGCACGAAGTAGTCGGTGAAGCTGCCGCTCGGATAGGCAAGGGTGACGCGGGCCATCGCCGCATCGCCGTTGACATCGACCTGGTCGATCGAACGCCGCCGCTGCGCCTCGTCCGGCGCCGGCGAGCCCTTGAAGCCGGCGATGTACTCGTCCGCGGTCCGCGACAGGAACCTGCCGTCGCGGATGCCCTCGACATGCGCGGTCGGCAGGAAAGCTTGTCGCATGTAACGGGCGTCGCCGGTGGCGTGGCCTTGCAGGTAGGCCTCCAGCGGCTTGCGCACCGCGGCTTCTTCGGTGGCCTGTTGCGCGGAGGCGGGGGGCGCCGGGCCAAGCCAGGCCAAGCCCAGCAGTGCGGCAATCGCGAACCCTTGCATGGCGGGATCCTCATCGTGGGTTCGTCGAGCCTACGTGACCACGGCGGCCTCTTGATGTGACCAAAGACAGGGTCGATCGCCGGACCCGCGTGCGACAGTGCGCGCCTGCTTCCAGGATCCTTGGCATGCCCATCGCCCGCCATTCGCTTTTCCTCGTGCTTGCCGCAGCCAGCGGGGCCGCGACGGCAGGCCAGCCGGAGCTGACCCGCACCACGGCCGCCAGTGGCCTGCCGCCTGCCCCGGAGCAGGCGGCGGTGACGTTCGACCGGGCCGAGTTGTCCTTCCGCGTCGACCCGTCGCGCAAGTCGCTGGAAGGCGATGCCACGCTGAGGTTCATCGCGCGCGACGCGCTGCAGCGGCTGGTGGTGGACCTCGATCGCAATTACCGCATCGACCTGGTCGAGATCGATGGCCGGGCCATCGACGCGGGCCACTGGCGCAATCCGGAGGGGCGGATGAGCGTGGACCTGCCGGCGCCGCTGCCCGCGGGCGGCGTCGCCACGCTGCGCATCCGCTATACCGGCAGCCCGCACGTGGCGACCCGCGCGCCCTGGGATGGCGGCTTCGTCTGGGCCACCGCGCCCACCGGGGAACCGTGGATCGCGACGGCGGTGCAGGGCGAGGGCTGCGACCTGCTGTGGCCCTGCATCGACCATCCCCGCGGCGAACCGCGCGAGGTGGTCCAGCACGTGACCGTGCCCAGCCCGCTGGTCGCGCCCGGCAACGGCGTCGCCGAGGGCATGGAGGAGCACACGGACGCGTCCGGCAAGCGCTGGCGCACCTACCACTGGCGGGCGAAGCAACCGAACACCTACGCGATCGCGCTGGACGTCGGGCCGTATGCCCTGCTGCAGGCCGACTATCGCTCGCGCCATGGCAACACCATCCCGCTGCGCTTCTGGCACCTCGCCGGCAATACCGACAAGGCGCGCGGCTTGTTCGCCGAGTTCGCCCCGATGCTGGACTTCTTCGAGGAGGTGATCGGCCCGTATCCGTTCGCCGACGAGAAGATGGGCGTGGTCGAGACCCCGCACCTGGGCATGGAGCACCAGACCATCAATGCCTACGGCAACGACTACCGGAAGTCGGAGGCCGGCTACGACTGGCTGCTGCAGCACGAGTTCGCGCACGAATGGTTCGGCAACCAGCTCACCAACGTGGACTGGGACGACATGTGGTTGCACGAGGGCTTTGGCACCTACATGCAGCCGTTGTACCTGCAGTGGCTGCGCGGCGACATGGAGTACATGGCGGCGCTGATGAAGATGCGCGCGTCGCTGCTCAACAAGTACCCGATCGTCTCCGGCCGGAGCATGACCGAGGAGGCCGTCTACGACGCGGCGCACGGCCCCGGCAACGACATCTACTACAAGGCCGCCCTGATGCTGCACACGCTGCGCGGGCTGGTCGGGGACGAGGCTTTCTTCCGCAGCATCCGCGAGCTGGTCTACGGTACCGACGCGCCGCGCCCCGGCGGTTTCAAGCCGCGCCATGCCTCCACCGCGGACTACGTCGCCATCGTCGACCGCGTGGCCGGCCGCAACCTCGGCTGGTTCTTCGACGTCTACCTGCGCTCCGCCGCGTTGCCGGAACTGGTCGCCCGCCGCGAGGGCGACAGCCTCGCCCTGCGCTGGCAGACCGAGGGCGGCAAGCCGTTCCCGATGCCGGTGCAGGTGCGCGTGGGCGCGACGGTGGTGGACGTGTCGATGACCGGCGGAAGCGGGCGCATCGCGCTGCCCGCGGGCGCCAGCTACACCTTGGACCCGCATTCGCGCGTGCTGCGCGCGTTGCCGCACATCGTCGAGTTCCAGCAGGACACCGCGGCGCGCGCCAAGGCCGCCGCCGACAAGGCCAAGGCGGCGAAGCAGTAGGACGGGTTTCGCCGAAAAGGGGTCAGAGTGAATCTTGCGCCGACGTTCTGCGGTTCACCGAATGCTGTTCGTCGCAAATCTTCACTCCGACCCCCTTTCGGATCGTCGCAACCAGCGCACCGCGCCGCGACCGGCGCGCAGGCCGCTGGCAAAGCAGGCGGTGAGCAGGTAGCCACCGGTCGGCGCTTCCCAGTCGAGCATCTCGCCCGCGCAGAAGATGCCCTGCCGGGGCAGCCCCGGGCGCGGGCGCAGCATCAGCGCATCGTCCAGCGACTCCAGTCGCACGCCACCGGCGGTCGAGATCGCTTCGGCCAGCGGACGCGGGCGCAGCAGGCGCAGGGGCAGGCGTTTGAGCGTGCCCGCTACCCGGTCCATGTCCTGCAGCGCCGCCTTGTCGAGCCGTTCGTGCAGCAGTGTGACCTTGGCGGCGTCCACGCCGGCCTGCCGGCGCAGGTGTTCGCCCAGGCTGCGGGCGCCGCGCGGCTTGGTGAGGTCGCGTCGCAGGCGTGCGAGGTCGCGGCCCGGGACGAGGTCGAGGTGCAGCAGCGCCTCGCCGTCGCGGGCGATGCCGTCGCGCAGGTCGGCGGCGATGGCGTACACCAGGCTGCCCTCGATGCCGGTCGCGGTCAGCACGCATTCGCCCTGCAGCGTACGCAGGTTGCCGTCGAGGTCTTGCCAGTGCGCGACCACCGGTTTTAGCGGTGCGCCGGCATGCCGCATGGCGAGGAAGTCGCTCCAGCCGATGTCGAAGCCGCAATTCGCCGGTCGCAGGGGGGCGACGTCGATGCCCTGCGCCGAGAGGATGTCGACCCAGGCGCCATCCGAGCCCAGCTCAGGCCAGCTGCCACCGCCGAGCGCCAGCACCACGGCATCGGTCTTGCACGTGGCCTCGCCATCGGGCGTGGCGAAACGCAGCGCGCCGTCGCCCTCCCAACCCAGCCAGCGGTGGTGGACGTGGAAGCGGACGCCGGCATCGCGCAATCGCCGGACCCAGCCGCGCAGCAGCGGCGCCGCCTTGCGATCCAGCGGGAACACCCGGCCGGAACTGCCGACGTAGGTCTCGACGCCAAGCCCGCGCGCCCACGCGCGCAGGGCATCGGCATCGAAGTCGTCCAGCCACCCGCCGACGGCGGCCCCGCGCTCGCGGTAGCGCGCATCGAAGCCGGGGCGCGGCTCGGAATGGGTCAGGTTGAGGCCGCCCTTGCCGGCGATCAGGAACTTGCGCCCCACCGAGCCCTTGGCTTCGAACAGGTCCACCTCCAGCCCGGCCGCGCGCGCGACCTCCGCGGCCATCAGGCCGGCGGGGCCGCCGCCGACGATGGCCAGGCGCGGGGTAACGGAGACGTGGGGCGCGTGCATCGCACCATGATCCCATGCGCGGCCCACGCGGTCGGTGGACCGTACAATGCGGCGATGACGTGGACCGCCATCACCCGCGAGGTCAGCCCGGCGCTGGCCGACGGCGAGCGCAGCTTCGTGCCGCGCGTGCCGATCGACCTTGGCCGTGCGCGCGACCAGCATGCGACCTACTGCGCCGCGCTGGAGTCCCTCGGTTGCGAGGTGATCCGGCTGCCGGCGGAACAGGGGCTGCCGGACTCGGTGTTCGTGGAGGACGTGGCCCTGGCCTTCGATGAGCTCGCGGTGGCCACCAGGCCGGGCGCGGTGTCGCGCCGCGACGAGGGCGCGGGCGTGGTCGGCGCATTGGCGCGATACCGCCCGATGGCGCGGATCGACGCCCCGGGCACCCTCGACGGCGGGGACGTGTTGCGGATCGGCAAGCGCGTGCTGGTCGGCGATTCCGCGCGCAGCAACGCGGCCGGGCGGGAGCAGTTGCGCGCCTTGCTGGCGCCTTTCGGCTACACCGTGGAAGGCGTCGCCCTGCGCGATTGCCTGCACTTGAAGTCCGCCGCGACCGAGGTCGCCGATGGCGCCGTGCTGGTCAACCCCGACTGGGTGGACGTGGCCTGCTTCGCCGGCTGCACGGTGATCGAGGTCGACCCGCACGAGCCGCATGCGGCCAACGCGCTGCGGATCGGCGACGCGCTGCTGTTCCCGGACCAGTTCCCAGGCACCCAGGGGCGGCTTGCCGCGCACGGGATCCGCGGCCTCGCGCTCGACCTGTACGAGCTGCAGAAGGCCGAGGGTGCGGTCACCTGCTGCAGCATCGTGTTCCGCACCCGCCCGTGATCCTCAACATCGCCGCCTACCTGTTCGTCGCCATCGACGATGCCGATGCGCTCGCGGATCGCCTGCGCGTGCGCGCCGAGGGCGATGGGCTGCGCGGTAGCATGCTGGTCACGCCGGAGGGGCTGAACCTGTTCCTGGCCGGGACAGAAGCGTCGTTGCACGGCTTCCTCGACTGGCTTCGCGAAGACCCGCGCTTCGCGGCGCTGCATGCCAAGGAAAGCTGGAGCGAGGCGATCCCGTTCGCGAAGCTGAAGGTGAAGCGCAAGCACGAGATCATCGCGTTCCGGCGCGAACACGCATCGCCGCTGGAAGCCGGGCAACGCGCACCCGCGGTGGATCCGCCGACGCTGGCGCGCTGGATCGCGCAGGGCCATGACGATGCCGGCCGCCGCCTGGTCCTGCTGGACACCCGCAACCGCGAGGAAGTCGGCTTCGGCACGTTCCAGGACGCGCTCACCCTGCCAATCGACAATTTCACCGAGTTGCCGGCCGCGCTGGCGCCGCATCGCGATGCGCTCCGCGATGCCACCGTGGTCAGCTTCTGCACCGGTGGCATCCGCTGCGAGAAGGCTGCGCTGTGGCTGCGCCACGACGGCATGGACAACCTGCTGCAACTGGAGGGCGGCATCCTCGGCTACTTCGAGCAGGTGGGCGGCATCGGCTACGACGGTCGTTGCTTCGTGTTCGACGCGCGCGTCGCGCTCGATCCGCGACTGGCGCCGCTGGCCGACGGCGCGGCGGTCGCCTAAGCTGCGCGGCCCTGCAATGGACGTGGCGGCATGAGCTGGATCGGGATCGTGGTGCTGGTGATCGCGGTGTATGCCGCGTTCAAGGTGGTCGGCGCCCTGTTCAAGATGGCCTTGTGGATCGGCATCCTGCTGTTTGCCTGGTGGTACTTCGGCCCGCGCCTGGGCGTGCCGTTCCCGTTCTGAGCGGCGTCAGGCCGCCATCGCGCTGCCTGCCGCGTGGCCGCTCGCCCACGCCCACTGGAAGTTGTAGCCGCCCAGCCAGCCGGTGACGTCGACCACCTCGCCGACGAAATACAGCCCGGGCACGTGCCGCGACATCATCGTGGCCGAGGACAGGCCATCGGTCTCCACGCCGCCCAGGGTGACCTCCGCGGTCCGGTAACCCTCGGTGCCGCTGGCGACGAGCGGCCAGTCCTGCAGCTGGCCGCAGATCGCCTGCAGCTCGCGCGGGGTGTACTGCCGCATCGGTTTGCTCGCGATCCAGTGCTCGCACAGGCGCTGGGCGAAGCGCTTGGGCATCAGCTCGGCCAGCAGCGTCTTCAGCTCCGCATCGCGGCGGCCGGCCTGCCACTCGCGCAGCTGTGCCTCGACGTCGATGCCGGGCAGCAGGTCCAGGCGCAGGTCGTCACCGGGTTGCCACAAATTCGAGATCTGCAGGATCGACGGCCCGCTGATCCCGCGGTGGGTGACCAGCATGAAGTTGCGGAAGCGGGCGCCATTGCAGCGCGCTTCCACCGGCAGCGAGACCCCGGCGAGGTCCTGCAGGCGTTCGGCATGCGTGCCGGTCAGGGTCAGCGGCACCAGGCCGGCGCGCGTGGGCAGCACCGCGTGGCCGAACTGCCGGGCCAGCGCGTAGCCGAAGCCACTGGCGCCCATGCTCGGGATCGACAGCCCGCCGCTGGCGACCACCAGCGCCGGCGCGACGAAGCGTCCCTGCGACGCGTGCAGGCGGAAACGCCCGTCGTCGAGGTGCTCGACGCGCTCGATGCTGCAATGCGTGCGCACCTCCACGCCGGCGGCCGCGCATTCGGCCAGCAGCATCGCCACCACCTGCTTGCTGGAGTCGTCGCAGAACAGCTGGCCGAGTTCCTTCTCGTGGTAGGCGATGCGGTGGCGTTCGACCAGTTCGATGAAGTGCCACGGCGTGTAGCGCGCCAGCGCCGACTTGCAGAAGTGCGGGTTCGCCGACAGGTAGTGGGCCGGCGTGGTGCCGGTATTGGTGAAGTTGCAGCGCCCGCCGCCGGACATCAGGATCTTCTTGCCGACCTTGTTGGCATGGTCGACCACCAGCACGCGCAGCCCGCGCTGGCCGGCCGTGATCGCCGCCATCAGGCCCGCGGCGCCGGCGCCGATGACGATGGCGTCGTGGGTGGGTCCGCTCATGCCCACTCGCGCGAAGGCAGGGTATGGCGGCGTTCGGGTCGCCCGACCAGGTCGAGGAAGTTGTTGAACACCGCCTCCGCGTGACCTTGCATGGTCGCGATGTGCAGGCGGGTCAACGCGCGGATCGCCTCTTCGTCCTGCGCAAGGCCGGAGTTCGCCAGTTCCTCGCGGTAGAGCGGGTTCGCCAGCCAGCGTTCAACCAGCCGCTGGTCCATCTCGAGGTGGAACTGGAAGCCATAGGCGTTGTCGCCGTGGCGGAACGCCTGCTGCGGGCAGTCCGGGCTGCTGGCGAGGTGGACGGCGTCGCGCGGGATGTCGAAGCGGCAGCCATGCCACTGGAACACCGGCGTCTCGGCGGGCAAGGGCGCGAGCACGGGGTCGGCCTCGCCCTGCGCGGTCTTGCGCAGCGGGTACCAGCCGATCTCCGGCACCGGGTTGCGCGACACCGGCGCGCCCAGCACGTGCGCCAGCAGTTGCGCGCCGAGGCAGATCCCGAGCACCGGCTTGCCCTGTCCCAGCATGCGTTCGATCGCGCGCATCTCGTTCGCCAGGTGCGGGCGGCGCGGATGGTCCTGGACGTTCATCGGGCCGCCCAGCACCACCAGCCCGCGGTAGCGGTCCACGTTGAGCTGCGCATCCGGGTGCCGCTCGAAGTTCTTGAAGCGGATCCGGTGCCCGCGCCGCCGGATCAGCGGATCCAGCGTGCCCAGGGGTTCGGCGGCGACATGCTGGAAGACGAGGAGGCGCGGCATCGGCGGATCATGCCAAAGGCGCGCCCGGCGCCGCCAATGGCCGCGGGGAATGCGCTTATCGCGGGCCGCGCGGCTTGAACCCGCCGGGCTTGAACCCGCCGGGCTTGCGCGGGCCGCCGGGCTTGTCGCCGCGCGGCGGGCCGAAGCTGCGCTTGCGCTTTGGCGCGTCGATGTCCTCGGCGCTCGCTTCCTTCATCCGCAGCGGCTTGCTGGCGACGCGCACGTTCTGCATGTGCTGCAGCAGCTCCGGCGGCATGCCGTCCGGCAGGTCCACCAGGGTGTAGTCGTCGCGGATGTCGATGCGGCCGATGAAGCGGCTCTCGAGGTCGGCCTCGTTGGCGATCGCACCGACGATGTGGCCGGGCTGCGCGCCATGGTGGTAGCCCACCTCGATGCGGAAGGTCTTCATCGGCACGCTGGGCGCATCCGGGTCGCGCGGGGTGCGCTCGCGCTTCGGGCGTTCGGCGCGCTCCGGGCGCGGGGCATGCTCGCGCGGCTCGAACGCGCGCTCGGGGACCGCCGGCTGCGGCAGCAGCAGCGGGGTCTTGCCTTGCACCAGCTTGGCCAGCGCGGCGGCGATCTCCACCGCCGGCACGTTCTTCTCGCGCTCGTAGCGCTCGACCAGGTCGCGGAACACCGACAGGTCGTCGCTGGCCAGCGCGGCCTCGATCTTGTCCAGGAACTTGGCGACCCGGCGTTCGTTCACCGCGTCGACGCTGGGCAGGTTCATCTGCTCGATCTTCTGGCGCGTGGCGCGCTCGATCGCGCCGAGCATGCCGCGCTCGCGCGGCGCCACGAACAGGATCGCCTCGCCCTTGCGCCCGGCGCGGCCGGTGCGGCCGATGCGGTGCACGTAGCTTTCAGTGTCGTAGGGGATGTCGTAGTTCAGCACGTGGCTGATCCGCTCCACGTCCAGCCCGCGGGCGGCCACGTCGGTGGCCACCAGCACGTCCAGCTGGCCTTCCTTGAGGCGCTGGATGGTGCGCTCGCGGGTCTTCTGCTCGACGTCGCCGTTGATCGCCGCCGCGCTGAAGCCGCGCGCAGCCAGTTTCTCGGCCAGTTCGTCGGTGCCCAGCTTGGTGCGCGCGAAGATGATCATCGCGTCGAACGGCTCGGCTTCCATGATCCGGGTCAGGGCGTCGAGCTTGTTCACCCCGCTGACCATCCAGAAGCGCTGGCGGATGTTCTCGGCGGTGGTGGTCTGCGCCTTGATCGCGATCTCGACCGGGTCCTTGAGGTAGGTCTGGGCGATGCGCTTGATCTGCGCCGGCATCGTCGCCGAGAACAGCGCGACCTGGCGGGTCTCGGGGGTCTTCTTCAGCACCGCCTCGACGTCGTCGATGAAGCCCATCCGCAGCATCTCGTCGGCTTCGTCCAGCACCAGCATGCGCAGCTGCGAGAGGTCCAGCGAGCCGCGCTCGAGGTGGTCGATCACCCGTCCCGGGGTGCCGACCACGACGTGCACGCCGCGCTTGAGCGCTCCCAGCTGCGGCATGTAGCTCTGGCCGCCGTAGATCGGCAGCACGTGGAAGCCGGGGATGTGGTGGGCGTACTTCTGGAAGGCCTCGGCGACCTGGATCGCCAGTTCGCGGGTCGGCGCCAGCACCAGCACCTGCGGCTTGCCCGGGGCGGGATCCAGCCGCGCCAGCGCGGGCAGGGCGAACGCCGCGGTCTTGCCGGTGCCGGTCTGCGCCTGGCCGAGCAGGTCGCGGCCGCCGAGCAGCGGCGGGATGGTCTGGGCCTGGATCGGGCTGGGCGATTCGTAGCCGACTTCGCGCAGCGCTTGCAGCAGCGTCTCGGGCAGGCCGAGGTCGGAGAACAGGACGGAGGGGGTGTCGGCGCTCATGGGGCCAGTGGCGTGATCGCCGGCGAGAACAGGGCACACAGTGTACGCGCCGGCCGTGGAGCACAGGCTCCACGCGGCCCGGCGGCTACCATGGCCGCATGCATGCCCCGGTTTTCGACAACGCCTTCCTGCGCGCGCTCCCGGGCGATCCGGAGCCGCGCAACTTCGTCCGCCAGGTGGAGGGCGCGGCATGGTCCGCGGTCGCGCCGACCCCGGTGGCCGCGCCGCGGCTGCTGGCGCATTCGCGCGAGGTGGCGGCGGAGCTGGGCTTCGGCGAGGACGACCTGGCCTCGCCGGCGTTCGCCGCGGTGTTCGGCGGCAACGCGCTGCTGCCGGGCATGCAGCCGTACGCCACCAACTACGGCGGGCACCAGTTCGGCCACTGGGCGCGCCAGCTCGGCGACGGGCGGGCCATCAGCCTCGGCGAGGCGGTGCTGGCCGACGGCCGGCGTCGCGAGCTGCAACTCAAGGGCGCCGGGCCGACGCCGTATTCTCGCGGGGCCGATGGCCGCGCGGTGCTGCGCTCCTCGATCCGCGAATTCCTGTGCAGCGAGGCCATGCACCACCTCGGCATCCCGACCACGCGGGCACTGAGCCTGGTCGGCACCGGCGAGGGCGTGCTGCGCGACGTGCTCTACGATGGACATCCGGAACTGGAGCCGGGGGCGATCGTGTGCCGCGTCGCGCCTTCGTTCCTGCGCTTCGGCCATTTCGAGCTGCCGGCGATGCGCGGCGACACCGGCCTGCTGCGCCAATTGGCGGACTTCTGCATCGCCCGCGACTTCCCGTCCTTGGCGGGGCAGGGCGAGGCGCTGTACGCCGACTGGTTCGCCGAGGTCTGCACGCGCACCGCGCGGCTGGTGGCGGCATGGATGCGGGTCGGCTTCGTGCATGGCGTGCTCAACACCGACAACATGTCCATCCTCGGGTTGACCATCGACTACGGCCCGTACGGCTGGATCGAACCCTACGATCCGGATTGGACGCCGAACACCACCGATGCCGCGGGCCGTCGCTACCGCTTCGGCTGGCAGCCGCGCGTCGCCTACTGGAACCTCGGCCAGCTCGCGCGCGCGCTGTCGCCGCTGTTCGCCGACCCGGCGCCGCTGCAGGACGGGCTGGCGCGGTTCGCCGAGGCCTATACCGAGGCCGACCGCGACACCACGGCGCGCAAGCTCGGCCTGGCGGAATGCCGCGACGACGACGTCGCCCGCATGCGCGAGCTGCATGCGTTGCTGCAGGCGCACGAGGTGGACATGACCCGGTTCTTCCGCGCCCTGGCCGACGTCGATCCGGACGTCCCCTCGCTGCAGCCGCTCGAATCCGCGTTCTACGACCCTGCCAAGCGGGCCGCCGGCGAGGCGGCATTCGCCGATTGGCTGTCGCGCCATGCGGCGCGGCTGCGCGACGATCCGCTGCCGGCCCCGGCGCGACGCGCGCGCATGGACGCGGCCAATCCACGTTATGTGCTGCGCAACTGGCTGGCCCAAGAAGCGATCGACCGCGCGCATGCCGGGGACCTCGGCGGCGTCGAGACCCTGCTCGAGGTGATGCGCCGCCCGTACGAGGACCAGCCCGGCCGCGAGCACTACGCCGGCCTGCGGCCGGAGTGGGCCAGGGACAAGGTGGGGTGTTCGATGCTGTCCTGCAGTTCGTAGCACCCGGCACCGAACCTGCCGTGCCCGGCATCGTGCGTGCGCGGTGTCTGAACTGGGTTCCGCGGGGCGCCCGCCTTACAATCCACGGATGCCGCTCATTTCCCTGCAGGGCGTCGACTTCAGCGTCGGCGGCCCCTTGTTGCTCGACCATGTCGACCTTGCCATCGAACCCGGCGAACGCATCGCCCTGATCGGCCGCAACGGTGCCGGCAAGTCGACCCTGCTCAAGCTGCTGTCGGGCGAACTCAAGGCCGACGACGGCGAGGTGCGGGTGGAAGGCGGCCGGCGCATCGCCCGGCTGGAGCAGGAAGTCCCGCAGGACGCGGTGGGCAGCGTGTTCGACGTGGTTGCCGCGGGGCTGGGCGACCTCGGCGCGTTGCTTGCCGACTACCACCACCTGATCCATGCCGAGGCCATCGACGCGGATGCGCTGGCCGCGGTGCAGGCGCGCATCGAGGTGGTCGACGGCTGGGCGCTGGACCGGCGCGTGCTGGACACGCTGGAGCGCCTGCAGCTGGATGGCGATGCCGACTTCGCGCGCCTGTCGGGCGGGATGAAGCGGCGGGTGCTGCTGGCGCGCGCGCTGGTGTCGCAGCCCGACCTGCTGCTGCTCGACGAGCCCACCAACCACCTCGACATCGCCGCCATCGACTGGCTGGAAGGCTTCCTCAAGCAGTGGACGTCGGTTGGCAGCACGGCACTGGTGTTCATCACCCACGATCGCCGCTTCCTGCGCGCCCTCGCCACCCGCATCGTGGAGATCGATCGCGGCCGGGTCACCAGCTGGCCCGGCGACTGGGAGAACTACCTGCGCCGCAAGGAGGAACGGGCCAACGCCGAGGCGCAGGAGAACGCCCGCTTCGACAAACTGCTGGCGCAGGAGGAAGCCTGGATCCGGCAGGGCATCAAGGCCCGGCGCACCCGCGATGAGGGCCGCGTGCGCCGGCTGAAGGCGATGCGGGTGGCGCGCGCGGAGCGCCGCGAGCAGGCCGGCAACGTGAAGATGGCCGCGGCGCAGGCCGGCGAATCCGGCAAGAAGGTGATCGAGGCGCGCCACGTCGACTTCGCCCATGGCGACAACCGCCTCGTCCGCGATTTCAGCACCACGATCCTGCGCGGCGACCGCATCGGCCTGGTCGGGCCGAATGGCAGCGGCAAGACCACCCTGCTGAAGCTGCTGCTGGGCGAGCTGGCGCCACAGGGCGGCGAGGTGAGGCAGGGCACCCAGCTGCAGGTGGCCTACTTCGACCAGTACCGGGCGACCCTGCGCGAGGACTGGAACGCCATCGAGAACGTCGCCGAGGGCCGCGAGAGCGTGACCGTGGGGGGCAAGCAGAAGCACGTCATCGGTTACCTGCAGGACTTCCTGTTCACCCCGGAACGCGCCCGCGCGCCGATCACCCGCCTGTCCGGCGGCGAGCGCAACCGCCTCCTGCTGGCGCGGCTGTTCGCCCAGCCGTCCAACCTGCTGGTGATGGACGAGCCGACCAACGACCTCGACGTCGAGACCCTGGAATTGCTGGAAGAGTTGCTGGCCGACTACCCGGGCACGCTGCTGCTGGTCAGCCACGACCGCGATTTCCTCGACAACGTGGTGACCTCCACCTTGGTGATGGAGGGCGACGGGCGCATCGGCGAATACGTCGGGGGGTACAGCGACTGGCTGCGGCAGCGGCCGTCGACCCCGGTCCCGGCGTCGACGCCGAAGCCGCAGGCGCCCGAGCCGCCCAAGGCCCATGCGGCCGCCCCGCCGGCCCGCGCGAAGCTCAGCTACAAGGAAGCGCGGGAACTGGAGCAGTTGCCGCAGCGGATCGAGGCGCTGGAGGCGCAGGTCGCCGGCTTCACCGCGCGCATGGGCGATCCGGGCTATTTCCAGCGCGAGGCCGCCGCGATCGCCGCCGACAACGCCGCGCTGGCGTCCGCGCAGGCCGAACTGGACGCGGCCTACGGGCGCTGGGAGCAGCTCGAAGGCGGTTGAGCCGGCCCCGGATGGCCGCGATTCCGCCCGGATGATGCCGCCGGGTATGGCCGCGAAACGCCCGGGCCGGCTACACTATTGCGGATAAGAAGAGCGAGGCACACGCGTGCTGGCCGAATACCTGCCCACCCTCCTGTTCCTGGTCGTCGCGACCGGCATCGGCATCGCCCTCATCATCGTGGGCAACTTGCTGGGCACCAAGCGGCCGGACGCCGAAAAGCTGTCGCCCTACGAGTGCGGCTTCAACGCGTTCGAGGACGCGCGCATGCAGTTCGACGTGCGCTACTACCTGGTCGCGATCCTGTTCATCGTGTTCGACCTCGAGATCGCGTTCGTCTTCCCGTGGGCGCTGGTGTTCCGCGAGCTCGGGGTGTTCGGCCTGGTCGAGATGGGCGTGTTCCTCGCCCTGCTGCTGATCGGGTTCATCTACGTCTGGAAGCGCGGCGCGCTGGAGTGGGAATGAGCAACATCGTCCAGAACATCCTGGAAGCCGCCAGCAACCCGCTGCCCGAGGGGCGGCTGGACGACATCCTGCGCCCGGACGGCGACAACCCGCTGCTGCAGCACGGCTTCGTGACCACCAGCCTGGACGCGCTGTGGAACTGGGCGCGCACCGGCTCGATGTGGCCGATGACCTTCGGCCTGGCCTGTTGCGCGGTGGAGATGATGCAGGCCGGCGCGGCGCGCCTGGACCTGGACCGCTACGGCGTGGTGTTCCGCCCGTCGCCGCGCCAGTCCGACGTGATGATCGTGGCCGGCACCCTGTGCAACAAGATGGCGCCGGCGCTGCGCAAGGTCTACGACCAGATGCCCGACCCCAAGTGGGTGATCTCGATGGGCAGCTGCGCCAACGGCGGCGGCTACTACCACTATTCGTACTCGGTGGTCCGCGGTTGCGACCGGGTGGTGCCGGTGGACGTGTACGTCCCGGGCTGCCCGCCGACCGCGGAAGCGCTGGTCTACGGCATCCTGCAGCTGCAGAAGAAGATCCGCCGCATGGAACAGAACCCGTTCACCGGCGGCCCCCGCGTGGAGGGCGCCCGCGCATGACCGCGTTCCCGGCAGAGCTGGCCGCCCGCTTCGGCGAGGCCGCCGTGCACGTCGCGCAGCCGCGCGGCGAGGTGACCCTGGTCGTGCCGGCCGCCGACTGGCTGGCCGCGTGCCAGGCGGTCCGCGACGAGTTCGGCTTCGACACCTTCATCGACCTGTGCGGGGTGGACTACCTCGGCTACGGCACCGATGAGTGGGATACCGACGGCGTCTCCGCCGAAGGCTTCAGCCGCGGCGTCGAGGGCAAGGGCCCGGGCCGCTTCAAGTGGGGCGAGCAACCCAGCCACCAGGTCGCGCAGCCGGGCACCGATGCGCCGGACACGGCCAGCGGGCGCCGCTACGGCGTGGTCCTGCACCTGCTGTCGATCGCCCGCAACCTGCGCCTGCGCGTGCGCTGCATGGCGGCGGACGACGGGATGCCGATGGTCGCCTCGGTGACCGGCCTGTGGGCCGGCGCCAACTGGTTCGAGCGCGAGGCGTTCGACCTGTTCGGCATCGTGTTCGAGGGGCATCCCGACCTGCGCCGGATCCTCACCGACTACGGCTTCGTCGGGCATCCGTTCCGCAAGGACTTCCCGCTGATCGGCAATGTCGAGGTCCGCTACGACGCCGACCGCAAGCGCGTGGTGTACGAACCCGTGACCAGCGTCGAGCCGCGCGTCGGCGTGCCGCGCGTGGTCCGCGACGACGCCCGCTACGCGACCGCCGAGGGCGAACGCGGCGGCAAGATCCTCGACCGGGAGGCGCGTCGATGAGCGTCGTGCAAGGCAGCGAGGGCTTCGCCAGCAATGGCGCCGAGGCCGCGCAGGAAATCCGCAACTACACGCTGAACTTCGGTCCCCAGCACCCGGCCGCGCACGGCGTGCTGCGCCTGATCCTGGAGATGGACGGCGAGATCGTGCGCCGCGCCGACCCGCACATCGGCCTGCTGCACCGCGGGACCGAGAAGCTGGCCGAGTCCAAGCCGTTCAACCAGTCGATCGGCTACATGGATCGCCTGGACTACGTGTCGATGATGTGCAACGAGCACGCCTACGTGCGCGCCATCGAGACGCTGATGGGGATCGAGGCACCGGAACGGGCGCAGTGGATCCGCACCATGTTCGACGAGGTCACCCGCATCCTGAACCATCTCATGTGGGTGGGCTCGAACGCGCTCGACCTCGGCGCGATGGCGGTGTTCCTGTACGCCTTCCGCGAGCGCGAGGAGCTGATGGACTGCTACGAGGCGGTCAGCGGCGCGCGCATGCACGCGGCCTACTACCGCCCGGGCGGCGTCTACCGCGACCTCCCGTCGCGGATGCCGAAGTACAAGGAATCGCCGTGGCGCAAGGGCGCCAAGCTGAAGCGCTTCAACGAATGGCGCGAAGGCTCGCTGCTCGACTACCTGGAGCACTTCTGCGAGGACTTCCCGAAGCGTGTCGACGAGTACGAGACCCTGCTCACCGACAACCGCATCTGGAAGCAGCGCACGGTCGGCATCGGCGTGGTCAGCCCGGAGCAGGCCATGGCCTGGGGCATGAGCGGCCCGATGCTGCGCGGCTCCGGCATCGCCTGGGACCTGCGCAAGAAGCAGCCCTACGCGAAGTACGCGGAGGTCGACTTCGACATCCCGCTGGGCAGCCACGGCGACTGCTACGACCGCTACCTGGTGCGAATCGCGGAGATGCGCGAATCCACCCGGATCATCAAGCAGTGCGTGGCGTGGCTGAAGGCCAACCCCGGCCCGGTGATGCTGGACAACTACAAGGTGGCGCCGCCTTCGCGCGAAGCGATGAAGGACGACATGGAAGCCCTCATCCACCACTTCAAGCTGTTTTCCGAGGGGTACTGCGTGCCCGCCGGCGAGACCTACGCCGCGGTCGAGGCGCCCAAGGGCGAGTTCGGCTGCTACCTGGTCAGCGACGGCGCCAACAAGCCGTTCCGCGTGCACCTGCGCGCGCCCGGCTTCGCCCACCTGTCCTCGATGGACGAAATCGTCAAGGGCCACATGCTGGCCGACGTCGTCGCGATGATCGGCACCTACGACATCGTGTTCGGCGAAGTGGACCGATAAGAGAACCAGATGAAAGCGACCGGCAATTTCGAGGCGTGCCGCAACGTGGACCCGATGGTGGCGCTGTCGGACGCGACCCGCGCGCACATCGACCACTGGCTGTCCAAGTTCCCGCCCGACCGCAAGCGCTCGGCGGTGCTGCAGGGCCTGCACGCGGCGCAGGAGCAGAACGGCGGCTGGCTCAGCGACGAGCTGATCGCCGCGGTGGCGAAGTACTTGGACCTGCCGCCGGTGTGGGCCTACGAGGTCGCGACGTTCTATTCGATGTTCGAGACCGAGCAAGTCGGCCGCAACAACGTGGCGTTCTGCACCAACATCAGCTGCTGGCTCAACGGCGCCGAGGACCTGGTCGCCCATGCCGAGAAGAAGCTGGGTTGCAGGCTCGGCGAATCCACCGCCGACGGCCGCATCTACCTCAAGCGCGAGGAGGAGTGCGTCGCCGCGTGCTGCGGCGCGCCGGTGGTCGTGGTCAACGGGCACTACCACGAGAAGCTCGACGCGGCGAAGGTCGACGCACTGCTGGACGGGCTCAAGTAATGGGCGGGCACAGCCACTACGCGGAGGGCTACGGCCCGGTGGGCCCGGCGCCGAAGGAGCACCAGGCGGTCTACACGACGCTGCACTTCGACAAGCCGTGGTCGTACGAGAACTACCTGAAGACCGGCGGCTACCAGGCGCTGCGCCGGATCCTCGCCGAGAAGATCCCGCCCGCCGACGTGATCGAGATGGTCAAGCAGTCGGGCCTGCGCGGCCGCGGCGGCGCGGGCTTCCCGACCGGCCTGAAGTGGAGCTTCATGCCCAAGGGTCCGGGCCAGAAGTACATCCTGTGCAACTCGGACGAGTCCGAGCCGGGCACCGCCAAGGACCGCGACATCCTGCGCTACAACCCGCACGCGGTAATCGAGGGCATGGCGATCGCCTGCTACGCCACCGGCAGCACCGTGGCCTACAACTACCTGCGCGGCGAGTTCCACCACGAACCGTTCGAGCACCTCGAGGAGGCCACCGCCGAGGCCTACAAGCACGGCTGGCTGGGCAAGGACATCCTCGGCTCGGGCGTCGACATCGACCTCTACAACGCGCTCGGCGCGGGCGCCTACATCTGCGGCGAGGAAACCGCGCTGATGGAGTCGCTGGAGGGCAAGAAGGGCCAGCCGCGCTACAAGCCGCCGTTCCCGGCCAACTTCGGCCTGTACGGCAAGCCGACCACGATCAACAACACCGAGACCTATGCCTCGGTGCCGGCGATCGTGCGCAACGGGCCCGAGTGGTTCATGGAACTGGGCAAGCCCAACAACGGCGGCTGCAAGATCTTCTCGGTCTCCGGCCACGTCGCCAACCCGGGCAACCACGAGATCCGCCTCGGCACGCCGTTCGCGGAGTTGCTGGAGCTCTGCGGCGGCATGCGCAACGGCCACCGGATCAAGGGCGTCATCCCGGGCGGTTCTTCGATGCCGGTGCTGCCGGGCGAGGTGATGATGGGCCTCACCATGGACTACGACGCGATCCAGAAGGCCGGTTCCGGCCTCGGCTCGGGCGCGGTCATCGTGATGGACGAGACCACCTGCATGGTCCGCGCCTGCCGCCGCATCTCGCGCTTCTACTGGAAGGAAAGCTGCGGCCAGTGCACCCCGTGCCGCGAAGGCACCGGCTGGATGCACCGCATGCTCGACCGCATCTGCAACTTCGAGGCCACGCTGGACGACCTGCAGATGCTGCGCGCCGCCGCCGGGCAGATCGAGGGCCACACCATCTGCGCCTTCGGCGAGGCCGCCGCATGGCCGGTGCAGGGCTTCCTGCGCCATTTCTGGCACGAATTCGAATACGCCATCGTGAACAAGCGCTTCTACGTCGACGACGAGCGCGCCGGCACGCTGGCCAAGGCCGACAAGGTGGCCGCGTGAGCGCACAGCCCGTCAACCCGAACCTGCCGCCCGACCACGTCACCGTCTTCATCGACGGGCAGGAGCTCGCCGCGCCGAAGGGCGCGATGATCATCCATGCCGCGGACAAGGCCGGCATCCCGATCCCGCGCTTCTGCTACCACGAGAAGCTGCCGATCGCGGCCAACTGCCGGATGTGCCTGGTCGACACCGAAGTCGGCGGGCGTGCGGCGCCGAAGCCGTCGCCGGCCTGCGCCACCCCGGTGATGGACGGCATGAAAGTCTTCACCCGCAACGACAAGGCGCTGAAGGCCCAGCGCAACGTCATGGAATTCCTGCTGATCAACCATCCGCTGGACTGCCCGATCTGCGATCAGGGCGGCGAGTGCGAGTTGCAGGACCTGTCGCTGGGCTACGGCCGTTCGGTCAGCCGCTTCGTCGAGCGCAAGCGCGTGGTGGCCGACGAGGACCTCGGTCCGCTGGTCGCCACCGAGATGACCCGCTGCATCCAGTGCACGCGCTGCGTGCGCTTCACCGCGGACATCGCCGGCACCTACGAGCTGGGCGGCATGCAGCGCGGCGAGAACCTGCAGATCGGCACCTACGACGGCAAGCCACTGACCACCGAGCTGTCCGGCAACGTGATCGACGTGTGCCCGGTCGGCGCGCTGACCAACAAGGTATTCCGTTTCCGTGCCCGCCCGTGGGAGCTCACCGCGCGGCCGTCGCTGGGCTACCACGACGCGCTGGGCAGCAACCTGTTCCACCACGTGCGCCGCGGCGAGATCCTGCGCAGCGTGCCGCGCGACAACGAAGCGGTGAACGAGTGCTGGCTCTCGGACCGCGACCGCTACGCGCATGAAGGCCTGTACGCCGCCGACCGCGCGGGCGTGCCGCTGCTGCGCGACGGCGACCCGGCGGTCGACGACGGCTGGCGCGAGGCGAGCTGGGAAGAAGCGCTGGCGAAGGCCGCGAAGATCCTGCGCGACAACGCCGCCGACGCGCTCGGCGTGCTGGTTCATCCGGCCACCTCGAACGAGGAGGGCGCGCTGCTCGCACGCATCGCCGGTGCGCTTGGCAGCGGCAACCTCGACCATCGCATCGCCCAGGCCGACCTGTCCGACGGCGCGATCGCCGAGGCCTTCGCGATGCCGGTCGCCGAGATCGAGCAGGCCGACGCCATCGTCATCGTCGGCTCCAACCTGCGCCACGAAGTCCCGTTGCTGCACCAGCGCGTGCGCAAGGCGGCCAAGCGCGGCGCGCGCGTCTACATCGTCAACCCGGTCGATTTCGACGTCGCCTTCGCGGTGGCCGGCAAGCGCATCGCGCCGCCGTCGCGGCTGGCCGACGCGCTCGCCGGGCTCGACATCGGCGAGGCCGCGCATGCCGCGGTGATCGTCGGCGCGGTCGCGGAAAGCGGCCCGCATGCGGCGGCGATCCGCAAGGCTGCGGCCGAGTTCGCCACCGCGCGCAATGCTCGCCTGTGCCGCATCCCGCAGGGCGCCAATGCCCTCGGCCTGGCGCGCCACGGCGTGTTGCCGGCCTCG
>JAFLEB010000029.1 GCA_017302075.1 Lysobacterales bacterium
GGCCCGTACCGCGACGGCAAGGGCACCCTGTACGAAGGCGGCACCCGGGTGATCGCGCTGGCCAACTGGAAGGGCCACATCAAGCCCGGCACGGTGAACAACGGCCAGATGCACGTGGTCGACGTCTACCCGACCCTCATCAAGCTGGCAGGCGGTTCGCTGGCGCAGCCCAAGCCGATCGACGGCATCGACATGGGCCCGATGCTGACCAAGGGCCTGCCCTCGCCGCGCACCACCACGATCTACTCGGTGGAACCGCAGCAGGCCGCGGTCCTCAAGGACGGCTGGAAGCTGGTGTGGCGCACCACCCTGCCGAGCAGCGTGGAACTGTTCGAACTCGCGAAGGATCCCTACGAGCAGAACAACCTCGCCGCCGCCAACCCGGCCAAGGTGGCCGAGCTGCAGCAGCTGGTCGAAGCCGAAGCCAAGACCGCCGCGCCGTCGAAGTTCATCGCCAATGCCTTCGGCGCAATGATGCCGATCCTGTTCGGCGCGACCAACCTGCCGGGGCAGGAAGGCGCCGACGAACACGACATCGACGCAATCCCCTGACCCCCGAACCCGCACAGGACCCACCATGACCACGCATACCCGCTTCCGCCCGCTTGCGCTGGCGATGTCCTCCGCCCTGCTCTTCGGCTTCTCCACCCTGGCGGCCGCGCAGGAAGCCCCGCGCGGCCCGGCCGCCGCGCCCGCAGTCACCCCGCGCGCGCAGGCCGTGCTCGACCGCATGACGAACTACCTGCGCAGCCTGCAGGCGTTCTCGATCTCCGCCGACTCCAGCCGCGACGAAGTCCTCGCCGAGGGCTACAAGCTGCAGCACAACGAGCACTCCGAACTCACCGTGCAGCGCCCCAACAAGCTGCGCGCTGAGCTGCAGGGCGACCTGCGCACCCGCACCATCGTGTACGACGGCGAGAAGCTCTCGATGTACTCGCCGGACGACGCCGCCTACGTCCGCGTCGCCACCGTCAGCAACCTCGCCGACCTGATCGGCAGCCTGCTCGATGCCGGCGTGGAGATGCCGATGATCGACGTCCTCTACCAGGGCGCGGTCGGCAACCTGACCCAGAACGTCAGCGGCGGCGCGGTGGTCGGCGAATCGGTCATCGACGGCGTGGCCTGCGACCACCTGGCCTTCCGCCAGTCGAACGTGGACTGGCAGCTGTGGGTGCAGAAGGGCGAGCAGGCGCTGCCGCGCAAGATCGTCATCACCACCCGCTTCGAGGTCGGCGACCCGCAGTACCAGGTGACGATGCACTGGAACCTCACGCCGAAGGTCTCCGACGCGACCTTCAAGTTCACCGCACCCGCCAACGCGAGCGAAGTCTCGCTGATGGCCGGCGACACCTCGAAGTAAGGAGCCCCGCATGACGACCAAGGCAAGCTTCCGCACCCCCGGCCTGGCGGCCCTCGTGATCGCCGGTGGCCTCGCGCTCGCCGGCATGGATGCCAGCGCCGCCTCCGGCCCCAGCGGCGCACGCCCCGCCGCGAACGGGCGCATGGCCCAGAGTTCGGTCGCCGGCGCCAACCGCTCGGCGAACCGCAACAACAACGTGAACCGCAACACCAACATCAACCGCAACAACAACGTCAACATCGACCGCGACGTCGACATCGACGTGGACGTGGACCATCGCTACGGCTGGGGTCCGCGCTACCCGGTCGCCGCCGGCGTGGTCATCGGCGCGGTCGCCGTGACCCACGCCGCGGTGGTGGGTTCGTACTACTACTCGCTGCCGCCGAGCGGCTGCACCACCGTCATCAAGAACGGGATCAGCTACTACTACTGCGGCTCGGTGTACTACCAGCGCAGCTGGTACGGCGACGACGTCGTGTACGTGGTGGTGAACCCCTGAGTGCCCGCCCTGCCGCGCCCGGCGACGGGCGCCGGCGGGGCCCCTTTCCTGCAAGGAGCAATGCCATGGCGAAAGCCAACTTCCTGGCCGGCACCCTCGCCGCGCTGCTGCTCGCCGGCCTGCCGGTGGCGGCCCAGGCCGACGAAACCGCCGACAGCGACTGGAGCTGGCGGGTCGCCCCGATGTACCTGTGGGCGCCGAGCATCTAGACCGACCTCAAGTTCGACCAGCCGCCGGTGCCCAGCACCAGCCGCTTCGGCGACATCATCAGCAAGGTCGACATCGTCCTCACCGGCCATGCCGAAACCCAGAACGACCACTTCGGCGTGATGGCCGACGTGAGCTACCTCGCGCTGTCGGACGAAACCTCGTACGGCAACGCCCTGGGCACCGAAGCGTCGCTCGACCTCACGGTGTTCGAGCTGGCCGGCGTGTGGAGCCCGGGCGACGACCGCTTCTCCGGCTTCGAGGCCTTCGCCGGCCTGCGCTACATCAAGCCGAAGATCGACGCCAAGCTGGAGACCGACAGCCCGTCGGTGCCGGACGCGCGCCTGATCCTCGACAAGGCGTTCAGCGACTTCATGGTCGGCGCGCGCTACACCGCCAAGACCTCCGCCCGCACCGAAGTGACCCTGCGCGCCGATGCCTCGCTCGGCGAGACCGGCGGCACCGAGAACTTCAGCGCGATGCTGCGCTGGAACCGCACGGAGAAAGGCGCGTGGGTGCTCGGCTACCGGCTGATGAACGTCAAGCTGGACACGCCCGGCACCGGCGTGAAGGTGACACAATACGGGCCCGTCGTGGGTTACGAGATGAAGTTCTGATCCGATGAGGCAGTGGCCGACCCTCGCGCTGCTGGGGCTGGCCGCCGTCCTCGGACTGCTGGGCCTGCTGGCCTGGCACCATGGCGCCCCCGGTTCCCCGGGGGCGTCGTCGCTTGCGGCGCCGCCCGCCCCCCGCTTCGTCGGCGCCGAGACCTGCGCCGGCTGCCATGCCGCCGAAGCCGGCGCCTGGCGCGGTTCGCAACATGCCCGGTCGATGCAGCACGCCACCGACGCCACCGTGCTCGGCGACTTCGGCGATGCGCGCTTCGAACAGCGCGGCACGTCCGCCCGCTTCCTGCGCCGCGGCGGCGACTTCGTGGTGCGCACCGCCGGCGCCGACGGCAAGGTCGCCGACTTCAAGGTCAGCCACACCTTCGGCGTCTTCCCGCTGCAGCAGTACCTGGTGGCCTTCCCCGACGGTCGCCTGCAGGCGCTTCCGTTCGCCTGGGACAGCCGGCCCGCCAGCGAGGGCGGCGGCCGGTGGTTCCACCTGTACCCGGACGAGGACATCAAGCCCGGCGACCCCCTGCACTGGACCCGCCTCAACCAGAACTGGAACTGGATGTGCGCGGATTGCCACAGCACCGACCTGCAACGGAACTACGGCGCGGCCACCGATCGCTACAAGACCACCTTCGCCGAGATGAACGTGGCCTGCGAGGCCTGCCATGGGCCGGGCTCGAACCACGTCGCATGGGCGCGCAACCCGACGCCGGGTCCCGCCGCCGATCCGCACCATGGCCTGGTGATGGCACTGGACGAGCGGAAGGGCGCTGCCTGGATCCCGGTGCCGGAAACCGGCAATGCGCGACGCAGCCCGTCCCTGGCAGGACACCGCACGCTGGCGGCCTGCGCGCAATGCCATGCGCGCCGCGCCCCGCTGGTCGCGGGGATGGACCACCAGCGCGACCTGTTCGACACGCATGAACTCTCGCTGCTCGAGGCCGGCCGCTATTTCGACGACGGCCAGCAGCGGGAGGAGGTCTACAACGTCGGCTCGTTCCTGCAGAGCAAGATGCATGCCGCCGGGGTGACCTGCACCGACTGCCACGATCCCCATTCGGGCAAGTTGCGCCTGGCCGGCAACCAGGTCTGCAGCCAGTGCCACGCCCCCGCCAAGTACGACCAGCCGCGGCACACCTTGCACCCGGCCGGGACCGCGGGCGCGGCATGCGCGTCCTGCCACATGCCGACCCGCGCCTACATGGTCATCGACCAGCGCCACGACCACTCCTTCCGCATCCCGCGGCCGGACCTGGGCGCCGCGCTCGGCACGCCGGACGCCTGCACAGGTTGCCACCGCGACCGCGACCAGGCCTGGGCCGCAGCCGTGATCGAACGGGCGTTCGGGCCGACCCGCAAGGGCTTCCAGACCTTCGCGCCCGCGCTGCATGCCGCGCGCACCGGCGCGGCCGACGCCCCGGCGCGCCTCACCGAACTGGTCGCGGACCCGGGCGTGCCGGCGATCGCCCGCGCCACCGCCCTGCGCGAGATGCGCAACGTGCTGCGCCCGGGCCTGCTGGCCTCGATCGAGCGCGGCCTGGCCGATCGCGATCCGCTGGTCCGCGCCGCCGCGGTGGATGCGCTGCAGGCAGCGCCGGTCGGCGAACGCCTGCGCCTCGCGTTGCCGCTGGCCGAAGACCCGGCCTACCCGGTGCGGGTCAAGGTCGGGGCGGTGCTGGCGCCGGTCGACCTCGCCACGCAGGACGCCACCACCCAGGCACGCCTGCAGCAGGTCTTCGACGCGTACGTGCGCGCCCAGGAAGCCAACATCGACCGCCCCGAGTCGCGCTACAACCTCGGCCTGTTCCACGCCGAACGCGGCGACATCGCGCGCGCGACCGCGGACTACCGCGGCGCGCTCGCGTTGCAGCCGGATTTCGCGCCGGCCTATGCCAACCTTGCCGAGCTCTATCGCCAGACCGGCCAGGACAACCTCGCCGACGCCACCCTGTCCGAAGGCCTTGCCAAGGTGCCGGGCGACCCGGCGCTGCTGCACGCGCAAGGGCTGCTGCGGGTGCGCCAGCAACGCTTGCCGGAGGCGCTGGACCTGCTTGCCCGCGCGGCCCGTGGCGATCCGGCAAACCCGCGCTATGCCTACATCCTCGCGGTCGCCCTGCATGATGGCGGACGCCGTGCCGAGGCGCTGCAGGCACTGCAGCGCGCACGCGCGCGCTTCCCCGGTGACGCCGACATCGCCAACGCGTTCGAGGCCTACCGTCGCGAGTGACCGCGCGCGGCGGCGGATCGGCCCAAGGTCCCATAGCTCCGCGCGATGCGGCATCCGACCATCGCGGACGCTGCCGGTGCACCGCGCCCGGCGTTCCCGCAACCTTCCGAGATCCAGGAGCCCCGAGCATGACCAGGAAACTGCCCGTCGCGCTGATCGCAGCCGCGCTCGCCTGCACCACGTTCACCGCCGCGTCCCAGACGTCCGCCGCGCCGAAGACCAAGGGCCAGGCCAATGCCGCCTGGACCGAGGAAGGCCTGGAGAAGCGCGCGGTCAAGGGCCTCGACGCCGTCTATGCGCGTCCCGGCGCCACCCTCGCCGCCTACAAGAAGGTCCGCCTCGGGCCGATCTCGGTGGCCTTCCGCAAGAACTGGGAGCGACAAGTGCCCGGCACGATGCGCGTGCGCGCCGACCAGCAGCAGCGGATCAAGGACCAGATGGCCACGCTGATCCGCGAGGAGATGACCAAGCAGCTCAAGCAGGGCGGCTACGAGGTGGTCACCGCCGCCGGCAATGACGTGCTCGACGTCAACCTGTCGATCGTCGACCTGTACGTCACCGCGCCCGACCTGCCGACCGCCGGCCGCGTCGACGTGTACGCGATCTCGGCCGGCGAGATGACCATGATCGCGGAGCTGCGGGATTCCGCCAGCAACGACATCGTCATGCGCGTCTACGACCACGCCGAAGCCGACGAGAGCTTCCGCCCGAAGCGCATCACCAACATCGACAACAAGCAGGAAGCGCGAGCCGCCGCGGCCGCCTGGGCCAAGATCCTGCGCACCCAACTCGACACTGCGCGCGGCGTGCAGGGGGGGAAGCGCTGATGGCCGCCCCGACCCAGCTCAACCGCGCACTCGCCGCCCTGCTGGTGGGCGCCGCGCTCGCCCTGTCCGCGGGTCAGGCATTCGCGGGCGACGTGCAGGAAGAACGCACCGAGATCCGCGAACAGTCCGACCGCGCCCTCGCCCACCTCTACAAGATGGATCCGGACGCCCGCAAGGCGGTCGAATCCGCCGCGGGCTACGCCACCTTCTCCAACAAGGGCATCAAGATCGGGGTCGCCGGCGGCGGCACCGGGCGCGGCCTGGCGGTGGAAGCCGGCACCGGCAAGGCGACCTACATGCGCTTCGTCGAAGTCCAGGCCGGCGTTGGCATGGGCATCAAGAAGTACGACCTGATCTTCGTGTTCAAGACCCGCAAGGCGCTGGACGCGTTCATCCATGACGGCTGGCAGTACAGCGGGCAGAGCACCGTCGCGCTGAAGCACGGCGACGAAGGCACGGCGCTGGCCGGCGCGGTCTCGATCTCGCCCGACGTCTGGCTGTACCAGGTGACCTCGTCCGGCCTGTCGGCCGACCTGACCGTGAAGGGCAGCAAGTACTTCCCGGACAAGGAGCTCAACCAGGCCGACGCCAAGTAAGCGGCCGGGCCACGCCATGACGCCCCAGCACGACGCCACCCCGCCCGACGCCGCCAATGCCTTCTCGCTGGTGGACGCCGGCCCGCTGTTCCGCCTGCTGCAACGCCTCGGACTGGCCGACCGCGAGCTGGAAGGCTGGGGCCGCCGCGGGCTCTGGGTGGTGGCCCTGGCCTGGGTGCCGCTGGCGGTGATCTCGGGCGTGGAAGGCCGCCTGTGGGACGGGTGCGAGGTGCCGCTGCTGCGCGACATCGATGCCTACACCCGGTTCCTGCTGGCGCTGCCGATGCTGCTCGCGGCGGAGCGCCTGGTGCAGATGCGCATGCGCCCCGCGTTCGCGAAGTTCATCGACCGCCGCATCGTGGTGGGTACGGACATACCGCGTTTCCAGGCGATCCTCGCCTCCACCCGGCGCTGGCTGGACGCGTGGTGGCCCGAGCTGCTGATTCTGGTATTCGTGTACACGCTGGGCGCGGGCGGCCTGTGGGAACCGGCGATCGACACCGACCTCAGCGCCTGGTACGGGGTCCGCCGCGGCGGCGAGATGGAAGCCAGCATGGCCGGGCACTGGCTGAATCTTGTCAGCGTGCCGATGTTCCAGTTCTTCCTGCTGCGCTGGTACTACCGGCTGCTGGTCTGGTGGGCGCTGATGTGGCGGCTGTCGCGCCTGGACCTGCAGTTGCAGCCCCTGCACCCCGACCATGCGGGCGGCCTCGGGTTCCTCTCGCAGCTGTCGCGCGCGTTCGCGCCGTTGCTGGTTGCGCAGGGCATCCTCGCCGCCGGCTGGATCGCCGACCAGATCTTCTTCTCCGGCGCCCACCTGCTCGACTTCAAGCTGGAGCTGGCGGCGGTGGTGGCGGTCACCGTGGCCGCGATCGTGGCGCCGCTGCTGATGTTCAGCCCGGCCCTCGCCGACGCCCGCCAACGCGGCCTGGGCAGCTACGGCAACCTGTCGATGCGCTACGCCGCCGAGTTCAACCGGCGCTGGCTGGGCACCGGCGTGGCGGCCACCGACGAGCCCCTGCTCGGCACCGCCGACATCCAGTCGCTGGCCGACCTCGGCAACGCCTACGCCAACCTCAAGCAGATGCGCCTGGTGGTGTTCGACCGCAGCGCGCTCATCGCGCTGGCCGTGGCCCTGCTGCTGCCGGTCACCCCGCTGGTCCTGACCATGTTCTCGGTCGACGAATTGATGAACAAACTGGTGTCGATCCTGCTCTGACCCCCTCGCCCGCGCCGGCATCGGCGATATGATCCCTGCCCTGCGCAGGGAGCCGATGCATGGGAGCCGCGATGGGAAGCGACGCCAGCGTGTACGTGGTCGACGACGACGACGACGTGCGCACCGGGCTGTGCCGGCTGCTGCGGTCGGCCGGCTGGGACGTGCTGGACTTCGCCTCCGCGCCCGCCTTCCTCGAGGCCTACGACCCCGAGCGCGTCAGTTGCCTGCTGCTCGACGTGAGCATGCCGGAGATGACCGGCCCCGAACTCCACGAAACCCTCGGCCAACGCGGGATCGACATCCCGGTGGTGTTCCTGACCGGCAAGGGCGACGTCGGCACCAGCGTGCGCGCCCTCAAGCGTGGTGCGCTCGACTTCCTCGAGAAGCCGGTGGATGCCGAGGTCCTGCTCGACGCGATCGGCGCCGCGGTCGAGCGCAGCCGCGAGGCCCGCGCGCAGCGCGGCCAGCAAGACGCAGTCGCTGAGTGCTATGCGCAGCTCTCGGCGCGCGAGCGCGAGGTCATGGCGCACGTGATCCGCGGCCGCCTGAACAAGCAGATCGCCTACGACATGGGCATCGCGCTGAAGACGGTGAAGGTCCACCGCGGCCGGGTGATGGCCAAAATTCAGGTGCGCTCGGTCGCCGAACTGGTCCGCGTCTGCGACCGCCTGGGCCTGCGTCCCGCCTGATTGTCCGCGCACGTCCGGCAGCCGCCGGGCGCATGGGATCAAGGTCCCATTTCGGCGCCCTGCCGCCGCCCCTAATGTCCGTGTCAGTGGAGACGGGCCGCGTCGTGTCATGGCCCGCCAACCCTTCGCGTGCAACGGGTTCGGGGGAGCCCCGCGGCGCGGAACAAACCAGCCGGGGAAGCGTGTATGGCCGTGTCTGCAGGACCGGTGGTGGTGTACATCGTCGACGACGACGAAGCGGTGCGGACCGGGTTCTCCCGGCTGATCCGCTCGGCCGGCCTGCACCCGCTGACCTACGACTGCGCCGAGCGATTCCTCGAGGAAGTGGTCGACCAGGCGCGCGCGTGCATCCTGCTCGACATCACCATGCCGCGGATGACCGGCATGCAGGTCCAGGCCTGCCTCAACGATGCCCACATCAGCCTGCCGGTGATCACGGTCTCCGCCCGCGACGACGACGAGACCCGCGCATGGGCGCGCGAACTGGGCGCGCGCATGTTCCTGCGCAAGCCGGTCGACGCGCAGGCCTTGCTGGACGCGATCAGCTGGGTCACCAGCACCGACGCCCGCCGATGACCCCCCGCCGCCCGCTCGCCGGGCCGGTGCCGGCCACCTTGCATCGCCGTTTGCGCCCGGCGGCGCTCTCCGTCGCCCTGCTGGTCGCCGGCGCGGCGCAGGCCGACACCCTGGTGCTGGCCAACGGCGACCGCCTCACCGGCACCCTGGTGTCCGCGGACGCGCACCGCATCGTGTTCCGCTCGGACCTGCTGGGCCAAGTCGAAGTCGCGCCCGGCCAGGCCCGCGTGGAACCCACGCCGTCCGCCATCGCCAGCGCATCCCCCGCACCTACCGCCGCGGATGGCGCGGCTGCACCCGCCGATCCCGCCAAACCGGTCTGGCAGGGCGACCTGGGCGCCAAGCTCGCGGTGGACAGGGGCAGCCTCAAGACTCGCGAGAACGACCTCGATGCCGCGCTCACGCTGGTGCGCCGCACCGATGTCGGCGAACTGCATGCCAAGCTCGCTTACGACTACAAGCGCTCGGATGACTTGCTCAAGGACGACGACTGGGCGGCCAGCGTCAGTTACGACAAGTTCCTCGGCGCGCGCAACTTCACCGCCGGGCGATTCCTCGCCACCACCGACCTGACCACCGAGGGCTACGACCGCACGGTCTCGCTGAGCGCCGCCTACGGCTGGCGGCTGTGGGAACGCGACGACCGCTACCTGCGCGTCGGGCCGGCGGCGGGTTACCTCGCCATCACCCGCGGCGACGAACGCTTCGACGGTCCGGCGCTGGGCTTCTACCTGCGCGCCAAGGGACCAGTCTGGGGGCGCACCACCTTCACCAGCGAATTGCAGATGCTCGATTCGCTCGGCGACGGACGCTACGCCAACCTCGAGCTGCGCCTGCGCCAACCGCTCGGCGAGCGGCTCTACCTCGGGGTGCTCTGGAACTACGTCTGGAGCGATTTCGACATCGAGTCGGGGATCCGCTCGGAATGGCGCTGGGAGATCGGCTGGCGCTTCGGGCAGACCGAGCCGAAGTGAACCCGGGGGAGCGTGCGGCAACCCGTTGCCGGGTCTGCATCGGCTATCCTCGCGCCGCGCGACGCCGCGCCGTCGCAACGGGGCACGCATGAGCTGGATCGACCTGGCATGGCCGTTGATGGCGGGGATCTGCTTCACCCTCGCACTGATCCACTTCGACATCGGGGTCCGCGGCCGCGCCAACCTGGCGCACCTGCTGTTTTCGGTCATCTGCCTGAGCGTGGGCACCATCGCGATCATGGAAGTGGTGGCGATGCGCACCACGGTACCCGCCGATTTCGCGCGGATCCTGCGCTGGGGCCACGCCGCCATGTGCGTGCTGACGGTGGGCCTGGTCTGGTTCGTGCGGCTGTCGTTCAGGGCCGGCAGCATGCGCCTGGGCGTGGCGATCTCGACCTTCTACCTGATCGGCCTGGTCGCGAACTTCGCCACCGGCGACAACCTGCACTACAGCCACACCACCGGACTCGCGAGGATCCGCATGTGGGGCGGCGAGGTCATCTCCACGCCGGAGGGGATCACCAATCCGTGGATGGCGACCGCGCTGGCCAGCCTGCTCCTGATGGTGCTTTACCTCGGACAGGTGATCGTCCAGGTCTGGCGGCGCGGCGACGCGCGCGAGCGCATCCGGGTGGTGGCGGTCTGCGGCAGCATCCAGTTCTTCATGCTGGTCGCCGCGGTGGAGGCGATCGCCGCGCTGTGGTTCGGCAAGCATGTACCGGTCTCGGTCAACCCCGGCTTCGTGCCGGTCCTGTTCGTGATGAGCATGGACCTGGGCGGCGACATCCTGCGCGCGGCGCAGCTGGCGCAACGCCTGAAGGCTTCCGACGACAGCCTGCGCCTGAGCCAGTTGCGCACCTCGCTGGCGGTCCGCGCCGCCGACATCGGCCTGTGGGGCTGGGATGCCGACCACGGCGAACGCTGGATGTCGGATGTCACCCTGCGCATGCTCGGCCTGCGCCATCCCGATGCCTTTCGCCTGCGCGACCTGCTGCGCCGCGTGCATCCGGAGGACCGTACCCCGATGCTGGCGGCGCTGGCCGATGCGCTGCGCCACCAAGGCGAATTCAAGGCCGAGTTCCGGATCGATCCAGACCGCCAGGCGATGCGCTGGCTCGGCATCCGCGGGCATGTCGAGACCTCGCCGTTGGGCGGGCGCCCGCGCTTCAGCGGCGTGCTGGTCGACATCACCGAGCGCAAGGCCGCCGACCTGCGCTTCCAGCAGGTCGTCGAGGCCGCGCCGGTGGCGATGCTGATGGCCAACCGCGAGGGCCGCATGGTACTGGCCAACCTCAAGGCGCAAGCGGTGTTCGGGCAGGACCGCAGCCGCCTGGTGGATGCCGAGCTCACCCGCCTGCTGCCGCCGCCGGCGGGCGGCGAGGCGCCCGGCATCGACCCGCTGGTGGATTGGCTGCGCACCGGCGACCTGGCGACCGCGTCCGACCAGCCGCGCATGGCCCGCCGCGCGGACGGCCGCGAACTGCCGGTCGAGGTGGCCGCCAGCCCGGTGTGGATCGCCGGTGAATCGTTCGTGCTCGTGTCGGTCACCGACATCAGCGAGCGCCAGCGGATGGAACGCGAGGCCTCGCTTCAACGCGACGAACTCGCCCATCTCTCGCGGGTGGCGCTGCTCGCGGAACTGTCGGGCTCGCTCGCGCACGAGCTCAACCAGCCGCTGACCGCGATCCTCAGCAACGCGCAGGCCGGCTTGCGCTTCATGGCGCACACCCCGCCCGACCTCGAGGAGGTCACGCGCAGCCTGGTCAACATCGTCGAGAACGACAAGCGCGCCGGTGAGGTCATCCGCCGCCTGCGCGCCATGCTGCGCAAGGACCCGGCCGACCATCGCCCGCTGGAAGTCAACGAGGTGGTGCAGGACGTGCTGCGCATCATCCGCAGCGACCTGCTGAACCGCAGCATCGAGCTGGTGCTCGACCTCGCCCCCGGCCTGCCGCTGGTCGACGGCGACCGGGTGCAGCTGCAGCAGGTACTGCTCAACCTGGTGATGAACGGCAGCGACGCGATGGAAGGCATGCGCAAGGGACGCCGGCTCACCGTGCGTACCCGCCTGCTGGCGCCGGGCCAGGTGGAGGTCGCGGTCAGCGACATCGGCACCGGCATCCCGGAAGAGGACCTGGAGCGGATCTTCAGCCCGTTCGTGACCAGCAAGGCCGAGGGCATGGGCCTGGGCCTCGCGGTCTGCACCACCATCGTGCAATCGCACGGCGGCAAGCTCTGGGCCAGCAACAACCCGGACGGCGGCGCCACCCTCAGCCTGTCCCTGCCCGCGCATCGCTGAAGCGACGGGCTGCGACCTAGGCCCAATTGCCCGCCACCCGCGCGCGTGGTCTCGTGCGCGCGAGCCAGCCATGCCCGGGATGCCGCCGATGCCCCTGCCCAGCCTTCCACGCCGCACGATGCTGCCGACCGCCTGCGGCCTCCTGCTTGCGGGCAGCATCGCGGCCTCGCCCGATGCGCGCGCACAGGATGCCGCGGAGGACGCCGAAGGGAAGGCCGACGAGGACCGCTTCCTGGTGGTGCCCTACCCGATCACCGAGCCGGCGATCGGCTCCGGCGTGTTCGCCGGCCCGGTCTGGATGCGCGCCGGGCCCGCCGCCGGCAGTGGCCCCAGCAAGCCGCAGGCGTACGGCATCGGGGCGTTGTGGACCAGCGGCGGATCGCGCGGGGTGGCGGCCTTCGACCATCGCGCCTGGGCCGGTGGGCGTTGGCGCACCACCGCGGTGGCGGGCAAGGCGGACATCCGGCTGCAGTACGCCGGCCTGTCGCCACGGGACGACCAGGACCTCGGCTTCGACCTGGCCGTGCTCGGCTTCAGCGTGCAGGCACGACGCAGCATGGGCCAAGGGCCCGACAGCCTGGGCGTGCGCGTGTTCGCCGCGCGCAGCGAAGTCGGGTTCGACCTCGGCCTGCCGCCGGAACTTGCGGGCGAGGCCAGGAAGGCCGACATCGCCGGCCTCGGGCTGAGCTGGACCCGCGACACCCGCGACGATGTGTTCACCCCATCGCGCGGCCAGTCGCTCACCCTGGGCCTGACCGTACATGCGCCCGCGCTGGGCGCCAGCTTCGCGCAGCAGTCGCTGAAGCTCGACTGGGCCGGCTACCGCGCCGGGCCCGGCAAGGCGACGCTGGGCATGCGCACCATCGCCGAGGCGAGCGCCGGCGATGCGCCGTTCTACCTGCGGCCCTACGTCGCGCTGCGCGGCGTCGCCAAGATGCGCTATGCCGGCGAGCGCGCGGCGTCGGCGGAACTGGAACTGCGCCACCCCGCCGGCAAGCGCTGGGACGTGCTCGGCTTCGCCGGGGCCGGCCGCGCCTGTTCCACCCGCGACGGCAACCGCGGCTGCAAGTCGGTGACCGCCGGTGGCGTGGGGGTACGGTTCAAGGCGATGAAGCTGTTCGGACTGACCTTCGGCGTGGACGTCGCCCGCGGCCCGGACGGCACCGCCGGCTACATCCAGATCGGCAACGCCTGGGCGCGTTGAGCGTCCTCCTCCCGCTGACCGCCACCGCGCGATGCCGGCATAATGCCGGGCGATCCCCGTCCGCAGGCCGCTTGTGCCCGCGGCACGCCCGCCCGGCATCGACCTGCCAAGGGCGCGGCCCGACCCACCGTGCCACGTGAAGGAACACGCAGCGGCGTGAAGCAGCAAGACCACACTCCGTTGATGAAGCAGTTCTTCGCGGCCAAGGCCGAACACCCGGACGTGCTGCTGTTCTTCCGGATGGGCGATTTCTACGAGCTGTTCTACGACGACGCGCGCAAGGCCGCGCGCCTGCTCGACATCACCCTGACCCAACGCGGCAATTCCGCCGGCCAGCCGATCCCGATGGCGGGCGTGCCGCACCACGCGTACGAGGGGTACCTGGCGCGCCTGGTGGCGTTGGGCGAGTCGGTGGCGATCTGCGAACAGATCGGCGACCCGGCGCTGGCCAAGGGGCTGGTCGAACGCAAGGTGGTGCGCATCGTCACCCCGGGCACAGTCACCGACGAGGCCCTGCTCGACGAACGCCGCGACACCCTGCTGCTGGCGATCAGCCGCGGCAAGGGCGGCTACGGCCTGGCCTGGGCCGACCTCGCCAGCGGCCGCCTCCGCGCCAACGAGGTCGAAGGCGACGATGCGCTGGACGCCGAGTTGGCCCGTCTGCAGGCCGCGGAGATCCTGGTCGCCGACGAGGACGGCTGGCCGCCGGCGGTGCTGGAAGCGCGCAGCTTGCGTCGCCGCCCGCCGTGGCTGTTCGACGCCGACAGCGGCCGCCGCCAGCTGCTGCAATTCTTCGGCGTGCACGACCTCGGCGCGTTCGGGCTGGAGGGCAAGCCGCGCGCGGTCGCCGCGGCCGCAGCCCTGCTCGGCTACGTCGAGGAAACCCAGAAGCAGCGGCTGCCGCACCTGCGCAGCATCGCGCTGGAAACCAGCGACGACGCGGTGGCGATGAACGCGGCGACGCGCCGCCACCTCGAACTGGATTCGCGGGTCGACGGCGACCTCAAGGCCACCCTGCTCGGCGTGCTGGATTCGACCGTCTCGCCGATGGGCGGGCGCCTGCTGCGGCGCTGGCTGCATCGCCCGCTGCGCGACCGCCGCACCGTCGGCGAACGCCACCACGCGGTGCAGGCGCTCATCGAGCAGCGCGCCGACGAGCTCCTGCGCGAGTCCTTCCGCGGGCTCGGCGACATGGAACGGATCCTGTCGCGGGTGGCCCTGCGCAGCGCGCGCCCGCGCGACCTGTCCACCCTGCGCGACGGCCTGTCGATGCTGCCGTCGATCCGCGCGATCCTGGCCCCGCTGGACTCGCCGCGCCTGCAGGCCCTCCGCGACGAACTCGGCGAACACGAAGCCACCGCGCGCGTCCTGCGCGCCGCGATCGTGGCGCAGCCGCCGCTGCTCGCCCGCGACGGCGGCGTCATCGCCGAAGGCTACGACGCCGAGCTGGACGAATTGCGCGTGCTCAGCACGAACGCCGACCAGTTCCTGATCGACCTGGAGGCGCGCGAACGCGAGGCCACCGGCATCGCCAACCTCAAGGTCGGCTACAACCGCGTGCATGGCTACTTCATCGAGATCAGCAAGGGCCAGAGCGACAAGGCGCCCGTGCACTACACCCGCCGGCAGACCCTGACCGGCGCGGAGCGCTACATCACCGAGGAACTGAAGGCGTTCGAGGACAAGGTGCTGTCGGCGCGCGAGCGTGCGCTGGCGCGCGAGAAACTGCTGTACGAAGGCGTGCTCGACCTGCTCAACGAGGTGCTGGAACCGCTGCGCCGCTGCGCGCTCGCACTCAGCGAACTCGACGTTCTGGCCGGCTTCGCCGAACGCGCGCAGGCGCTCGACTGGACGCGTCCGCTGCTGCGCGACGCGCCCGGCATCGTCATCGAGCGCGGGCGCCACCCGGTGGTCGAGGCGCTGCGCGACGCGCCGTTCGAACCGAACGACCTGGTGTTCGACGGCGACACCCGGATGTACGTGATCACCGGCCCGAACATGGGCGGCAAGAGCACCTTCATGCGCCAGAACGCGCTGATCGTGCTGCTGGCCTGCATCGGCAGCTTCGTGCCGGCGGCCAGGGCCGAGCTCGGCCCGATCGACCGCATCCTGACCCGCATCGGCGCCGGCGACGACCTCGCGCGCGGGCAGTCGACCTTCATGGTCGAGATGAGCGAGACCGCCTACATCCTCCACCACGCCACCGAGCACTCGCTGGTGCTGATGGACGAGATCGGGCGCGGCACGTCCACGTACGACGGCCTCGCGCTGGCGGATGCGGTGGCGCGGCAGCTTGCCTCGGCGAACCGCAGCTACACCCTGTTCGCGACGCACTACTTCGAGCTCACCGCGCTGGCCGAACCCGGGAGCGGCATCGCCAACCTGCATCTGGATGCGGTCGAGCACGGCGACGCGCTGGTGTTCATGCACGCGGTGCGGCCGGGGCCGGCGAACCGCAGCTTCGGGCTGCAGGTGGCGGCCCTCGCCGGCTTGCCCAAAGCCGCCCTGCAGCAGGCGCGCGCGCGGCTGGCGGACCTGGAAGCGCAAGGCCGCGATGCACCGACGGTGCCGATGAGTGCGCCCGCGCTGGACCAGCCGCAGCAGTTCGGGCTGTTCGCGCCCGCCAGTGCCGCGATCGAAGCCCTGGCCGCGCTGGATCCGGACGACCTCACGCCCAAGCAGGCGCTGGAGGCGCTGTACCGGCTGAAAGCGCTGGCCTGAGCTAGGGCGATCCGGCGTCGGCCGGGCGATCGGCCTTCACCCTGCTAACGTGGCGGTCCCGGGCCTCGCCCGACCCCGAGGAAGACGCCATGACCAGCCTGACCGACGACCTGTTCTCCCAACTTTCGGGCCCGGCCCTGCACCAGATCGCCGGCCAACTCGGCGCCGGGCAGGCGCAAACGGCGGGGGCGGTGGCCGCCGCGCTGCCGATGATCCTCGGGGCGATGAGTCGCAACACCTCGCAGCCGCAGGGCGCCGAGGCGCTGCTGGGCGCGCTCGGGCGCGACCATGCCGGCGCAGGCGGCCTGGGCGAGATCCTCGGGGCGGTCCTCGGCGGCCAGCAGGATCGCCAGACCGACGGACTCGGGCAACTCGGCCACATCTTCGGCGGCCAGTTGCCACGCGCGCAGGCGGGCCTGGGGCAGGCGACCGGCCTGGGCGACGACAAGGCGCAACTGCTGCTCAAGATCCTCGCGCCGATCGTGATGGCCTACCTCGCCAAGCGCATGTTCGGCAGCGGCGACGCGTCCCCGCAGGCGCTGGGCGACCTGCTCGGGCAGGAACATGCACAAGTGCGCCAGGCCGGCGGACTGGGCGGCGGCTTGCTGGGCGCGGTGCTCGACCAGGACGGAGACGGCGCACTTGGCTTGGGCGACGTGCTGAAACTCGGCAGTTCCTGGCTGGGCGGCGGTCGCTGATCGCCAAGCGATAGCCTATTGCTATTAATCGGTTCGGATCATTCGATTTTCACTTTCGATCATCGCTGCCTAGAGTGACCGGACCCCAGTGCTCGAGGTCCCCGCGATGTCCACCGAAGCCAAATGCCCGTTCCATAGCGCCGCCGGCGGCGGTACCAGCAACAAGGACTGGTGGCCCCAGCAGTTGCGGTTGGACTTGCTCAACCAGCACTCGGAGCGATCGAATCCGCTCGGGGCGGGCTTCAACTACGCGGAAGCGTTCAAGACCCTGGATTACCAGGCGTTGAAGCGCGACCTCGCGGTGCTGATGACCGATTCGCAGGACTGGTGGCCGGCCGACTTCGGCCACTACGGCGGCCTGTTCGTCCGCATGGCCTGGCACAGCGCCGGCACCTACCGCGTCGGCGACGGTCGCGGCGGCGGCGGTCGCGGCCAGCAGCGCTTCGCCCCGCTCAACAGCTGGCCCGACAACGTCAGCCTGGACAAGGCCCGGCGCCTGCTGTGGCCGATCAAGCAGAAGTACGGGCAGAAGATCTCTTGGGCCGACCTGATGATCCTGGCCGGCAATGTCGCGCTGGAGACCATGGGCTTCAAGACCTTCGGCTTCGCCGGCGGTCGCGAGGACACCTGGGAACCCGACCTCGACGTCTACTGGGGCCGCGAGACCAAGTGGCTGGGCGGCGACGAACGGTATTCCCGCGGCTCGCCCGGCGTGCCCGACGCCCACGGCGTGCTGGTCAAGGACGACGACAGCCAGGTGCCGCATACCCGCGACCTCGAGAACCCGCTGGCCGCGGTGCAGATGGGCCTGATCTACGTGAACCCGGAAGGCCCGGACGGCAACCCGGACCCGGTCGCCGCGGCCCGGGACATCCGCGAGACCTTCGCACGCATGGCGATGGACGACGAGGAGACCGTGGCGCTGATCGCCGGCGGCCACAGCATGGGCAAGTGCCACGGCGCGGCGCCGGCAGACAACGTCGGCGTGGAGCCCGAAGCGGCCGACCTCGAATCGCAGGGCTTCGGCTGGCACAACCGGCACGGCAGCGGCAAGGGCGGCGACGCCATCACCAGCGGCCTCGAGGTCACCTGGACGAAGACGCCGACGCAGTGGAGCAACAACTTCTTCGAGAACCTGTTCGGCTTCGAGTGGGAACTCACCAGGAGCCCGGCCGGCGCCCACCAGTGGGTGGCGAAGGATGCCGAGGCGATCATCCCGGACGCCTTCGATCCCGCGAAGAAGCATCGCCCGACGATGCTGACCACCGACCTGTCGCTGCGCTTCGATCCCGCCTACGAGAAGATTTCGCGGCGCTTCCTCGCCGATTTCGACGCCTTCAGCGATGCCTACGCGCGGGCCTGGTTCAAGCTCACCCACCGCGACATGGGCCCGAAGGCGCGCTACCTCGGGCCCGAGGTGCCGGCGGAAGACCTGGCCTGGCAGGATCCGCTGCCGAAGGCCACCGGCACCCCGATCGACGCCGCGGACATCGCGGCGCTCAAGGCCACGATCCTCGACAGCGGCGCATCGGTCCCCGACCTGGTATTCGCGGCCTGGGCCTCGGCCTCGACCTTCCGCGGCGGCGACAAGCGCGGCGGCGCCAACGGCGCGCGCGTGCGCCTCGCACCGCAGAAGGACTGGGCGGCGAACGACCCGGCGCGGCTGGCGAAGGTGCTCGCCGTGCTCGAAGGCGTGCAGGCCGGCTTCAACGGCAGCGCCGGCGGCAAGCACGTGTCGCTGGCGGACCTGATCGTGCTGGGCGGCACCGCCGCGGTGGAGAAGGCCGCGGCCGACGCCGGCATCCACCTCGACGTGCCCTTCCATCCGGGCCGCACCGATGCCACGCAGGCGCAGACCGACGTGGCCTCGTTCGCGCCGATGGAACCCTTCGCCGACGGCTTCCGCAACTTCCTCAAGGGACCGTCCGACATCCCGGCGGAACACCTGCTGGTCGACCGCGCGCAACTGCTCACCCTCACCGCGCCGGAAATGACCGCGCTGGTCGGCGGCCTGCGCGTGCTCGGCGCGAATAGCGGCGGCTCGGCGGATGGCGTGTTCACCGACCGGGTCGGCGTGCTCGGCAACGACTTCTTCGTGAACCTGCTGGACATGTCCACCGAGTGGACGCCGACTGGGCGCAACCGCTACGCCGGCCGCTGTCGCAGGACCTGCGCGCAGAAGTGGACCGCGACCCGCGTCGACCTGGTGTTCGGTTCCAACTCGGTGCTGCGTGCCCTCGCCGAGGTTTACGCCGCCGACGACGGGCGCGAGAAGTTCGCGCGCGACTTCGCCGCGGCCTGGGCCAAGGTGATGCACCTGGATCGCTTCGACCTCGCGTAAGCCCCTGGGCTCCACCGGGCGAACGGCCGCTGCTGCGGCCGTTCGCTTGTCCGCGTTCGCCGGCTTCAGTTCGGGATCAACAGGTACTCCAGCGACGCCACCGCGCGGAAGGTGCCGTCGCGCAGGATCACCGGGTTGGCGAAGCTGCCGTACACCGCGCCGCGTCCGGGCGGCCACGGATCGTGGATGCGCACCATCGTGCCCTGCCCCGAGGGATCGCCATCGCTGTAGACCCCGCTGAGCACCACCGCATGGCGGCCGCTGGCATGCTGCAAGCCGATCCAGAGCGGCGATGCGACCAGCATCCCGACCAGTTCGCGCACGTCGGGGGAATGGTCCGGCATCCGCCAGCCGAGGGCGCGGCCGAAGGCCTCGATGTTGTCGTGATCGGCATCCAGCCCGCCGGTCGGACCGAGGGTCGCGCCACCGGTGCCGACACTCATGTTGCGGCCCAGGATCATCGTCGCCGCCGCCGACCAGCAACTCATGCCGGTTGGCTGCCCGTAGCGCTGGATCGGGTGCTCGCGATGGCTGCGCAAGCCCAGCGCGCTCCAGGTCTGAGGCCCGACGATGCCGTCCACGACCAGTCCCGGGTGCCGGCGCTGGAACAGCCGGATCGCGCGATCGCACTCCTCGTCGAACCGGCCACTGCTGCCGAAGTACGGGGCGTCGGCGTGCTCGCGCACGTCCGCGCGCACCAGCAGGCGTTGCATGAACTCGACATCGATGCCGCGGCTTCCGCGGCGCAGCGTACGCATGCGCGCTCCAGGCGTTTCGTGCTGCGCCAGTGTCGGCAGGCGCCGATGGACGGGCAATCGGCCGTCCGGGATAGGCCGGACGTTGCTACAGCGCGTCGATGTCGCCCAGCGCGCGGATCAGCCGGCGGGCGCGCTTGTCGGGCTTGCTGTCCGGCGGGCGGAAGCCGGCGCGTTCCGCCGCACGCAGTGCCCGCGCCTGCTCACGCGCCAGTTTCGATGCCTCGGATTCGCGATACAGCGCTTGCGCGACGCTCGCCGGCCCGCGCATGTCGCTGAGCGCGACCGCTTCCAGCTCGAAGCGCTCCTCGCCACGCTGCACCACCAGGAGGTCGCCGACGCGCACGCTGCGCGCGGGCTTGGCGCGCTGCCCGCCGATCTCCACCTTGCCGGTCTCGATGGCGTGCTTGGCCAGCGCGCGCGTCTTGAAGAAGCGCGCCGCCCACAACCACAGGTCCAGGCGCACGCCGGCGGCGGCTGTCGCGTCGATCGTCATCCCGATCCCTCCAAACGCAGACGGCCGCCCGGGGGCGGCCGTCCAGCGTGCAAAGCGCGAGCGCCTTACTCGGCGGCGGCGTCGGATGCCGCAGCGGCAGCGGCGGCCGCAGCGGCCTTGGCCTTGGCGTTGCCGGCCAGGTCTTCCTTGATGCGCGCCTTCTTGCCTTCCAGGCCGCGCAGGTAGTACAGCTTGCTGGCGCGCACGTCGCCGCGGCGCTTCACCTGCACCGAGTCGATGCCGGCGCTGTGGGTCTGGAACACGCGCTCGACGCCGAAGCCGTGCGAGATCTTGCGGACCGTGAACGAGGAGTTCAGGCCGGCGTTCTTCTTGCCGATGACCACGCCCTCGTAGGCCTGGACGCGCTCGCGGTTGCCTTCCTTCACCTTCACGTTGACGATGACGGTGTCGCCGGGGCCGAAGTCGGGCAGCTGGCGCGAAACCTGGGCGGCTTCGAATTCCTGGAGCAGGGTGTGGATCGAGGGCTTGTTCATGGGATCAACCTTGGAGTCGTGTGCGTGCCTGTGGCGCGCGCCTGTTGGTGTCGTTGTTGCGCGAGTGCACGTGGACCCGCGTCATGGCATCGGTGGAACGGGTGCAACGGCCCGGATGGGCCAGCTCGCCATTATGGCGCGTTTTTCCCTTGCGCGCTAGGGAGTTAGCCGCAGGCGCCCGGCGGCCCGGCGGGCCCGCTCAGGCGTCGCCGTCCGGCTCGTCCAGGGCCTGCAGGTAGCGGGCCTTGAAGTCGGCCAGCAGGCCGCGGTCGGCCTTGGACAGCGCCGCCTCGTCCAGCAGGTCCGGTCGCCGCAGCCAGGTCCGGCCCAGCGACTGCTGGCGGCGCCAGCGCGCGATCCCGGCATGGTTGCCCGACAGCAAGACCGACGGCACCGGCCCAAGGGCATGTTCGACCGGTCGCGTGTAATGCGGGCAGTCCAGCAGGCCATCGCCCTCGAAGCTGTCCTGCACCGCCGATTCGGCATCGCCGAGTGCACCGTCGAGCAACCGGGCCACGGCATCGACCACCACCGCGGCGGCCAGCTCGCCGCCGGACAGCACGTAGTCGCCGATCGACAGCTCCTCGTCGACTTCGGCCTGCAGCAGGCGCTCGTCGACCCCTTCGTAGCGGCCGCACAGCAGCAACAGCCGCGGCAACGCCGCCAGCTCGCGCACCTTGGCCTGGGTCAGGCGCGCGCCCTGCGGGCTGAGGTAGATCGTGCGCACCGGCGCCGGGTCCGCGGCGCGTGCGGCCTGCAAGGCGGCCTGGAGCGGATCGATCAGCATCACCATGCCCGGTCCGCCGCCGAACGGACGATCGTCCACCCGGCGGTAGCCTCCCTCCGCATGGTCGCGGGGGTTCCAGCCGTGGATGGAGAGCAGGCCGCGCTCGCCTGCGCGCCCCACCACCCCGTGGGCGGCGAGCTGGGCGACGAAATCCGGGAACAGGCTGACGATGTCGAAACGCATCGCCGGGCTCAGAAATCCGCGTCCCAATCGACCGTGACCACGCCAGCGTCGAAATCGACCGCGCGCACCACGTCGGGCTGCACGAACGGCAGCATGCGCTCGCGCTCGCCCTGCACCACCAGGACGTCATTGGCGCCGGTCGCGAACAGGTGCGACACGCGGCCGAAGTCCACGCCCTCGGCGTTCACCACGCGCAGGCCCTCGAGGTCGACCCAGTAGTACTCGCCCGGCGCGGGCGGTGGCAGCGCCGAGCGCGGCACCAGCACCTCGACGCCGCGCAGCGCGTCGGCGGCGTCCTTGTCGGTGATGCCGGGCAACGTGGCGATCAGGCCCTTCACGCCCTCGCGCAGCTTGGCGCCTTCGCAGGCGCGCTCGCCGCCGCGGGCGTCGCGCAAGGTCCAGGGCTGGTACTTGGCGATGGCGCGCTGTGGCTCCGTGAAGCTTTCCAGCTTCACTTCCCCACGAACGCCGAATGCACCGTGCAACCTGCCCACGGCGATCATCCGTTGGCGGGCGTCCGGTGCGTTCATGGAAGCAGCGCCGCCCGCTTCACGGGCGGCTGCGGCATCAGGCAGCCTTGGCGGCGGCCTTGTACAGGTCGGCGACCTTGTCGGTCAGCTGCGCGCCATTGTCGACCCAGTACTTCACGCGCTCGACGTCCAGCTCCACGCGCTTCTCGGCGCCCTGCGCGACCGGGTTGTAGAATCCCACGCGCTCGATGTTGCGGCCGTCGCGCGCGCTGCGGCTGTCGGTGACGATGATGTGGTAGAAGGGGCGCTTCTTGGCGCCGCCACGGGTAAGGCGGATCTTGACCATTGCGGTTTCTCGGTGGTGCCCAGCGGCCGGAATGGCCGGGTAAGCCGGCAAGTATAACGCCTTGAATGGGCGAAGGAAACTCGTGCCGCGTCGGCGCCGCCGAGTCGCGCGCCGGTCAGCGCATCGGCGGCATCATCCCGCCGCGACCGCCCATCATCCCGCTGAGCCCGCGCATCATGCCCTTCATGCCGCCGCGGCCCAGCTTGCCCATCATCTTTTCCATCTGCTGGTACTGCTTGAGCACCTTGTTGACGTCGGCCGGGGTCAGGCCGGCGCCCCGGGCCACCCGCGCGCGCCGCGAGCCGTTCAGCAGGTCGGGGTTGCGGCGTTCCTTCTTGGTCATCGAATTGATGATCGCGATCATCCGCGGCACTTCGCGGCCGGTGACCTGCTGCTTCACCGCCTCCGGCAGCTGGCCGACGCCGGGCAGCTTGTCCATCAGGCCGTGCAGGCCGCCCATGGCCTGCATCTGCTCGAGCTGGTCGCGCATGTCGTTGAGGTCGAACTTCTTGCCCTTGGCGACCTTCTCGGCGAGCTTCTGCGCCTTGTCCTTGTCGACCTGGGCCTCGACCTGCTCGACAAGGGACAGCACGTCGCCCATGTCGAGGATGCGGCCGGCGGCGCGCTCCGGATGGAACACGTCCAGGCCATCGGGCTTCTCGCCCACGCCGACGAACTTGATCGGCTTGCCGGTGATGTAGCGCACCGACAGCGCCGCGCCGCCGCGGGCGTCGCCATCGGTCTTGGTCAGCACCACGCCGGTCAGCGGCAACGCCTCGCCGAAGTGCTTGGCGGTCACCGCGGCGTCCTGGCCGGTCATCGAGTCGACCACGAACAGGGTCTCGACGGGGTCGACCGCGCCGTGCAGCGCCTTGATCTCGGCCATCATCGCGTCGTCGATGCTGGTGCGGCCGGCGGTGTCGACGATCAGCACGTCGACGAAGGTCTTGCGCGCCTCGGCGATCGCCGCCTTGACGATCGCCTCGGGCTTCTGCGCGGCGTCGGACGGGAAAAACACCGCACCCACCTGCCCGGCCAAGGTCTGCAACTGCTCGATCGCGGCCGGCCGGTAGACGTCGGCCGAGACCACCATGACCTTCTTCTTGCGCTTGTCCTTCAGGTGCTTGGCGAGCTTGCCGACGGTGGTGGTCTTGCCCGCGCCCTGCAGGCCGGCCATCAGGATCACCGCCGGCGCCGGCACGTTGAGGTTGAGGTCGGAGGCCTGGGCGCCCATCACCGCCGCAAGCTCGTCGCGCACGATGCGCACCAGCACCTGGCCCGGGCTCAGCGAGCGCATGACCTCCTGGCCCACCGCGCGCACCTTGATGCGCTGGACCAGCGCCTGCACCACCGGCAGCGCCACGTCGGCCTCCAGCAGCGCGATCCGCACCTCGCGCACCGCCTCGCTGATGTTGGACTCGGTCAGCCGGCCGCGCCCGCGCAGGCGCTCGATGGTGCCGGACAGGCGCTGGGTCAGGGATTCGAACATGGCG
>JAFLEB010000003.1 GCA_017302075.1 Lysobacterales bacterium
AGCTCGCGGTGATCGTCCCCATCACGATCTTCTTCATCTTCGTGCTGCTCTACACCGCCTTCAACTCGATCAAGTACGCGGCCTTGATTCTCGCCAACGTGCCGTTCGCGACCATTGGAGGCTTGGTCGCACTGGCTCTGACGGGGCAGTACCTGTCCGTCCCGTCTGCCATCGGGTTCATCGCTGTGTTCGGGGTCGCGATGCTCAACGGCATTGTGCTGGTCAGCTTCCTCAACGAGTTGCGCGACAAGGGACTGTCCGTGCGAGACGCGGTCGTACAGGGGACGGCGCTGCGACTACGCCCGGTGTTGATGACCGCGAGCGTGGCGATCCTCGGCCTGGTGCCGATGCTGCTGTCGAGTGGTGTGGGTGCCGAGACGCAGCGACCGCTCGCTACGGTGGTGGTAGGCGGCCTGATCAGTTCCACGCTGCTGACACTGATCCTGCTGCCGGTCCTGTATGAGTGGCTTGAACAGCGGGCCGAACGTCAATCCACGGAGACAACGCCATGAAACAGATCAAGGCATTCGTGCACCGGAATCGGGTCGCCGACCTGATCCACGCCCTCGACGCCGCCGGCTTCGGACGCGTCAGCCTGTTCGACGTCAAGGCCACGCTGCGGGCGCTCAGCGCGCGCGAGCAGGAGTATTCGGTCGAACTCGGCGACAAGGTGTTCAGCGAGGTTCAAGTGGAGGTGTTCTGCGACGACGAAGACGTCAGCCGGGCCACCGACGTGATCCGCAAGGCCGGACGCTCAGGTCATCGCGACGATGGCTGGATCTACGTCAGTCCGATCGAACAAGCGATTCCGCTCACGCCAAGGCTGTAAACGGAGGCCCCGACCCGGCGCGCACTGGCGTCGCCGGGTCGGACATCGAAACCACGCCGCGTCAGTCGACGCAGCTACGAGGAGACCAGCATGGGTGCGGGACACGATCACGGCACGAGCGAAATCCAGCACGAACGTCCACTCTGGTGGGCACTCGGGCTGACAGCCACCTTCCTGGTCGCCGAAGTCATCGGCGGATTGGTCACCAACAGCCTGGCATTGCTGTCCGATGCGGCACACATGATGACGGACGTCATCGCGCTGGGAGTGTCGTTGTTCGCCGTAAGGCTCAGTCGGCGCCCGGCTGATGCCCGACGCACCTACGGCTACGCGCGAATGGAAGCGCTTGGCGCGATCATCAACGGCGGTCTGCTGTTTCTGGTCGCCGGCTACATCCTCTGGGAGGCGGTCGGCCGGTTCCGCGAACCGCCGGAGATCGCCTCCACCGGCATGTTGGTAGTTGCAGTGATCGGATTGGTCGTGAACCTGATCTCCATGAAGCTGCTGAAGGCGGGGAGCGGCACAAGCCTCAACGTCAAGGGCGCGTACCTGGAAGTGTGGGCCGACATGCTTGGCTCGATCGGCGTCATCGTCGGCGCGCTTGTGATCCGCTTTACCGGCTGGACCATCGCCGACCCGATCATTGCGGTGTTGATCGGCCTATGGGTGCTGCCACGCACTTGGACACTCCTCCGGCAAGCGGGCCACGTCCTGATGCAGGGTGTGCCGGACGGGATCGATCTCGATGAAATCCGCGAGGCATTTCTTGGCCACGAGGGCGTGAAGGACGTGCACCACCTGCACGTCTGGGCACTGGCGTCCAAGGAGGCGGTGCTCACAACGCATGTCGTTGCCGGCGACGGCAAGGCCGCGAATGGCGACGCGCTGCGGGCTGGGCTCGTTGCGATGCTGGACAAACGCTTCGGGATCGAGCACTCAACGATCCAGGTGGAAGCTGAAGCGTGTCACGACCGTGAGCATAGGTAGCACCTATCCTCAAGCCACTACCGCGCTGGGCGGGCACGACGCTTCAGTCGTCGAGTGACCGCTTCTGGCCGATAGCAGACGCCTAGCGCCGGGCGCACTAATTGGACATCCGCCTTTAAGTAGTTCTACCGCGCAAGCAGTGCTCTCATTTGAGCGATCTCGCCATCCTGCGACTTGACGATGCCCTCGCAAAGCGCCTTGATCTCCGGGTCGGTGAGGTTGGCCTGCCGGCACATGAGGATGGCGCCTGCATGGTGCGGAATCATCGACTTTAGGAACTGGCGATCCTCGACCCCTGCCTGCAGCCGAATTGCAAACCAACACGCTGCCAGCACCACCGTCCCCAGTAGAAGGATCATGGTGTTCTTGCGCTTGTCGGGATACATGCGCCCCATCAGCAGAATTTCCAGGATGGCCATGGGCGCCGTCATCAGCCCTGCCATGTAGAACTGGTTGATGTTGGGGACTGCGTTTCCGATTCGGTCGACCATTGCGTACATCAGTACATACATTGCCGCGAACGACAGAAGAAGCATCAAGGCGAAACGGCGGTAGTGGCCGCCCTCCATATCGTGTCGCATGGGCGCGGCTTTGGTGGTGGGGCCGGCATGCCCGGTGTGCTTCGACGTTTGCTTCTCCATGGTGCCTCCTTGTGGATGGCGGGCGGTGCTCTACACCGCCCGCCGGGTTGAAAGGCTTACAGGCCGTGAGCTGCCGCCTCTTGGGGGCTCAGGTAGCCACTCTTGTCGGTGTCGAGCATGGGGAAATGGGCAGCCATTGGATGCTTGGCCATTTCGACCTTGGAGAGCTTGCCGTCCTTGTTGGCATCCAGCTTGGCGAAGGTCCCGCTGCCTGCTGACGGCGTGGTCGCCGCGTGCTTGGCATGGTCGGCTGCTTGATGGGAGGCGCCATCGTGCTTCATGCGCTCCTTGCCGTGGTGGTCCATCTGCATGCCGCCATGCTCCATCGACATTGTCCGGTGGTGCGCGACAAATTCTTCACGGCTGAGGCTGCCGTTCTTGTTCGTATCAATCTTGTCGAACATCGTGTTGGCCATCTTCGCCCTGGCTTCGGGCGTCGCTGGCATCTTCATTGCGGAATGGTCCATCTTCATCTTGCCGTGGTCCATTGGCTTGGAGGCGTCCTGAGGGCCGGCTTGGACATTGGAAGCCAGCAACAGGGCACCGGCGAGGGCGAGCGTAGTTTTGGTATTCATGTTGAAACTCCTGTGGAACGAGCCTGTGGAGGTACGGCGCGGGTCCCGGGCTCTCGGGGGGAGGCGTCTTCTGGAAGGCGTGTCCTGGCCAGTCGCAGGGCATTGCCAACAACCGAGACCGAACTCAGGCTCATCGCCAATGCGGCGATCATCGGGCTGAGCAAGAGGCCGAACACGGGATACAGCAGTCCAGCGGCGATGGGCACGCCGATGGCGTTGTAGAGGAAGGCGAAGGCGAGGTTCTGGCGCATGTTGCGCACTGTGGCTTTCGACAAGGCGCGCGCGCGAAGGATGCCGCGCAGATCGCCCTTGACCAGCGTGACCTGGGCGCTGGACATGGCCACGTCGGTGCCAGTGCCCATGGCGATGCCGACATCGGCGCTTGCCAGCGCAGGCGCGTCGTTGATGCCATCGCCCGCCATCGCGACCTGATGGCCCTGCGCCTGCAATTGCTTGACCAACGCCGCCTTGTCTTCCGGCCGCACCTCGCCGTGGAACTCGTCGATGCCGAGGGCGCGGGCCACTGCCTGCGCGGTGGTCGCGCCGTCGCCGGTGGCCATCACCACCCGCAGTCCGCTGGCTTGCAGTGCCGCGATGGTCGGTTTGGCGGATGGTTTGATCGGATCGGCGACCGCGACCAGGCCCAGCAAGCGTTTGTCCCCCGCCAGGAACATGACGCTGGCGCCCTCGGCGCGCAGCGCCTCGGCTTCTTGCACCAGCGAAGCCACGTCGATGTCGTTGGCGTCCATCAGTGCGCGATTGCCCAGCAACAGCGCGCGTCCGTCCACGTTGCCGCGCACTCCCGATCCGGTGATCGAATCGAAGTCCTGCGGGGGCGAGAGCGACAACGCGCGCTGGCGCGCCTCGGCGACGATGGACTCGGCCAGCGGGTGTTCGCTGCCCTGGTCCAGGCTTGCCGCGAGGCGCAGGACCTCGGCGTCGTCGGTACCCGGCGCGCCGATCACCGTGCGGAAGCTCGGCTTGCCCTCGGTCAGGGTGCCGGTCTTGTCCACCACCAGCGTATCCAGGCTACGGAAGCGCTCGATCGCCTCGGCATCGCGGAACAGCACGCCGGCCTGCGCGGCGCGACCGGTGGCGACCATGATCGACATCGGCGTCGCCAGTCCCAGTGCGCACGGGCAGGCGATGATCAGCACGGACACGGCATTGAGGACCGCCCAGGTCCACGAGGGATGCGGACCCCAGAACCCCCAGGCGAAGAAGGTGGCCACGGCGACTGCCAGCACGGCCAGCACGAACCAGTACGCGACTTTGTCAGCCATGCGTTGCATCGGCGCCCGCGAGCGCTGTGCCTGCGCGACCAGTTGCACGATGCGTGCCAGCACGGTGGCGGACCCCACCTGTTCGGCCCGGATGAGCAGTGCCCCGGTTCCATTCTGGGTAGCGCCGATGACGGTGTCGCCAATCCCCTTGCCGACCGGCATCGGCTCGCCGGTGAGCATCGACTCATCGACGCTGGAACCACCTTCGACCACCACCCCGTCGACCGGTACCTTTTCACCGGGGCGGACGCGCAGGGTATGGCCCACGTGGACGTGTTCCAGCGGGATGTCTTCCTCGCTGCCGTCGTCCTTGACGCGTCTTGCGGTTTTCGGTGCCAGTCCCAGCAGCGCCTTGATTGCGGCGCTGGTCTTGGAGCGGGCGCGCAACTCCAGCAGTTGACCGAGCAGCGTCAGTGAGACGATCACCGCGGCCGCCTCGAAGTAGACGCCGACGCGGCCATGCGCACGGAACGAATCGGGGAACAGGCCCGGGGCGACGGTGGCCACGACGCTGTAGCCGAACGCCGCCGCCACGCCGATGCCGATCAGCGTCCACATGTTCGGGCTGCGGTTGCGGATGGATTGCACGCAGCGCACGAAGAACGGCCAGCCCGCCCACAGCACCACAGGCGTGGTCAGCACCAGCTCGATCCAGGTACGCGTGGCGGTCGGCAGCGCGGGCAGATAATGGCCGAACATGGCCAGCAGCAGCACCACTACGGTCAACGGCAGTGTCCACCAGAAACGCCGGCCGAAATCGCGCAGTTCCGGGTTTTCCTCTTCGTCCAGGCTCGGCATTTCCGGCTCGAGCGCCATGCCACACAGCGGGCAGGTGCCGGGACCCTGCTGGCGAATCTCCGGGTGCATCGGGCAGGTGTAGATGGCATCCGCCGACGTGGCAACGGCGTGCGGTGTCTGTGCCTCGCGTTGCGCGGGTGGCAGGTCGAGGAACTGTTGCGGGTTCGCGACGAATTTCTCGCGGCACCCGGTGCTGCAGAAATGATATTCGTGCCCGTCATGGGTCGCGGATCCACCCTTGGCGGTGGCCGGGTCCACCGTCATGCCACAGACAGGGTCGCGCGTCGGATCCGGAGCCGTCGCCGGCTTGTTCTGGTTGTGGCAGCAGGCGCCGGCGGCATGCTCGTGGGTGCTCATGTGCGTGGCTCCGAAAGGGCGGCAAGGATCGGGCAGCGTTCCAGCGCGCCATGTCCCGGGCAGGCGGTCACCAGGCCTTGCAACGCATCCCGGATTCGGGTGAGGGACTCGATCTTCTCCTCGACGTCCCGCAGCTTGGCTTGGGTCTGCGCGTTCAACGCGGCCATGTCGCCGCCGGTCAACGCGGTGAGGTTCAGCAGCTCGCGGATTTCGGGGAGGGTGAAGCCGAGGCCTTTGGCACGGCGCATGAAGCGCAGGCGATCCACGTCTGCGTCCAGGTAGTCGCGGTAGCCGGAAGCCCGGCGCGGCGGCGGCGGGATCAGACCTTCGCGCTCGTAGTACCGCACCGTATCGATGGGCACTTGGGCCCGCTTTGCCAGTTCGCCGATCTTCATGGGTTCACCTGTGGAATCTCCCTCTACGCGGACTGTGCACCCTTCACCATGGTCCAGAGTCAAGCGTCACGAGGGGCTGCATCGATGTCACGGAACACGCTGGATTCACGCACTGCGCACGCGCGGCGTGTGAAGAGTGGGCAGCACCCGACCACCTGCCTTCGGGGCCAAGAGGAGCACGACAATGAAGACGAAGAATCCCATCGGTTTCGCGTTGCCGATGTTCCTGGGCGCGGGCCTGGCCCTGGCGGTCGGCGCATGTGCGGAAGGTACCCAGCCGCCACAAGTCGAGCCGGCCACGCAGCCTCCAGCCATGCCGGCGGATCATGCGATGCCGGGGCACAGCGAGGCATCGATGGAACTGCATCGCATCATGTCCGAGGGACAGAAAGCGCCGATGACCATGACGGGCGATGTCGACAAGGACTTCGCAACCATGATGTCGTTGCATCACCAGATGGCCATCGACATGGCGGATGTCCTGCTCAAGTCGGGCCGCAACCCGGAACTCAAGGCGATGGCCGCGAAGATGAAGGCGGCGCAGCTGGAGGAGATCAGGCAGTTGGAGCCATACACCAAATAACGGCTGCGTCATTGCGACGCATACCCGGCCCACCGTGACGGGCATTAGCCTTCCGGTGGTCCGGAGATGGCGCATTGAGTCAGCGCGCAGCCACGCCATTGTCTTATGGAACAGCCGCATGCTCGGCGAACGCGATGGTCGCGCCGTCGCGCCCCACGAGTTCCACGGTGTAAGCCTGGGCTCGGCCATCCGGACTCTCCATGCCGGGCGAGCCCATGGGCATGCCCGGCAGCACCAGGCCCTTGGCGTCCGGCTTCTCCGCGATCAACCGCTTGACGTCAGCGGCGGGCACGTGGCCTTCGATGAAATAGCCAGCGACCTCTGCGGTGTGGCACGAGCCCTTGCCATAGGGAACACCGACCCGTTCCTTGAGCGGATTGAGGTCGTCGGTATTGCGGACTTCGACCGCGAACCCAGCGGCGCGCATATGGTCGACCCACAGCCCGCAACATCCGCAGCTTGCGCTCTTGTGGACGATCATGCGTGGCGCGTTCGCATCCGTGGGCTGGAGCGCGGGCGCCACTGGGGCCGGGTTCTGTGCGGTGGCCGTGGACGCGTCCGCAGCCGTTGCCTCGCTTGCCGGAGCTGCCACTCCAGCCGCAGTGCTGCTGGAAGCGTCCGGTGCGCGGGCGCATGCCGTCATTGCCGTGAGCGAGCCGCATGCTGCCGCGGCGACCAGGAGGGATTTGATCTTCATCGGTGATGCCTCACTTGGCTTTCTTCGGTCGCGATGACCAGTGGATGTGGACGATGCGCCAGTCGGCGCCGATCTTCCTGAGCACCATCGTTTCGGTGCTGAGCAGGGTCAGGGGTTTGCCGTCCTTGCTGGCATGCAGCTCGCTCTCGCTGCCGATCCACGCCAGATCGCCCGACGTGCGCGCCGTGCGGCGCTTGAGCTGGTGGTGGCTGCCCTTGAGGAACTTGGCATCGCTGATGGCGTGGTGGCCCAGGTATTCGGCGCGGCTGCGCTCGGCGCCGCCGGTTTCGAGGATCAGCACGTCCGGGGCCAGCAATTCCTCGACCGTCTTCATGTCTCCGGCGGCCAGCGCCTTGCCGAAACGCTCCACCACTGCCACCGCCGGGCCGGCGGCAGCCGGGACATCGAGATCGGATCGTGCTTCAACGGGGTGCGCATGTCCGGTATGGGGCAAGGCGGCAGGCGTGGACTGGGCTGCCGCGTCCATGACGCCGCCCAAGGCGACAACAGCTACAAGCAGGATCGTGATCGATTTCATCGGGTGAGTTCCGTGAGTCAGTGTTGGTGGTCGTGCCCATCGTCGGCCTTGGCCGGCGTTGGTGGGGAAGGGGCTACCGGATGCGACTCGACAGTGCCGTCCGCGTGCCTGTGTTCCACCATCTCCGGCGGCGCTGCCGCGCTCGATCGGGCAACTGCGGGAGCATGGTGGTCCGCAGCCATCTCTTCGGTGTGGCCATGGGACTTGGTTTCGCCGCCCCCGTGGTCGTGGCCGCCGCTGCTCTCGACAAGGCGCTGGTACTGCGCCGCATCCAGCCGCGGCAACTGTTGCAGGAACGCGGTCATGTTCCAGATGTATTCGTCCTGCATGCTCTTGCCCCACGCGGGCATCCCCGAGGCCTTGATGCCGTGCTTGATCACCCAGAAGGCTTTTCCGGCATCGACGGCTGTGCGCGTGAGGTCAGGGGGTGCGGGATATAGACCGCGACTCAGCTCGGTGGATGGCATGCCAGGTGCCAGGTGGCACCCCATGCACATTGCCGCGTAGTTGCCAGCCCCTTGCCGGATACGTGCGGGATCCTTGAGGTCGGGTATTTGCAGTGTCTTCGCGCGTGCCTGGATGGAGCGCTCGCGCACGGCCTGCATCAGGGCGTAGACCGGGCGTGTGTGTTGATCATCAGCCCCGATGTTGTAGACGCCCGACCAGACGAAACCAGCCGTGGCCAGGACGGCAACGCCGGATAGCACGCCCAGGGTGAGCAGGGTTTTTCGGGTCACGAATGGCATGGATGTCCTCCTCAGAACCAGACGCGCACGCCGGCCACGATGCGGGTGTCGCCCGCGCCGTGCCCCGCGTTGCGCCGGAAGTCGGCGGTATTGCCGAAAGCACGCTCGTGTTCGATGCCGATGTAGGGCGCGAATTGGCGAGTGATCTCGTAACGCAGTCGTGCGCCCGCTTCGATGGTGGAGAGGCCCGCGCCAACGCCCGCCATGGGGTCGTTCTTGCCATGTGCGTTGGCCTCCGCGCGCCACTGCAGGATCAAGCGGTTGGTCAGCAGGGTGTCGTACTCGGCCTCGGCGCGCAGTGCGGTGCGACCGCCCTGGCCCAGGTAGGCGGTGGCTGCCACCTCGAACTTGTAAGGCGCCAAACCCTGAACGCCGATCGCCCCCCAAGTGCGCGATGGGCCGTCGCCTACGTCCTGGCGCACACCGGCCACGACGTCCCACCATGCCCGCACGCTGCGGCCATACAGCACCTCGATGTCGCCGTGTTCGATGCGGCCATCCACGGCTTCACCTTCACTGCGTAGCCACAGGCGTTGAATGTCGCCACCGATCCAGGCGCTCGCTTCCCAACCCAGGGCCGTGCCGTCATCCGCATCGGAGACTTCCAGGCGATCAAGCAGCCAGTAGCTGTGGATGCTGGTGCCGTGCTGGTGGTGTGCATGCACGTCGGGAAAGGCGGCCTCGCGGTCTGCCTGGGTCACAGGTGGCACCGGAGTGATCACCGGCTTTGCTGCATGGTCAATCGTGGAGTGATCCATGCCCTGCATCTGCGAGTGGTCCATCGTGGAGTGGTCCATGCCCTGCATCTGGGAATGGTCCATGGTCGAGTGGTCCACAGCGGCAGGCGCTGCCGCGGGTGAGGCGGGCTTGGGCGCCGGCGGTTTGGATGGTGCGGTGGCCTTGCGCGTGGACCGTTTGGGCGCGGGAGCTTTCGCAGCGGGTTTCGCCGGCGCCTTGAGCGTCGGTTTTACGGCAGGCTTTGCCACGGCTTTCGCGGCCGGCTTTTTCTTGACGACGGGCGCAGGGGGCATTGGCATGACGTGCCCTTGGTGCTGGGCGTGCGCCGGCAACTGGACTGACAGCACGAGCGCGATGGCAAGCGGAAGAATCGGGCGCATTGCGTTCATTCCTCCACCCGCACTTCCCGGAACATCCCGGATTCCATGTGGAAGAAGAGATGGCAGTGATAGGCCCAGCGTCCGAGTGCGTCTGCGCGCACCCGGTAGCTGCGCTTGCTTCCGGGCGGCATGTCCACGGTGTGCTTGCGCACCTGGAAGTTGCCCTCGGCATCCTCTACGTCGCTCCACAGGCCGTGCAGGTGGATCGGGTGGCTCATCATGGTGTCGTTGACCAGGACGATGCGCAGTCGCTCGCCGTAAGTCATCCGCAAGGGTTCGGCCTGGGCGAACTTGAGCCCGTCGAACGACCACGCGAACTTCTCCATATGCCCGGTCAGGTGCAGCTCCACGCTGCGTCCGGGTTCCCGTCCGTCGGGATCGGCGAAGGTGCTCCTGAGATCGGAGTAGGTCAGCACACGGCGGCCGTTGTCGCGCAGGCCGATGCCTGGATCGTCCAGCTTCGGCGTGGGTGCCATGGTCTGCATGTCGACCAGCGGATTGTTGGTCTCGCTGGCGGGATGGACCTGCATCGCGCCGCTGCCATGGTCCATCCCTGCCATCTCGCCTGCGGCCATGACGTGGCCTGCATGCGGGTCGGCGGAGGAGGGTGCAGGCGACGGGGTGACGGGCATGGCGTGACCCGCATGCGGATCCGCGGCGACAGCAGATTTGGTGGACCCCTTCGAACCCATGTCGTGGCCGGCGTGCATGTCGCCATGGCCCATGTCGGCCATGCTCAGGATCGGACGTGGATCCAGCGGCGGGATCGGCGCGCGCAACCCTTCCCGCACGGCCAAGGTGCCGCTGACAAAGCCGGTGCGCGCGCTGTCTTGGGCGAATATCGTGAAGGCGTCCTGCCCGCCGGGCTGCACGATCACATCGAAGGTTTCCGCCGCCCCGATGCGGAGTTCGTCGACCGTCACTGGATGCACGGGTTGGCCATCGGCGGCCACCACGGTCAGCTTCAACCCCGGGATGCGGACGTCGAAGTAGGTCATCGCAGACCCGTTGATCAACCGCAGGCGCACCTTGTCGCCGGGGGCGAATACGCCGGTCCAGTTGCCCAGCGCAGTGGTGCCATTGAGCAGGTAGGTGTAGGTCTGCCCGTTGACATCCGACAGGTCCGTCGGAGTCATTCGCATCTGCCCCCACATCTTGCGGTCGGCCACCGTGGCGGGCAGGCCATCGCGCTCGGCATCGCGCATGAAGTCGCCCACGGTGCGCTGGTAGACGTTGTCGTGGCTGGCCATCTTCTTGAGCCGCGCAAACAGCTTGGCCGGGTCCATGTCGGTCCAGTCCGATAGCATCACCACGTAGTCGCGATCACTGGCAATCGGGTCAGGCCCATCGGGATCGATCACCAGAGGCCCATACATGCCCCCCTGTTCCTGGAAGCCTGAATGACTGTGGTACCAGTAGGTGCCGGCTTGTTTGACGTCGAACCGGTAGAGGTAGCTCTCGCCGGGGCGAATGCCGTCGAAGCTCATGCCGGGCACGCCGTCCATGTTCGCCGGCAGCAGAATGCCGTGCCAGTGGATCGAGGTGTCAGGGCCGTGGATGGAGCCGCGCGGCAGATCGTTGCGCACGCGCAGGGTGACGGTGGTGCCCTGTTTCCACCGCAGCAGCGGACCGGGCAGGGTGCCGTTGATGGTGACGGCGGGCCGGGTCCGGCCGGTGTAATTGACCAGGGTCTCACCGATGCTCAGGTCGAACTCGGTCCCGCGCAACACGGGCATCGCGCGCGGGGATTGCGACCAGCCGGCCTGCGGCCAGAGACCCAATCCCGCGACCGCTCCACCCGCGGCTAACCCTTGTACGAAGCGCCGCCGCGACGGCATGGCGATGCCGGGCGACAGACCGGAAGATTTGAATGACATGACGACTCCACATGGATCAGTGACGGCCTTGCGTAAAGGCAGGTCCGGCATGGCCAAGTAGCCCATGCACGGCAAGCGGCGCCAAAGGCGCCGGAGGTCACTTAGCCGATGGGAGGTCGATTGAGGTTGAGCGAGACAGGCGTTGAATGGCCTAGCGCGAGGACCGCCACCAGGGTCCTGCCCCGTGCTGCCGGGGGTACTGACGCCATTTCAAGCAGCGCGGCTTGCGCTAGGTGCATACAGGGACAAGTACACGTCCCGAGCTCGCAACAATCCTTGCCACAGTCAGCCGGGTGACCTGCCGGCGGGGAAGGAGGGGTCAGGTCTGCGACCGTTGGCCCGCTCTCGGCTTGGCCACATTCGGCGTGGACGGACTGGTTCTGACTGTCAGTCATCTGCATCACTGCGTCATCCGACATGCCAGATATGGCAGGCATCGCGCCTGCGGCCGCGGCGTTGCCAATCCCATTGAGGATCAGGCATAGGGCCAACAGCAGGCGTAGGACAATACGGGGCATGGGGATAGGTTACGCCACGGCGCGGGCCTGCCATGTGAAAAAAATGTTCGCGTTGGACAGATTCAAAAAGTCTTGCCGGAATGCCTGCCGACGGTCACATTCAGGGCAATCCGGGCCGCGGCTCACCTTTAAAAATGCAGCGAGGAACTCCCATGGAGGCGGACGCCTGCGATGTGCTCTGCAATACCAGGGATCCCGAGGAACTGAACCGGCTTTGTGCGTGCACCCTGTTGGATGTCAGCCACGTCCGTGAGTCGTTGGGGACCATTGGTCCCGCCGTCCCGACCCTGGATCCAGCGTTGCATGCGCATCTGTTCTCGCCCTATGCGCTGTTCGTGCATCGGACGTCACTGGACCTCATGGGTGCTGTTGCGAACGCAGTATTCGATATCGCGCGCAATCCGAACTACGTCGACCATGTCCTGGGCTGGGCGCCCGATATCGCCCTGCATGACCCGGGTTCATTGGGCGGGGTGCTGGGGCTGGACTTCCATCTCACCGTTGCCGGCCCACGCCTGATCGAAATCAACACCAATCCTGGCGGACTGTTGCTCAATGCGCGCCTGGTTGACGCCGTGCGGTCATGCGCGCCGGCGACCTGGGTGCCGTGGACAAGCGGAGCGCAGGCGCGCGATGCGTCAGTGGCGGCATGGCTTCAGGATGCGCGGGCACAACTGGGACGGATGCCGCAGCGCATCGCGATCGTGGATGTCGCACCGCGGGAACAATTCCTCTACCCGGAGTTCGAGCTTTACGCCGAGGCGTTCAGGCAACAGGGGGTCGACAGCGTTATTTGTCCGCCCGACGCTCTGACGTTCGGCCCGGACGGGCTGGCAGACGCGGCTGGGCAGATCGACGCCGTCTACAACCGCCTGACCGACTTTGCACTCGCCGATCCAGCGTCCGCGCCACTGCAACAGGCTTACCTGGAACGTGCGATCGCGCTCACTCCGCACCCAAGGGCGCACGCATTATTCGCGGACAAGCGGAATCTGACCCCGCTCGCCGATGCCAGCCTGCTGGAGGGCTGGGGAGTGGACCCCGTCGTGGCCCACCGGCTTGCACAGGTGATCCCCTCGACTGTCGAAGTCACGCCTGAAAACCGGGACGCGTTGTGGGCGGATCGTCGCGCGTATTTCTTCAAACCTGCGACAGGCTATGGGAGCCGCGGAACCTACCGCGGCGACAAGCTCACCCAGAGGGTCTGGAACGGCATGGCCTCCAGCTCGTACGTGGCGCAGGCGTTTGCCGCACCCGGTGTGCGCATCGTGCATGGCGGCGCCTCACTCAAGGCGGACATACGCTGTTTTGCGTCCGTATCGGGGGTGCTCATGTTTGCCGCCAGGCTGTACCAGGGCCAGACCACGAACATGCGGACGCCGGGTGGAGGATTCGCTGCGGTGCTCACCACCCCGGACGGACTGGCATGAGCCTTGGGGTTTGATTTGGCACGACTGTCGGTCAGATCCACGACATCGCGGATTCGGCTAGTTCGCGCTCTTCGTCCACCTGCACATTCCAGATCCCCGGCCCCATGCCGCGATCAATGCGCAAGGCCCCAGCATTGTTGCGGTCGGTATCCGGAATGAGCCCGAGCCATGCCAGGCGCGCGAAGATGCGCTCGCGCACCACCGGCGCGCGGTGGCCAATGCCCCCGGAAAAGACCAGATGATCGAGACCACCGATTCCCGTCGCCATTGCGGCAATCGCCTGAGCGATCCGTACGACGAATACCTCGAGGGCTAGGCGGGCGGCGGGCCCATCGTCTTCGATGAGCAGGCGCATATCGCCGTGGCCAGCGATTGCGGCCAGCCCCCCGTGATGAGAAAGCCGGTACTCAATGGCGTCCGCATCCAGACCACTGTGGCGCAGCAGGTACAGCAGCACGCCGGGGTCGAGATCTCCTGAACGTGTTGGCCCCGGAATGCCGCCCAGAGGGGTCAGAGCCATTGTTGTGTCACGACTCAGGCCGTTTTCCACGGCACAAACGCTGCATCCGCCACCGAGGTGTGCGAGAACCACACGGCCTTGTCGGGTGCGAAGGTCGTGGCCGGCCAGTGTTCGCAGAGCGGAGGTGAAGGCAAGGCCATGGAAGCCATAGCGGCGGATACCCATCGCATCCCACTCCGCGGGAATGGACAGTCGCCGGCTCCATGGGGCGAGTGATGCGTGGAAGCTGGTGTCGAATGCAACGCCATGTCGGGCGTCCGGCCAGCGGGCGCGGGCCACACGGAGCAACTCAAGCGCTATTGGCTGGTGCAACGGAGCCAGCGGGGACAGGTTGTCGAGTTCTGCCAGCAGGGTGTCGTCGAGCTCGCGCCCCTGGCCGTGGGTTCCGCCGTGCACGATCCGGTGAATCACCAGATCGGGTACCCGCCTGGGCGGAGGCAGTGCCTCTAGCAAAGCGGCGAGGCTGTCTTCCGACGGAGTCTCGCGCTTGATCTCTGCGCGCGCGTACTCGACCAGCGTATGGGTGGCGTCAAGGTCGTAGATCGCCGCCTTGAGCGTGGTGGATCCGACGTTGAGCGCAAGCAGGGAGCGGTCCATCACAAATGTCCCGAACGACTGATCGCGATGACCAGGCGCAAGGACAGCACGCCCGCCGCGACGAAAGCGATGACTGCAAGCCAGGGCAGGTGCCCCAACAGCGTCGGGCCCTGGGCATGCAGCGTGAGCAATGCACCACTCACGTAAAGCCCCAGAGTGACCAATGCCAACGCGAGGCGGTTGCCGGTGCGGGCGAGCGCTTCTTGGGTGGAGTGGAGCCCGTGGTGATGCACGGAAAACGCGGGGCGGCCGTCGCTCAGTTGCGCCTGCCGCAAAAGATCCGCGACGAGCTGCGGCAACTGGCGGGCGGTGCGTGCCAGCCGCAGGGTGAGCGGGCGACCGGCGGGCCGGCTGGCATCGATCACCTGTGCGATCTCGGCCGCCCGCGATGTCAGGCTGCCGAGCAGATCGAGGTCGGGGTCGAGGGCGCGTAGGGTGTTTTCAACGAGGAACAGGGTGCGCATCAGCACCAGCAGGTGCGGTGGCAGGCGAAATGCCTCTCCCTGACCGATGCGGGCGACCCGCCAGATCGCTTCGGCGATGGACCACTGCGCCAGCGGCCGGCTGGCCATCTCGGCCAGGATCAGGTGGATCTCTCGCACATGTGAGCGTCGCTCGACCTGTGGCGGGAAGAAACCCAAGGCGATTGCCGCATCCAGCACGCCCTCGGCGTCGTCGGCCGCGATGGCCTCGACCATGCCGCCAAGCGCGAGGCGGGAGGCAGGATCCAGCACGCCAATCGAGCCGAAGTCATGCAGGCACAGACACCCGTCCTGCAGCACGAACAGATTGCCGGGATGCGGGTCAGCGTGGAACACGCCGGCGCCGAATAGCTGATGCACATAGGCATCCAGCAAGGCGCTGGCGAGTGCCGGTGCCCCCGGGGTGCCGTACGCGGATTCCAGGTGCGCGCCTCGGCTGCGCTCCTGCACGAGGACCTCGTGTGCGACGAACGGATCGATGACGTGCGGTAGCGTGACCGGTGCCAGCGGGTCGATGACCGAGGCCATGCGGCGCATGTTCTGTGCTTCGTGCCGCATATCGATCTCGTTACGCAGGAAGCCCGCCAACTCGTCCGCGAGCTCCAGCGGGCGCTGGCGCTTCAGCGGGGGCCACAGCCACTGGCCGATGCGCAACGTGCGCCGCAGCAAGCGCAGATCCGCCTCCACCTGCGCCTGGATGCCCGGCCGGGTGATCTTGACGACGACGTCGCGACCGTCGTGGAGGCGTGCGGTGTGGATCTGCGCGACCGAGGCGGCTGCAAGCGGGATCCCATCGAAGTGCGCGAACAGGCGTTCGATGGGTTGACCGAAGGCGCGTTCGACCGTGCCGATTGCCTGGTCGCCGGGAAACGGCGGCACATTGCTGTGCAGGCGAGCGAGCGCCTCGCGGTAAGGCGCCGGCAACAAATCCCAGCGCAGGCTCAGGCCCTGCCCCAGCTTGACGAACGTGGTGCCCAGCCCGGCCAGGGTAGCGCCCACCCGTGCTGGCAACTGCTCGGGCGTCCGCCGTCGCAACCGCAGGAAATCCACTCCGAGCCGCAAGGCTGCCCATGCGATCTGCAGGCCCCGCCGGACCGTCCCCCTCATCAGTGCACTCCCTCAATCCAGCGCCACGCGCCCCAGCCGGCCATCGCGGCGATCCCGATCCAGCACAGGATGTAAAGCCACTGCCAGATCGCCGGCAAGGACCCGCCGTGGCGCTCCAGGCGATGCCGCGCCGTCATGCCAACGGCGTGGGCAAGCATGCCCGTTGCGAACACCGGCGCCACCACCGGCAGTACCGCATCCGCGAACCAGGCGCCCGCCGCCACGCCGGCGACCGCCGCCCCGGCAAGCGAGAGAAGGTCGGCACGTTTGCGCGCGCGGATCGGCATGTTCACCGCACGACTCCGGAAGCAGGATGCAGCAGCGTGTCGGGCGCGCCGCAACCGTCAATCGCCGCGAGCTCGTCGTTTGCAAGCAGCAGCGCGCGCGCGACACCCATGACGTGCGCCGCTGCGTCGATGACGTGCGCCCATGTGCACCGGTTCGCGAACAGCAGGCCTGGCACGTCAAGCGTCCCGCCACGGTTGATGAACCCCAATGCGGTGGTGGTGGCCGGTCCAGTATCCAGCCGGCGCAGGGCGCCGAGAAACGGTTCCGGGCGGGTGTGGGTCAGGAACACACGCGGCTTGCCGCGTGGAAACAGTGCCCGTAGGTGCGCGTCGGCATGCGTATAGCGAGCTTCGGCTGCATCTCGCGGAGCGCGATAACGCGCCGGCTCCCCCAGATAGATGACGGCAGCGGACATGTTGTGTGCGGCTAGACGCGCCTGCGCGCGAAGCACCTCCTGCAACTGGTAGGCACCGGTGGCGACGAGAAGAAGCTTGGCCGTGGCGGGATCGCCCGTCAGTAACACAGCGCCCGTTGCCGCGAGTTCCTGGGCCTGGTCTGTGGTCAGGACCTGCGGCACTGCCCGCTTGGGCACCACCAGCGCGGTGACAGTGCCGCGCTGCGCATACGCATGCGACAACGCCGCAGCAGCACCGTTGGCGTCGGGAGGAAACACGACGCGCGAGACATCCGCCATTTCCGCGAGAAGGGCTTCCGCCATGGTCGGATCCTGGTGGGATTGCTCGTTCTTGGCGTTTTCCCAGGTGTGTGAGGTCATCACTAGCGGAACACCCAGCCAACCGGGCGGGCGCCCGGCCTGCGCCAGGTGTCGCGCAAAGATCAGTTCCTGGCGCACGGCGCCCAGCATCTTCGGCGCGAACGCTTCGTAGGTGACGACTAGGTTAAGCCCACCCTTGTTCCCGAGCGCCGCGCACACCACGGCTTCCTCGTTCAGTGCGGTAATCACGCCGCCGGTCGTGGATTCAGCGACGCCCGGTTCCGGCACCTGGACCCGATGCTTTTGCGCATCCAGGGTCTGGTCGAGCTTGTTGCTGCGCAGTTCATCCGGATTGCCAACCCGTACCCGCAATGCCGGATTCGCGGCGGCGATTCGCATGAACTGCTCATCGACGGCCACCATCGGCGAACTTGCCGTGCCGGGAGTTTGCGGCGCGATCGGGGAAGCCTCCGTCAGCGCCACCTCCCGATTGGCGAGCACATGATCCCGCTCCCGCATTCGCTTCTGGCTCGCGTGCGTGTTGAGCGCGACAATGGCTGCGTCCAACTCCTGGCCTGGGACGAACAAGCTCGCGGCGCCCTCGTTGAATAGCGCGCGTGCCTGCGCGTCTCGGGCAGGATTGCCGGGCAAAGGCAGGTTGTGGGCGGCATTGGTGCCGGCGCCCGGGAACCCGTAGCCCTTGACCGTTTCCGCGATGCCATAGGGCAGGCGGATGTCTCCCGAGTGCGAGCTTCCGTAAGCCTGCAGCCCTGCCTCCATCACATGGATGCCCCAGGCGATGCTGGCCGGATCGCGGCCGTCCAGCGAAACGGGGTCGAAGCCATTGAGGCGAAGGTGCCAGTCCAGCCAGCGTTCGCCACCTTGCTGGGTGATCTGGCTGCGCTGTTCGATACGTCGTCCGTTGAGGATCATGATCGGGCTGACCAGTCCACTGTCCTCGGCCCGCCACCAGCGGGGCGCCCAGTCGCCGCCGCGTTGCTCCTCGAAGGCGCCGTCGCTGAGGAACGCGACCAGCCGCTCGCCCTTGAGTGGCGCATGCACGTATTGCAGTTCGGCAAAACCCAGGTAGCCGCCCTCCAGCACACCACCCGCGGTATGCGCGTTGACGTGGGAACCCAGGGGCGAAGCCGGGGTGCCGTCGGCATTGAGGGTATAGGCATAAAAATCGCCGACAAAGCGGCTCAGACCAGCGTCGGAGCGGTCGTAGCGGGCAGCGTGCGCCGTGGTCATGTTGCCCACCAGCAGGTTGAGCGCATCGATCGCGGCAACGCAATGCCCCTGGCCCATCATCCACGCGCGGGTCACGCCATCAAGGGCGTCCATGAGCAGATAGCCCACGTACGCGGGCACCATGTTCAGCGAGCCTCCCGTGTGGCCTTCCGGCGTGGGCTTAAACTCATCCGCCTCGAGCACCGAGCCATCCGTTCGCACCTTGGAGGCATAGGTCATGTGCGCGACCAGCCACATCCCTGCACTGGCGACTCGATCGGCGGCCGCGAGTCGCTTCCAGCCTGTTCGTGCATCGGGGATACGGCCCGATGCGACGAGCTCGTCCATCATTTCGCGGACGCGCACCTGGGTAAGCGGATCGTGCCGGACCACGCCGTAACCCGCCGCCCAGTGCGCGAACGCGGGATCCGTCAGTCGCTGTGAGGCAGCCAGATCAACGATCTGCTGGCGGGCCGTGGGATCAAGCTCGTCGGCAGTGCAACAATTGCGGGGCAGGTTCATGGGGTCTCCCGGGAAACGGCGCTGGATTCCATCAGCGCTGACGCCGCCAGCCCGATCTCGTTTCCGAGCGGGATCGCATTCGAGGGGTGGGCGATCGTGTCCGAGCTCACGATTCTGGCTAAGCCTGCGGCTTGCAGCGATGCATAGGCATCCCCTGCAAAGACGGGATGGATCGCCACCAGCACCGGAGGCGATGCCACCAGGCGTTGCAGATGCACAACGGTTTCCAGAATCGTGTGCCCCGACGAGACGATGTCGTCCACCAGCACCGGGGTACGCCCCGCCGCGGCTTGCGCATCTGGGAGACTGACCCGCACGTCGTAGTCGCCTTGCCGCTGTTTTCGAAGAACCTGATAAGGCACGCCGGCCTTCACGGCGATGCGTGCCACCCACTGCTCGCTTTCGCTATCGGGCCCGATGAGGATTGCGTCGGGCACGGCGTCGGCAATCCAAGCCGCGACGGCGGTCGTGGCAGAAACGTGGGTTGTGGGAATGCGATACAGCGCCTGCAACTGCTCGAATCGGTGCAGGTGCGGATCGACGGTAAGCAGCCAGTCGAACGTCTCTTCAAGGAAACGGGCGAACAACGGCGCGCTGACCGCCTCGCCCGGGTGGAAGCGTGTGTCCTGCCGCATGTAGGCAAGATACGGCGCAATCAGGCCGACGGAGCGCGCACCGAACTCGCGGGCTGTCTGCGCTGCGAAGCGCAAAGGCAGGGCGAGCGGATCGGGATCCCGCAGGCTGGCCAGGATCGCCACATCGGCGCCGGCCAATGCGTCGTCCAAGGCGACCAGCGACTCGCCATCCGGGAAGTGCCGCCAGGCCACGGGTGCAATGCGCGCCTGCAGGGGCTCGGCGATGGCGGATGCCAACAGTGCATCGGCCGGGAAGGGCATCAGCACACGGTTCATGGCGCCTCCGCGAGGACAAAGGGTTGCAACGCCGCGGCGTGGTCCAGGGCATAGGCAAGCTCCCCCGGCGACTCCGCGTGCAGGGTTAGCAGGGGTTGTCCGCGCTCCACCGTGTCGCCGATCCGCAGGCCGGTTTCCAGGCCGGCGGTGGGGGATGTCGGTGCGCCGGCCAGCTTGGCCAGCTTGGCCAGCCTGCGGTTGTCGATCTCCGCAATGCGGCCCGATGCGGGTGCCGGGACATCGGCGGTGAACGCCGCCCGCGGCGGTTCGCGGAAGCCTCCCTGGGCGTCGCAGATCGCCAGGAACTTGGCCAGCGCAGCGCCGGAATCCAGCACGCTGCGCGCGCGCTGCAGTCCTGTGCCAGCGCTGCTGCCCGGCGCCATGTCCAGCAGCCCGGCGGATAGCGCAAGCGCGCGGTCGCGCAGGTCGGCCGGTGCATCGGCGGCATTGCGCAGCACCTTGAGCACATCGTGCGCCTCGAGCGCCGGGCCAATGCCCCGCCCCACTGGCTGGGCGCCGTTGGAGCGATGGATGCTCAACTGCAAACCAAGCGCGCCCGCGGTGTGGGCAAGCCGCGAGCCGAGGCTGTCAGCCGCGGCATCACTCCGCACCTTGGCGGTCGGGCCCACCGGCATGTCGATCAGGACGTGGGTCGAGCCGGCCGCCACCTTCTTCGACAGCACGCTGGCGACCAGTTGCCCGTCGCTGTCGAAGTCCAGCGGCCGCTGGATCCGAATGAGGATGTCGTCGGCTGGGCTCAGACGCACGTTGCCCCCCCAGACGATGCAGCCGCCTTCGAGTTCCACCACGCGACGCATCGCCGCCAGGTCCAGCGCTACCGGCGCCATCACTTCCATGGTGTCGGCGGTGCCCGCAGGCGACGTGATCGCGCGCGACGACGTCTTCGGGATGCGATAGCCCAGCGCGGCCACAATCGCCACCACGATCGGGGTGGTGCGATTGCCGGGCAGGCCGCCCACGCAGTGTTTGTCCAGTACCGGCCCCTTACCCCAGTCCAGGCGCTGGCCCACCGAGATCATGGCCCGCGTCAGAGCGGTGGTTTCCGCACCGTCCAGGCGGTCGCCTGCGCTAGTCGTGACGAACGCGGCCAGCTCCAGATCCGACAACCTGCTTTCCATCACGTCCTGCACCAGCGCGAGGTACTGCGCATCGTCCAGCCGCGCGCCGAACACCTTGGCTCGGAGCGCACCTGCGGACGCGGCGGGCTCCGCATGCCGAACCCAGGCCAATGCACCAGTCATGGGATCGAGCAGGGCCCAAGCGACCTCCGACAGCGCCACCTCGCCCAAGCCGACCCGATCGTCGACGACCACGTTCAGCGTCGCCACCAGCGTACGCGTGCCGACGTCCAGCCTCACGCGCGTCATCGCGGCAAAGCCTTCCGAGCGACAGACTTCGCAGTCACGATGCATGTAGACCACCGGCTGCTGGTAGGTATCGATGCCGGCGCGTGTAACGCGCAGCCGCGTGTGGCCTGGGGTATGCGTGGTCATTGCGCCTCCTCCAGTGCAACCCGCTCCAGGTGCTCCGGTACGCGCGCGTGCCAGCCCAGCTCGCGTTGCACCCGCCCGCGCAGCGTGTCGGCTGCGTCGGGCTCGCCGTGGGTGAGGTAGACGATGCGCGGCGCGGACGGCGCGGTGCGCATCCAGTCCAGCAACTCGCCGGCGTCGGCGTGGCCGGAAAACCCTTCAAGCTGCACCACCTCGGCGCGGATCGGCACCTCTCGGCCGAACATGCGCAACGTGCGCTTTCCTGCCGCCAGCGCCGCGCCGCGTGTTCCGCCGGCCTGGTAGCCCGCCAGCAGGATCGCGTTGCGGTCATCCTGGCCGAACGCTTCGACGTGGTGCAGCACGCGCCCGCCGGTGATCATGCCGCTGGCCGAAATGAGGATCATCGGGCCGCGCTGGCGGTTGAGCGCCTTGGACTCCTCCACCGTGTTGACGAAGGTGGCCAAGTCGAACATCCGCTGGCAGTCTTCTTTGGACACATGGTGTTCGGAATGGTGGGCGTGGTAGAGCCCGGTGGCGTTGACCGCCATCGGACTGTTGAGATAGACCGGTATCCGGGGGATCTCATCGCGCTCGCGCAGTCGGGCGATATGCAGCATGAGTGCCTGGGCGCGACCGACGGCGAATGCCGGGATGACGATCACCCCACCACGGGCGGCCACCCGGCGGATGATCGGCGCGAGTTCCGCCTCCTGGTCGATCACAACGTGTTCCCGATTGCCATAGGTGGATTCGCAGACCAGCACGTCGCAGGCAGGCAGCGGGGTCGGCGGGTTCATCAGCGACTCCTGCTGCCGCCCCAGGTCGCCACTGAAATGCAGGCGCTGGCCCTGGACGTCGAGACTGACGTGGGCGGCCCCCAGGATATGGCCGGCGGGATGGAAGCGGACCGTGAAGCCGGGCGCGATCTCGATCTCGCGCTCGTAGTCATGTCCGGTGAGCTGCTTCAGGCTGCGCCGGGCGTCGTCTTCCGTGTAGAGCGGTAGCGGCTCCTCATGCTTGGAATAGCCTTTGCGCGCCGCGTACTTTGCCTCTTCTTCGAGCAGGTGCCCGCTGTCGGGGAGCAGCAGGCCACACAAGGCGACGCTGCCGTCGGTGCAGTGGATCCGGCCGCGGAACCCCTGTTTGACCAGTGCGGGCAGGTAGCCCGAATGGTCCAAGTGGGCGTGGGTCAGGATCACCGCATCGATTGATGCCGCGTCGACGGGAAACGGTGCCCAGTTGCGCTCGCGCAGCTGTTTGTAGCCCTGGAACAGGCCGCAGTCGACCAGCACGCGCTGGCCATTGGCCTCGACCAGATAGCGCGAGCCGGTGACCGTGCCCGCGGCGCCGAGGAATTGCAGGGTGGGGCTGGTTTCGTTGTTCATGGGTGCTCCTGTGGGTTGACGGCTACGCTGCGGCATTGGCGGAGGTAGATGAGGGAACCGCGTCGTTGCGCGGGGCCAGCCGAACACGGCGCAGCAGTAGTGCGTTGACCGCCACGATGACCGAGCTTCCGGACATCGACAGCGCGGCGATCTCGGGCGACAGCACGAACGGATAGAACACGCCGGCCGCGAGCGGGAAGGCCAGCACGTTGTAACCCACGGCCCAGCCGAGGTTCTGGTGCATCTTGCGCAGGGTGGCCCGGGCGATGGAGGTCGCGCGCACGACGTCGTAGGGGTCGCTGTGCATGAGCACGATGTCGGCGCTCTCGATGGCGACGTCCGTGCCGGCGCCGATCGCGAAGCCGACGTCGGCCTGCGTCAGCGCCGGTGCGTCGTTGATGCCGTCGCCCACCATGCCGACCTTGAGGCCCTGCGACTGCAGCTTGATGACCTCGTCGGACTTGCCGCCAGGCAACACGTCTGCCAGTACGATGTCGATCCCCAGATCCTGAGCTACGCGTTCGGCGGTGGGGCGATTGTCGCCGGTGATCATCGCCACTCTGATGTTGCGACGATGCAGTTCGTCGATGGCGGCGCGCGAGGTCTCGCGGATCGCGTCGGCAATTGCGAAGAAGCCCGCAAGCTCGCCGCCTACCCCTGCATAGATCACGGTGCGGCCGGCGCCGGTAAGGCGCGCGGCCTCCGCTTCCAGCACGGATAGATCGATTCCGTGTTCGACCATCAGGATGCGATTGCCCAGCAGGACCTGCACCCCGTCAACCACCCCGGTGGCGCCCTGGCCGTCGATGTTGGTGAAGGCCGTAGCGCGTTCGGCTGCTGGACCGGCGCGCTTGAGGATCGCTTGCGCCAGCGGGTGCTCCGAATGCGCCTCGACCGCAGCGGCCGTGGCCAGTAGCCGCTCCTGCGTCCAGCCCGGTGCGACCGCCATGTCGACCACCTCCGGTGCACCGACCGTCAGGGTTCCAGTCTTGTCAAAGATCACAACGTCCAGCCGGGCGCTCTTCTCGATGGCTTCGGCGTGTTTGAACAGAATGCCGTGTCGAGCGCCCAGGCCCGTGCCGATCATGATCGCCATCGGGGTGGCCAAACCCAGTGCGTCGGGACAGGCAATGACGAAGACGGTGATCGTCAGCGTGAGCGCGAACATGAGCGGCTGTCCCAGCCACCAGAACCAGACCGCGAAGGTCAGCAGCCCGATCACGATCGCGGCCAGCACCAGCCACTGCGAAGCGCGGTCGGCGAGCAGTTGCGCAGGCGCCTTGGAGTTCTGTGCGGTCTGGACCAGCTTGATGATCTGCGCCAGCGCGGTATCGCTGCCGATCTTGGTGGCGGTGTAGGCAAATGCACCGCTCTTGTTGATCGATCCGCCGACAACGGAGGCCCCTGGGTCTTTGCGCACGGGCATCGACTCGCCGGTCAGCATGGATTCGTCGACCTGGGAGCTGCCTTCAGTGACGGTGCCGTCGACGGGGATCTTCGCCCCCGGCCGCACCACGACGATATCGCCGACCAGGACTTCGGCGGTCGGGATGTCGAGCTCCTGTCCGTCACGGCGCACCACCGCGCGGGGCGGGGACAGCTTCAACAACGCCTTCATCGCGTCCGAAGCGCCGGCGCGTGCCCGCATCTCGAGCCAGTGGCCGAGCAGGACGAAGGTCAGCAGAACCGCCGAGGCCTCGTAGAAGTTCGGTCCGTCGAAGAAGAACGTCGACGCGATGCTGAACCCGTAGCCGGTGCCCACGCTCAGCAGCACCAGCACCGCCATGTCCAGCACGCCGCGGCGCAGCGAACGAATCGCCGCACTGAAGAACGGCCAGCCCGGATACAGCACGGCGCCGGTCGCCAGCAGGAACAACCAGACGTTCTCGCGCAGTCCAAACGGCACCGGCGGCGGCTCCATCAGGCCGCCCATGGGCGACCACACGAATACCGGGATCGCGAAGGCGAGGGCGACCAGGAAGCGGCGGCCCATGTCGCGCGCCGCGGCGTGCAGATCGCTGCCGTGGTTCATGCCCGCATGGGCGTCGTGACCCCCGGCATCCTTGGCGTCATCGCCGTGGCCGGCGTGGGCGTCGGCAGGGTGCTCCGCGGTGGTACCCGGTCCGTGCCGGGCATGCGCAGCGTGGGCGTGCGTGCCTGCGCCCGGGCCGGCAGCGGGCATCGAGGCGTCGCATTGGAAGCCGCAGTCGCGGATCGCGGTGGCGACCGCGCCCGACGACAGTCGGGCCGGGTCGTAGGACACCTGCAGGGTCGCGGTGGCGAAATTCGCGATGGTGGCGTTGACTCCGGGCAACGCGGCCACGGCCCTCTCCAGCGTGCGCGCGCAGCCGGCACTCACCATGTCGCCGATGGGCCAGGTGCGCGTGCGCACTGGCGGTTCGTGGACGTGTGTCATCGGACTTCTCCCTGGGATGGGGCGGGGCCGCGCCTGCGTATCGGAATGAAGGCCGGCACGTGCTGCATGTAGCGGACGTACTCGTCGCCGAAGCGGCCCAGGCAGTCCTTTTCCTCACGGCGCGCCAGGCGGGCATAGGCCCACACGAGCACCGGATAGCTGGCGAGCGTGAGCAGCGTGGGCCACTGCAGCAGGAAACCGGTCAGCACCAACACGAAAGCGACGTACTGCGGGTGGCGCATGCGCGCATACACGCCGTCTCGGGCCATCCGGCCCTCACGCTGCGCCCGATACAACACTGGCCAGGCGGCCGACAGCAGCCAGAAGCCACCGCCGATCAGGACGAAGCTCGCCATGTGGAATGGACCAAAATGCGGATTGGCGCGCCAGCCGAACCACATCTCCAGCAGATGGCCCGCGTCATGGCTGAGCCAGTTCACTTGCGGATAATTGGCACTGAGCCACCCGCCCAGGACGTACAACGTCAGCGGGAAGCCATACATTTCCGCGAACAGGGCCACGACGAAGGCGGAGAACATCCCGAACCCCCGCCAGTCCCAGCGGGTCAAGGGCTTGTAGAAGCTCCAGGCGAAGAAGATGAAGAACGCGGCGTTGATGGCGGCCAGCAGCCAAAGGCCGTAGCCGGAGTCGGGTGCCTGCATGTCAGTGCCCTCCGTTCGAGGTGTCGGACGTTTCGTCGTTCAGTGCCCGCTTGCTACGGCTCTCATGCTGGCCATGGGGTGTGTCGTCGGCATTGCCGTCGCGCCCATGACTTCCGGAACCTCCATGACCGCCATGCCCCTTGTGCATGAACACATGCATCAAGGGACATAGCAGCAGGATGGCCAGGGGCAACCAGCGAAGCGTCCCCCCAAGGTGGGCGCGGTGCTCGACGGCGAGATAGAACACGGCCAGCGCCAGGAAGATCCAGAAGACCCAGCGTCGGGAGCCTGAGGGGGCAGGACTGGAGGCTGTCATGGCAAATTCTCCTCTGTGGGGCGGCGTCCAAGAAGTCGCCGCGGGGTGGACTTGACGAACCCGCCGCCTTCAGCAGCGGCAACAGATTCGATCAATGCGCAGACGTCATCGCCAGTCGGAATGGAGTCCGGAAGCTCCGCCCAGGCGTGGATGGCACGCTCCATTCGTCCGTGCATGGCGAGCAGCCTGTCCAGTTGTTGGCGGGTGTCGTCGAGCCTGCGCCGAATGATGTCCCGCACAAGCGGACAGGGACTATGTCGCAGCAGGCTGTGGTGGATGATTTCCTCGATTTCCCCCAGCGTGAAGCCAAGGTGTTGCGCCGTGCGAATGAAGTGCAGGCGAAGGAGCTCCGAGGTGGAGAACAACTGGTAGCCGCCCTCGGTATGCGTGGCCGCTTGCAACAGACCGCGCCGCAGGTAGTTGCGCACCACATGCACCGTGACATCGCCCTGCCGTGCCAGCTGGCGGACCGTCATCAGCGGCAGCGTCACTTCTTCCTTGGTCGTCATCGGCTTGCTCCCGGCGAGGTGTTGATCAGGCTAGACCTGTGTCTCGCACACAGGTCAACCGGCCTTGCGGTGGGCGAAGCCAGTAACGCGCGAATTGGCCGTAGACGGACGGATGTTCGCGGCCACAGTTGCATGAACCGTCGGTCCCTGCCTGCGTTGAACGGCCCCATCACTACTTCTCCTTGGGTAGTGCGGAGGAGGGGTGCGGCTTCCTGGCCAGCTGCGGCTGCTTGATCAGCGAGTACAGCGCCGGGATCACGACCAGGGTGAGGATGGTCGAAGACACCATGCCACCTACCATCGGCGCAGCGATTCGGCGCATAACTTCCGAGCCAGTACCGCTGCTCCACATGATGGGCAGCAGGCCCGCCATGATCGCGACCACGGTCATCATCTTCGGGCGCACGCGGTCGACCGCGCCTTCGATGATGGCCTCGCGCAGGTCCCGTGCATCCAGTGCCCGGCCTTCGGCCTGCCTCTGCGCGGCACGCGCTTCAAGTGCGTGGTCGAGGTAGATCAGCATCACCACGCCGGTTTCCGCGGCGACGCCGGCCAGCGCGATGAAGCCCACGATCACCGCGACGCTGGTGTTGTAGTCGAGCATCCACATCAGCCAGATGCCACCGACCAGTGCGAAGGGCACCGACAGCATCACGATCAGCGACTCGGTGACACGGCGGAAGTTGAGGTACAGCAGCAGGAAAATCAGCGCCAGCGTCACCGGAATGACGACCCGCATTTTTTCGGCGGCGCGCTGCATGTACTCGTATTGACCGCTCCAGGTCACGTAGTAGCCCGATGGGAACTGCACCTGTCGAGTGACCGCTTCCTGCGCCGCCTTCACGTAGCGGCCGAGGTCGCTTTCGCGGGTATCGACATAGATGTATGCGGCCAGCATGGCGTTCTCGGTGCGGATGCTGGGCGCCCCTTTCCTAACCTCGATCTTCGCCAACTCGCCGAGCTGCACCTGCGCACCGCCGGGCACCGGCACCAGCACCTGGGTCCCGATGCGCTGCGGGTCGTCGCGCAGTTCGCGCGGATAGCGCACGATCGCGCTGAAACGCTCGCGGCCCTGCAGGATGGTGGTGACCATCTCGCCGCCCAGCGCGGCCGCCACCACGTCCTGCACCTCGCCCAGGGTCACTCCGTATTGAGCCAGGCTGGCCAGGTCTGGGGTGATGTCGAGGTAGTAGGCACCGGTCAGGCGTTCGGCGAAGGCGCTGGTCGTCCCCGGCACCTGCCGCACCACGGCTTCGATCTCGGTGGCCAGGGCTTCCAGCTGGTCCAGGTTGTTGCCGAAGATCTTGATGCCCACGGGCGTTCGGATGCCCGTGGCCAGCATGTCGGTGCGGGCTTTGATCGGCATCGTCCAGGAGTTGGCGACACCCGGGAACTTCAGCGCCGCGTCCATCTCGGCAATGAGCTTGTCGGTGGTCATGCCGTCGCGCCACTGGTCCTCGGGTTTGAGGTTGATGACGGTTTCGAACATCTCCAGCGGCGCCGGATCGGTGGCGCTCAGGGCGCGACCTGCCTTGCCAAACACCGATTCCACTTCCGGGAAGCCCTTGATGACCCGGTCCTGCTGCTGCAGCAGTTCGGAGGCCTTGGTCACCGACATGCCCGGCAGCGACGCAGGCATGTACAGCAGCGTGCCCTCGTTGAGCGTGGGCATGAACTCGCTGCCCACGCGCGATGCCGGCCACAGGCTGGCGAACAGGGCGACCAGCGCGAGCACGATCGTGGCGATACGGTGCCGCAGCACGAGGTTGATCACCGGCCGATAGGCGGCGACCAGGAACCGGTTCACCGGGTTCCTGTGCTCGGGCACGATCTTGCCGCGCACGAACAGCAGCATGAGCACCGGCACCAGCGTCACCGACAGCAGCGCGCCTCCGGCCATGGCGAAGGTCTTGGTGAACGCGAGCGGCTTGAACAGGCGGCCTTCCTGCGCTTCCAGCGCGAAAACCGGCAGGAACGAGACGGTGATGATCATCAGGCTGAAGAAGAGCGCCGGCCCGACTTCGCGGCAGGCGTCGATGATCAGCTGGGTGCGGCTGCGGGAGCCGTCGCCGCGCTCGATGTGCTTGTGCGCGTTCTCAATCATCACGATCGCCGCGTCGACCATCACGCCGATCGAGATCGCGATGCCGCCCAGGCTCATGATGTTGGAGTTCATTCCCAGCACACGCATCGCGATCACCGCGATTAACACGCCGACCGGCAACATGACGATCGCCACCAGCGCGCTGCGGGCATGGAACAGGAACACCAGGCACACCAGCGCGACGATCAGGCTCTCCTCGAGCAGGGTGGTGCGTAGGGTCTTGATCGCACGCACTATGAGATCGGACCGGTCGTAGACCGCCTGCACGCTGACGCCCTCCGGCAGTCCACGCGCGAGCTGGGCGATCTTCTCCTTCACCCCGCCGATCACGGCTAGGGCATTCTCGCCGAATCGCGCAATCACGATCCCGCCCACCACGTCACCTTTGCCGTCCAGATCGGCGATCCCGCGGCGCTCATCGGGCACAAGCTCGACCCGGGCAACATCGCCGATAAGCACCGGTGCGCCGCCTTCGGCGCGCAGCACTAGGTTCTCGATGTCCTCGATGCCGCGCAGGTAGCCACGGCCCCGCACCATGTACTCCGTCTCGGCCATTTCGATCACACGGCCGCCAACGTCGCGGTTGCTTGCAGCGATCACCTCGGACACCCGCGAAATCGGGATGTCGAACGCGCGCAGCCGCACCGGATCGACTGTGATCGAGTACTGGCGCACGAAGCCACCGACGCTGGCGACCTCGGCCACCCCGGGCGCGGTGGTCAGCTGGTAGCGCAGATACCAGTCCTGCATCGCGCGCAGTTCGTCCAGCGAGTGGCGGTCACTCTTGAGGACGTACTGATAGACCCAACCCACGCCGGTGGCGTCAGGGCCCAGTGCGGGTGCCACGCCGGGCGGCAGGTTCTTCGACGCGACGTTGAGGTTTTCGAGCACGCGTGAGCGCGCCCAGTAGAGATCGGTGCCTTCCTCGAAGATGACGTAGATGAAGGAGGCGCCGAAGAACGAGAAGCCGCGGACGTCTCGCGATTTCGGAACTGCAAGCAGGGCGCTGGTCAGCGGATAGGTGACCTGATCCTCGACCACCTGGGGCGCCTGCCCTGGGTACTCGGTGAACACGATCACCTGTACGTCCGAGAGGTCCGGCTGGGCGTCCAGCGGCGTGTTCGTCAGCGCGTAGATGCCACCGGCGACGATCGCCAGCGCCATCACCAGCACCAGGAAGACGTTGCGTACCGACCATTCAATGAGACGGCCAAGCATGTCAGTGCCCCTCGTGCCCGGTGGGGGAAGTAGGTGCGGCGTGGTCGCTCATCATCCCGTGGCTGCCATGGCCGTCTTGACCGGCAGGTGCGTCAAGGGCGCTGGCGGGAGCCGGCGCATCCGCCGGCGCCGCAGGCATGGCATGGCCGGCATGTGGGTCAGCCGCCTCCTCGCTGTGCCCGGCGTGCGGATCCGCTGCCTCGGCACCATGGCCGGCGTGCGGGTCGGCGGAGCCATCGCCTGACTGTTCGCGCTGCGGATCTTCACTGGTGCCGGAGGGCGACCCGTGTCCTGCGTGACCCTCAAGCCCCTTGAGTGCCGACTGCAGGTTGCTTTCGGCGTCGATCAGGAAGTTGGCGGACACCACGACCTGTTCGCCTTCAGACAACCCGTCGAGGATCTCGATGCGCTCGCCGCCGCGACGACCCAGGGTCACGTCGCGCGGTGCAAAACGGCCCGCGCCGGTCTCAACCAGCACCATCTGGCGCGTGCCGCTGTCCAGCACGGCCGAACGCGGAACGGTGAGCACCGGGCCGGTCCCCGGCGCCTCGAGCAGCACCGTCCCGTAGAGCCCGGGCCGCAGGTCGCCGTTGGGATTGGGCAATGCGATGCGCACGTCCACGGTGCGCGTCATTGCATCGATGACGGGCTGCACGAAGGTGACCTTGCCCTTGGCCACCTGGCCTGGCAGGGCTACGGTTTCAAAGCGGGCGGGCTGGCCGATTGCTATGCCCGCGGCCTGCGCCGCCGGCACCTTGGCGACCACCCACACCATCGACAGGTCGGCCAGGCGCAGGATGGTCTCGCCCGCCTCGAACCGGGCGCCCTGGACCACCGGTTTTTCGATCACCACCGCATTTGCCGGCGCGGTGAGGACCAGGGCCTTCTTGCCCATCTGCGCATTGCTGATTTCCCAGTTGCGCAGGCGGGTACGGGCGGCATCGCGTAGGCGGGTCATCGATGCCGCGCTGGCGGGATCGGATCCGGCCAGCCTGCGGGCGGTCTCGTCAGCGAGCCTGTATTCCTGCTGCGCCGCAGCCAACTGCGGGCTGTAGACGGATAGCAGCGGCTGCCCGGCGCGGACTCGCATGCCGGTCTGGTTCGCGTACAGCCGCTCCACCCAGCCTTCGAAGCGCGGGGCAATGACGTACTGTCGGGTCTCGTCGACCTCGACCGTGCCGCTGGTGCGCACGGTGGCGGACAGTGCCCCGCGCGTAACCGCTTCCGTGCGCACGCCCAGCGCCTGCACCTTGTCCGGCGGCAGCACCACCGTGCCCTGCGCCGCCGGCGGCGCGTCGTCGGCATAGACCGGAACGTAGTCCATGCCCATCGGATCCTTCTTCGGCACCGGCGAGGTGTCGGGGAGCCCCATGGGATTTCGGTAATAAAGCACCTTGCGCTCCGCGGCAGGCGCCTCGGCGGATGTAGCTGCGGTCGGCGAATCGTTGGTCGCGCGGCCGGCCATCCAGCCTGTGGTGAGGGCGGCGAGTGCGACGCCGATGGCGAGCGACAGGGTCTGGACACGGGTCATCGGATATCTCCTTCGATGGCGCGCACGGCGGCGGCGCCCAACAGTTCGTCACGCAATGCATCGACCCGTGCGAGGTCGGCGCCCTGCCATTCATTGAGTGCTTCCAGCAGCGTCCCGAAGTCGACTTCGCCGACCTGGTAGCTCGCCAGCGCCGACTGCCAGGTGGCGTCGGCCTGCGGCAGCAGCGTGTTCTGGATCAGTTGCCGGCGTTCGCGGGCGCTGGTCCACTGCGACCAGGCGGAAGCGCCTCGCTCCTCGACGGCCCGCAGCGTGGCGTCCCTGCGGGCCAGCGCGGCTTCCTCGAGCAGGCGCGATTCGCGCTCGCGCTCGCGGCGGGCGCGCTGCTGGAACGGGATCTCCACCTCGAGCATCAGCTCGGTACTCTGGATGCCGTTGCCCAGCTGCATCGCACCCACGCCGACGGTGATGTCGGGAAAGCGGTTGCGACGCTGCAGCACCACATTCGTGCGCGCGGCCTCGGCGCGGGCCTGCTGCGAACGGACCGCGGGGTGCGTGTCGGCGGCGTCCAGAGCCTCGGCAAGCGAAGCGCTGCGGACGGCAAGGTGCGGCGCCTCGTCGGGAGCCGCCAGCGGCGCATCGGAACGGCGCCCCAGCACCGCGTTCAAGGTGGCGGCCGCCTCTTGCTTGGCGGCGAGGCGTTCGATCCGCTCGCGCTGCAGGGTGGTCTGCTCGACTTGGGCGCGGATGGCATCCTGCTGTGCCGCGCGGCCAAGGGCGTAGCGCACGCCCGCGATCTCTTCGATCTGGCGGAGCAGGGCGATGCGGCGATCGAGCACGTCTATCGCTTGATCGGCATGCCAATAACGAGCGTAGGCCGCCTCGGCGTCGGACAGCAGCCCGCGCGTCGCAGTGACTCGATCAAGTCCGATCGCGACCGCGTCCTGGCTGGCCGCAGTCCGCGCCAGATCGCGCTTGCCCCAGAGCGGAAAGCGCTGGCGCACCGCGTAGTTGATCTCACGCTCGGCACCGACGGTGCGCCAGGGTCTGTCCGGATCGAGCCCGCGAAAGCCCATCGAGGCCATCGGATCGGGCAGGGCGCCCGCCGGCAGTATCCGCGCTTCAGCGGCCTGGGTTTCCAAGCCCATGGCCCGAAGCTCGGGGTTGTGTTCGAGCACCCAGGTCCGGATCGACTCGAGACTGTGTCCCGGGATGGGCTCGGTTGCGGTCACCGGCAGCGCCAGCGCCCACAAGGCGCCGGCGAGCACGCAGGCGAGCACGCGCCGCCGCGGTGGCCGCTGGCAGGACAGCGGGTGGCAGTGCAGGCGGCTGGCCTGCCACAGGTAGAACGGAGATGCCATATCAGTGTCCTTGGGCCGACGCGACGCAGTCGCTCGGCCGGGGCAGGAACACATGCCGTGACGCGCACGGCACGAACGCACAGCACTGCACCGCACAGGCGTGCGGCGCAGTCAGCATTCGGGCATCAGATCAGCAGGAGGGCCGCGGGATGCGCGGTGGGTCGGTGCCAGGCAGGCGTGGGTGGCGAATCGACCCATGTGGACGTGACCCCGGGGCCACCGTCTGCGACTTCGGCGGCCGCGAACCAGGAGAACCACACCCCGACCAGCAGCGCTGGAACCGGCGGGATGCGCCCGCTGTCGGCCGAGAGATCCCCTTCGCTGCAGTGCGCGGCACACAGTGCTTCATCAGCCGAGGGAAGCTCTTCACCACAATCGTGGCCGTGGTCGTGGCGGGTGTCCGCGTCGGCCGCGACTGCGGCGGTTGTGGCCCTGAGATCCAGACAGCCGCCATGACCGGCCAGTGCGAACTGGGACCAGAGCAACGCCACCATCGCGAGGAGGGCAGTGCGCTGAAACCAGTTCCGATGGCGAAGGCGGATCATGATCTGAGCTTACTCTTTTCTGATCCGGTGCAACTGATCCAGATCAATTTCTGGTCAAGCACGGAGACGGCGGGGGAGTTCGTGCGCGCTATGGCGTGGTGCTGGCCCGCACCCAGCAGGAACTACGCGGCATACCTTGCGGGGATCTGGAACTCGATGAGCCTGATCGCAAGCAGATCGTCGTCTCGCGCATGTTTGGTCAGGACGTAGCTGACCCTAGCGAAGCGCTAGCAACCTTCGCCACTGTCGCCTGCGAGAAGCTGCGCCATCGAGGCCTCGCCGCTTCTGCGGTGTGGGCGTGGCTCGATGGAAATCCACACAAGGGCAGCCCGTTCCATGCGTCACGCGCGATCCCGCTGCCGTTTCCGACTCGGGACACCCGCGAGGTCCTGTTTGCGGTGCGCTGGCTGGCGAAGTCCCTGATGAAGCGAGGGCAGCTCTACAAGCGCGGAGGCGTGGGTCTCGCTGACTTGGTCCGCGGCGAGCAACAGCAGGCGGATCTCTTCTCGGCACCCAATCCACGGCGTGAGCGCGGGGTGGATGTGCTTGACCGGATCAATTCCAAGTTCGGCCGCGGGACCGTCGGTATGGGCGATGCGGGCTGGAAGGTTGGTGGTGCCCGACCACGAGAGCAGCGCATGCAGCGAGAGGAAGCGCGGTGGCGTCCCACGCTCAAGGCACTTTCGCCGGCGTACACCACCCGCTGGGATGAGCTCCTGCGAGCTCATTGAGGTGTTGATAAACGAGAACCTAGCCCGGCCCTCCGAGCGACTGGAAGGGCTGCACCGACATGATCGGGGTGACCAAGGTGTCCTTGCCGTGTGCAGTCAGGTGCACCATGCCCTCCAGTTCCAGCCATTTCAAAGCGCTCGCCAGACGGCGGGCCGGCAGGTCCGCCAACAGGTTGAGCTCGCGGACTGTCACGGCCTTCGTGGGGAGCCACAGTCGGCCCAGACAGGTCAAGAGCCATTGGGCGTCCTGAAACGGGCGCGGCAGCTTCGGCGGCTTCGGCGACGTGATGCGGATCGGGCGAATCGGGGCGGCTTGCGCGGTCATTCCAGTACCTAGGTTAAGTCCGAGCGACTCGATGAAGACGAGCCGGTGCTGGGAGAGCGACCATTCGACAATCGCCCAGGCGCGTTCGACGTAGTCACGGGAGACCTTGCCTTCACCGAGGCAGAACACGTGCAGTACCACCGCGACGCGCAGCGTGTTCTCCCAAGCCCGGCCCGCGGCTTCACGAATGTCCGAGTAGTCCGTGTCGAGCCACTGCTTGGCGCGAAAGCGCAGCTCGAGCATCAAGGCCTTAGCCTCAGTATCGAGCTCGACGCGCACACGACCCGCGAAGCCATCATAGCTGCGCGCATTGGTGAGAAATGCCAGTGACGCCATACGTACCTGGAAGGCACTATCACTCACCTCGCCGACAGCATCGGCACGATACGTCTCGTTCAAAGGGAAGCGGGTGGGGTCGTAGCAGGCAACCAGGAAGCGGGGGAACAGGCCGACCTTGATGGCCCGGCGCAACGTCGCTTGCGGTACATCAGCAAGGATGTCGGGCTGGGTGCGAAGCCCGAGAGAGACCCGGGCATCCACAGCCTCGAGCTGCGAGCTGCCGAAGGCTCTAGTGAGCGGAGGGTCCGCGCTCCATGCCTGCGTCAGGCGATTCGCTTGGCGCTTGAACAGGTCCGAATCGAAGAAGGATGCCGAATCCTCGTCCTGGATGGCCACGTTCCTGCCTACGCCGTCCAGCGCCTTCAGCAGGGCGAAGTAGGTCATTTCGCTCAGTAGCGCTTCCACGCCAGGGTCGTCCTTGCATGCTTCAGCTTGCCCACTCAGCAGGGCACTCAGGACGGCGGCCTTGGTGAGCTTGGGAATCGCAGGCTTGGGCTTTGCGCGCTCGAGCATGTCGCGCTTCCGCGACTGAGTGAAGTACTGGAAGAAGATCCGGTACGACGACCCTTTTCCCGTGACAGAAGGCGCGCTGGCGAGCGTGTACAGCGATGCCGCCATCGCCTCGCCATCAGGGGCCACGCAATCGTGGCCGACATGGACAACCGCGGCCGAGGCGGCCAACGCGTCCATCAATGCGATGGCCGGGGGCACCCCCTTTTTGAGAATCGCGTAGAGCACTGCCTGCCTAAGCGGGTCAGGCAGTGCATCGACCGCGCAGATCGGCCGATGATTGGGGTAGGGCAAAAGCGGGTACGGCATTGCAGCGATCCGGTGAGTGAGTCACGTGGTTGTACTGGTCAACACAGCGTTCACAGAAACCCTCACCGGAAAACTGGGGAAACTTCCGTGTTGGATCCTGCTTGTCTGGCCGGCCAGAGGTGTCGAGTGGACCGCATTGGACGCGTCGACTTAACCCCGTAGGTGCGCTAGCGCCATCTGCGGGGCTCATGCCCATCCCCTTTGTCCTGCTGTCCAGTTAGCGCCCGGTGTCAGGCGTCTTGCGCGACTGAGTGCGCCGCTTGTTGCGCGAGTCGACGCCGAGTCGAGCGACGTCGGGGGGCAGTGAGTGTCGCGTATCAACAAACGTGGGCCATCGAACTCCTGCCGCTTGGGAGTGCCCGAGGCGGTGCCAGCTGGTGGCGTGTGCGGCAAGACGCAGAGGGAACGGTGGTGGTCAGTGACCTACGCAGGCGAGTTGAGCCCGTCGGACTCCGGATCTACCTAGCCGAGCCCGCCTCACTGGATGGCTTCCCTTGACGCCTAGGATGCCGCCATGAACGGGCAAGCAGAGTTGGCAACTCGGAAATTTCCCGGACTTTCCCGGCAATGTTCGCTACAGGTTCCGTGCTGGTCTAGGCTGCAACCACACACACCACACAGGAGCTATACGTTACGACATGAACGAAATCCCCGCCGGTTCTGCCCTGCGCCTGAAGCAGGTCATGGCGATAACCGGCCTGAGCAAATCCACAATCTATGCCCTGATGGCTTTGGGCAAGTTCCCGCGCCAAGGAAATCTCACCGAACGCACGGTTGGTTGGCCGGCCGACAAGATTTTTGGCTGGGTGGCAGCCCGCCTCCAGGCCTGATGCTCACCGCTAACTCGACGTTGAGCGATTCCCCCGATTCCTAGGCGAATCGGGGAGGTTTTCGTCATCGGACGGGCGTGTGCCTAGGCATGTCCGCCGCCTGACTTCCGGTTATTGATGTTATCCATAGTCCATACAGATCTATCGCTCTATCGCTTTGCTCTTCGTCTTCATCACGCTGTACATCTTCTCTAGCTGCATTGGAGACGTCATCCAGAGGTCAGCTAGTACGTGCATCGGGCCGTAGATCGCGAGGATCTAGATCAAGCCAGGTGGGTCACTCACTGCCCATAGGAGGCAGTGAGTGACGCTTTGGCCATGGTGACTTGGTAGCCAATGAAGTAGGGCTGCTGAGTCGACAATCAATCGCTCCTGTCAATCGACGCGGATCGACAGGTCTCCTTCAACACAGTTCATGCGTCCCGTACGGCAGGCCCATATGCCTGCCCTTCGGGATCGCGTGGACGCTATTCGAAGAACTGATGTCATGAGCAACGACGACACGCCAGACGGCAGTGAGCCGCCGCATGTGCTCAACGGCAAGCCTGAAGAGGCTACGCCGCTGGAGATAGCCATTCGCAACGTAGTGCGCCGTGAGCAGCGGCAGGAAGACTTTGCTGAGAAATGCACCTATGCATATGCAGAGGATGGCAAGGTTCGCATTCCCCGATCGAACAAGTACGTCACGACCGACCAGGAGCGGATCCTGCTGGTTGGAACTGACGACTACGTATTCAAGGACTACATCGAGGGACCGCTACGCAAGCTCTTCGATGTGATCACCAGCAGCGATCGCAGTACTTGGCGCGAGGTCAAAGGGGCTCGACGTGGCGTGGTGCTGCCCGAGACGACGTTCGAACTGACCAGACTGGGCCAGCAGGTCATGCAGGCCTGCTTTTGCTATGACCCCGCGTGGGCCGTTGCGTACATGCACCACGAGTTCCATCCGAAGGTCGCGGTCATGCTGCGCGCCATGCGTTCTAACGCGCGAGTGATCCATCGCTTCGGTGTGGCGGGCAGCACGTGTACGCAGAAGCGCGTGCTTGTGCAGGCCTTGGAGCGCGTGGTGCGCTTTGTGCGCCGTGTGGTGCGGTCCTGGACGTTCATCAATGCCCTGAAGGCACATGAGCGGCAGGCGCAGGAGAACTTCGAGAGCGGCCGCGAGTTCCTCTACTACGCCGCAGAAGGCCACTCCAAGCTGCTGATCCTTCGCATCGACCTCTATTACCGTCCCTACTACGATGTCGCGGGTGCGGACAAGGCCGTCCACAGCTTCCTGCGCTGGTTGCGTAGCCCCGCATGCAGGCGCAACGTCCTTCCGAGTTATCTGGGGTTCTTGGTCAAGCGCGAGAATGGTTTGGTGCGTGGTATGCATTACCACGTCATGGTGATCTGCAAGGGCAACCAACAACAGAGCGCTTATTACCTGACGCGCCTGCTGGGCGAACACTGGGCGAAGATCACCGGTCAGGGGCCAGGCAGTTTCCACAACTGCTATGCCGATAAAGATACCTACGAGGCCAACGGCTTCAATGGCTTGGGTGTCATGACACTCGACGACTGGGAGCAGATGGCGGGCCTGCGTGCAGCCCTGTGGTACATGACCAAGGCCGATTGCGTGATCAAAGCCACGAACAGCAAGGTCAAGAACTTTTGGCGTTCACCGATCCCCAAGCAGGTCCGCAAGAAGTTGGGTCGGCCGCGCGCGAGTGCTGACCCGCTGAAGCTGCTCCGCCGGATGCTGGGTGGCAAGCGGAGTAAGTTTCCGCCCGGTCTCGGGCCCCGGGATAAGTCACGGGGTAGCTAAGCTCGTGATTCTCAGAGGGGCTCGCGCGGACCTGGGTCGAGCTTGGGTCCGCTGCGAGTTCGCGCTTCATTCGCGGGTTGTGGAATCCTTCGATGTCGTTGGAGAGGGAGACTTTGTGGTGAGTAAGCGGCCTTGGCTGGCTCTAGTCCGTGATTTCCAGACGTGGTGTGTTCGCGTCGAGCCAATGAGCCTGCTTTCAATGGCGAGGTTAGAACGGATCTTGAGCCGCTCGGAGATCAGCGTTGACCGCGCGTTTCTGCGCTTGCGCGATAAGATGAAAATCGAGTGCTCATTATTCTAGGCGTCACGATGATTGTTCAGGCATTGACGAAGCTCGGCCTAGCTGAGACGGGGAACCTTTCTAGCAAAGTCGATCCACTCTCTCTTCTGCTTAAGAGGAGTGTTGCGGTCTACATCGAGGTCGATCAATCCAGGTACCTCGTAAGAGCGAAGGCCAGTGCGATGGCCTTATTTGTCAGCAACTGCACTATCCTCAAAGGAGAGGAGACAGACCATACTCTCGGATTGAGCATTGCCCAAGATCTGCTGTACCTGAGATTGGATGATTCGCAGGTGGCAGAGATCAGGGACTTTGGGGACTGCCATATCACTCTCTTTAGTCGCGGCGGATTGGTGCGACGTCAAATCGCAAAAGAGCATGGGGGCGCGATTCGAGGTGAGAGCGGCGATGTGAATGCGCTTGAGCTCGTCAATTTGGACGAGTGCTCACTGATCGATAAGAAGAAATGGGATGCCCGCAGGCCATCAATTGAGGTTGGACGAGAGTTGATGAGTAGCGACCCCTTCGTCGTGGGGAGAAGGGTGGGCAAAAATGACCTGTTCCTCTCCGTCGTCGATGCTCAGATGTTGAGATTAGGGGGTTCGTCGAACAGGGATTGCGTCGAATACCCTTTCAATCGTGGCGCATACCCACCCGATGACGGCAGGGTGCGGCCACTGCCCATCATCTGGCTCTACGAGGTATCAGTGGCGTTCAACAGCGGGTTGATCCGGCCGTGCGTGGTGGATGAGCAGAGAAAAAAGACCCAAGGATATCTGGAGATCGCGAAGTGGTTGGAGGACAACGCACCAGAGAGTGTGGTGAAGGGCGCATTGAAGAAAACTGCCAGGACGATCGCGTCGAAGGACTACAACCGATCCAAGAACTTTGATGAGCAAGGCCTTGCAAGGTTTCCGGATAGTGAGCACGTACCGGTGGAGAATCTCAGTCTGCCGGTACGCTTTGCTCTGGCGATCACCGAATGGTGGGTTGGTCTCCCCAAGGAGAGACAGTCTAGACCTCAACTCTTGTGTGAACTGATCGCCGTTGGTTTCGATAAGACGGCCGCGTTGGATTTTGTAGGAATGATTTCCGGGAAGCCTGTTCCACGCGATGAGCGGGATGGGCTCTGGGAGCTAGCTCAAAAGACGCTGAGAGGGCGCAAATTGAGAAAGCTAGGAGAAAGAAAGGTTAGGAAAATCTTGAGAAAGTCGAGCCCGAGCGACCAGCCTGAGCGTGCGGCTACTGACGGCGTTGACGAGTAGCGTTTGGTCTCAGTTTGATGGGCTCGCCGGCTTCTCGTGCCTGGTGCCGCCGCCAAGGTGATGTGAGCGCTGTTGCAGTTCGCGATCGTTAGTTGTGAGGATCTCGGCCGCCTTGGTTGGTGGCGATCGGTGAGTGTTAACCGAATTATTTTCAAACCTATAACACGCACTTGAAGCCCGAGCGGTCTGGCTTCGCGTGCTGGCGCAGCGCTCGTTTGCGCCTAAGTGGACAAGAAAGATGTGCCCCCGACCAACTCACGAAGTGTTGACCTGCGTGGTGGTGGTGACTGCCGCCGTGCTGGTCGCGATCACCCGCTGCGGCAGCGGCATGCTGCAACTTCCCCGCTAAACCATTCCGCCAGACACACGCACAAGGCCCGGATCGCTCCGGGCCTTGTGCGTTATGGCGCCCGACAGGAGCAAGAACATGCATCTCGTGGAATCCATGGCTTACGCAGGGGACCGTCCCTGGCATGGCCTTGGCAACAAACTCACCACTCTCCAACCGATCGACGTCTGGAAGCGCCAGGCCGGCATGGACTGGACCATTGAGGATTCTGAAGTCCGCTACATCACCGGCAGCCAGACGGTCGGTGCAATTCATTCCTTCCCCGAGCAGAAGGTGCTCTACCGCTCTGATACCAAGCGTCCGTTGGCAGTGGTGTCCAAACGCTTCCAGGTCGTACAGCCCGAGGAAGTCCTCGAGTTCTATCGCGACCTGACCGAGGACGCCGGCTTCGAGCTCGAGACGGCGGGTGTGCTTCGCGAAGGCAAGAAGTTCTGGGCGCTGGCGCGTACTGGCCAAAGCACAACGCTGAAGGGCAAGGACCAGGTCAACGGCTACCTGCTGCTGGCCACCGCCTGCGATGGATCGCTGGCCACCACGGCCCAATTCACCTCGGTGCGTGTGGTCTGCAACAACACACTGCAGATCGCCCTGGGCGACAACCGCGGTGCAGTGAAAGTGCCACACCGCTCGGCGTTCGATGCCGAGGCGGTCAAGCAGCAGCTGGGCATCACGGTGGCACCCTGGTCGCGCTTCGTGACCCGGATGAAGGACCTGGTGGCCTGTCCTGTGGATCCCGATTCGGTCGAAGGCCTGCTGCGCCGGGTGCTGGTCTATCCCGGCCAAGCCGGCAAGGCGCCTGTGGTCAACGAGCAAGCCGTGCGCTCGGTGCGTGCGCTGTACGACGGCGGTGGCCGTGGTGCACAACTGGCTTCCAGCCGCGGTACGGCATGGGGCCTGCTCAACAGCGTCACCGAATACGTCGACCACCATCGGCGTGCACGCAGCGATGACCACCGTCGTGAAGCGGCCTGGTTCGGCCAGGGTGCGCAGTTCAAGCAGCGCGCCTGGGACGAGCTGGTCCAGCTCACCGCCTGATCCCAACTCCTCGTTGTTCCTCCCCACGCCCGGCCTCGTGCCGGGCGTTTTCATTTGGAGACACTTGATGAAGAAGAACGCCGCCTTGCGGCTGGTCGACACGCGCACGCTCGACCGACAGCAATGGCTATCGGTGCGCCAGGGCGGCATTGGCAGTTCCGATGCCGCCGCCGCTGTAGGTCTTTGCCCCTACAAGAGCCAGCTCGAACTTTGGATGGAGAAGACCGGCAGGACGCCAAAAGAGGACGCACCGCCCGGGATGGAGGACCCGCGCTACTGGGGCACCTTGCTGGAGCCCTATGTGGCCGTGGCGTACTCGCAGCAAACCAATCGCAAGGTCCGCAAGGTGAACGCGGTTCTGCAGCACCCCTCGTTCCCCTACATGTTGGCGAACATCGACCGCGAGGTCGTGGGCTGTCCCGATGTCCAAATCCTGGAGTGCAAAACCGCCGGCGAGTGGGGCTCAAAGCTGTGGCGGGACGGTGTCCCCGAGTACGTGCAGCTCCAGGTCCAGCACCAGCTGGCCGTCACCAATCAGCAGGCCGCCGATGTGGCGGTGCTGCTGTGCGGCCAACGCCTGGAAATCCACCGGATCGAACGCGACGAAGACGTCATTGCCCGGCTGATGGTGCTGGAGGCTCGATTTTGGCAGTACGTCACTACCGATATCGAGCCACCTGCCGATGGCAGTGAGTCCGCTGGCAAAGCCTTGCGCCAGCTGTATCCCGGTGGCGGCAACACCTTGGACTTCTGTGAGAACCGAGGCCTGTCGGACGCCTTCGCCGAACTGGTGGCCCTGAAAGACGAGCTGGAGGTGCGCGGCAAGCACGCCGAGCAGCTCAAGCAGACGCTGCAGCAGGCCATGGGTGACGCCGCCCGTGCGGTCTTTGCTACGGGCGAGGTGAGCTTCAAGCGTGCACAGGACGGTACCAGCCTCGACACCAAGCGCCTTGCCCAGGATCACCCGGAACTGGTGGCCCGCTATAGCGCGACAAAGCCCGGCGCACGCCGGTTCCTGATCTCGGCCAAAGCCGATCAACCCTAGGAGGGTTCCATGTTGAAGGGATTTGCGATTACCCCGCCTGTTGTGGGGCGGATCTCAATCGGGCGCGTGGTCGAACGCAATGGCATGCGCCTGCCCGAGAAGGATGACCAATTCACCCTGACCAGCCAGGTCCAGAATAGGGATGGTTGGCTGCTGCATCCGCTCGACGAAACCCTGCGCCAACAGGCCGGAGGCAAGCTGCGCAGCCTGCCGGTCCGGCTGTTGTTCAACGACCCAAGTCTCAACCTGCGGGCGGATTTCAACCTGTTCGATCGCACCAACGGGCGACCGGTGTGCGTGGGCAATGGCGAGAGCTGCAGGCGCAGCGGGCAGGACGGCATCGAGACGCTGCCATGTCCTGGGCCGGAAGGCTGTCGGTTCGCAGAAGGCCAGTGCAAGCCGTACGCGCGGTTCAATGTGCGTATCGGTGACGAAGACGAGATCGGCACGTTCGTGCTGCGGACCACGTCCTTCAACACCATCCGTACGCTGGCGGCAAGGCTGCAGTACTTCCAGGCCGCCTCGGGTGGGCTGTTGGCCTGCCTGCCGCTGGAGCTGAAGCTGCGGGGTAAGTCCACAACCCAGAGCCACCGCACGCCGATCTTCTATGTGGATCTGGTGGTCCGCTCCGGAATGACCATGGAGCAAGCGATCACCGAAGCACGTCGACTGGATGGTGAGCGCCAGCAAGCCGGCTTTGACCAGGCCGCGCTGGACGAGGCGGCACGCCAAGGCTTTGCCAACGGCGCCTTCGAGGATCTGGAGGAAGACGTGCCGGCAGTGGTGGAAGAGTTCTTTCCGCCGTCGAGCGACGCCGTGGGCACGCCAGCACCTGCACCGCCGAGGCCGCTCCGGCTCGCCGGACGCCTCAACGACAAGGTCGCCCAGCTGGGCGACGCCTAAAACCCAACCCAAGGAGAAACACCATGCTGAAGCAACTCGGCATTGCCGCGGCGTGCGGCATCGCGCTGTATGGCATCGCCCGTTACATCAAGAACAACCATGTCGTCGTGATCGACGCGTCTGGCGACTTCCCGGACCTGTTCGCTGCAGGCACGAAAGCCCACGAAGCCGCAGAGGCGGGAACCGAAGTACCACGCGATGGCGACGACCTCGTCACCATGCCGCGAGCGCCCGTTGATGCTGCGGTGGCGGAAGTGGCGAGCACCGACACTGGTCAGGGACATTCACCCGGAGAAGCACCGCAGGCGGCGTCATGACCATCGAGGCCAAGCTGTACGTGCGTGAGAAGACCCGATACAGGACTGCTGATGCCGAGCAGGTACTGGCCGCCGCCCAAGAGATCGTCGATGCCCGCATGGTCCGGGGGACGTCGCTCAAGGACCCTGCAGTGGCCAGTAACTTCTTCCGCGACAAGTTGGGTCACCTGGAACGCGAGGTGTTCGCTGCGGTGATGCTGGATACGCGGCATCGTCTGATCGAGTATGTGGAGCTGTTCCAGGGCACGATCGATGGGGCCGAGGTGCATCCCCGCGAGGTTGTCCGCGTGGCGCTTCGACTCAATGCTGCGGCTGTGCTGGTGGCGCACAATCATCCGTCTGGCGACGTGGAGCCATCGGCAGCGGATCGTGCGGTCACCGCGCGGCTGAAGCAGGCGCTCGCCTTGGTGGATGTGCGACTGCTCGACCACGTCATTGTTGGTGGAGGGCAGAGCCTCAGTTTGGCGTCCAGCGGAGTCGTATGAGCCACCACCCGCAATGCTAACGATAATCACAGAGTGCAAGCGGGGATGCGAATGCATCCCCGCGTTCCGTTCCTTTTTCTTTCTTCATGAATAGAGCAGCAGCGCCGAAAATCGCCTCTCTAAGCAGCTTGTGACTTGCTTGAAGTCAGAGGAGCCTCAAGCTCTGTTTGAATAGGGCGTTCAAGCACCCGCTCCATCAGGGTGTCCGTAGGGATGCTTGCGTATCTGGCCGCCAACGTGTCACGAAGTTTCATCATTCTGCGGTTCGCGGTGTCGATCAGCACGCCGAAGGTTGTCGCTCGAACGCGCCCATATTGGCGCTTGTCATCTCCAACCTTCTTATCGTTGGCGACGCCGGCAGCGATGGACTGTCCTACCACCCATGCGGATACGAAGGGAACTCCTGAAATGGCGCCAGATGCAGCAATGTCCTGCACATAGCCATCGGCCTGATTCACTTCTTTCCGAGTCAGCTTGAACCCGCCCTTCTTCAACTCGATCAGCAGCACGTGTTGCAGCTGCACTACTGAAGGATCTGCAGGGTCAAACGCCTCGATCCCAACCAGCTGGAGCGTCACCTTGTCCGGAAGGACAACTATGTCTGGCCGGTTCTTCTCATTGATGAACTGGCCCCCTTCCTTTTGGAACAGCTGCTTGGCGACCGTTTGCAAAGTCGCATTCGAGCAGAATTCTTCTGACTCGAACTCTGGGCCAAACAACCAGCGTGACCGCAGAATCAGCGGGTGCAGCGTATGGAGCTCGTCCGTTTCCGGGTCATCGGCGATCCTTCTGATCGTCTCGATGACGCTCAGTCGACCATCAATCTCATCAAGTACCCGCAATGCGTCCTTGATCGACCACTCTTCAAGCAGCTGATCCAGTCCTGCCACGTCATCCGGCGGCAGGGCCGACAGCTTCTGAAGAAGAGCCGCGCCGCTCTTCGACTTCTCCAGATTGATCACCGCCTTGACCGCAGCCGATAGGAATTCCGGCGAAACAGTTGGGTGGGCTTGCGCGATCGCCTTGGCAAACTCGGCAACCTCGGCCCTGGCACCCCGGCCCAGTGTCGTCAGAGCCGCTCGATTCTGAGAAAGAGCATCGACAGTGGACTCCTCCACCACCTCAACAGCCAAGTCCTGAGCAACCCGCTCAATGTGCTCAGCGGTTGCCTTGAACAGCTCGGAAACAGGCTCGGTCCGCTGGAATGCGGTCCAGTCACGTTCTACGTGCTCATCGAACCCATGCGTGTCCACAATGACCTTGTACCGACGAGCGAAGCGCGTACGTCCATCGAAGCTCGCGACCGAGCCTATGGACCAGGATGGTGTCCCTACAAGGCGCTTCTGGACCCAGAAGGCGATCCCCTGGTGCACTGCCGAATGATTCAGGAGCGTCGAATCAATCACGATGACGGTCGCTGAACGCCCATCAGAGAGCGCGATCGTCTCCTCGCTGACCTTGCCGCCAATCTCGGCAACGGTTCGCGCCACTCCGTTGACCTGAACCTCAAACTCCGGGTCATGGACAAATCGAGCTGCCAGAACGGTCAGGATCTCCTCTGCGTTGGGCAACTTGCGTTCGACCTGAACTGATAGCTTCGTCCCGCTTCCATCCCGGGAATCAGAATCCCCGCGTCTCAACACGAATGGGCTGGTACCCGCGCCCGTTCCTACAGTGAAAGTCGAAAGGACGCCATCCCGCCATGTCTCGACTTCGTACTCATCACCAAAGCAAAGCATCCCGTGCCGTCCAACGCCGTTTCGGCCATAGGCCTTGCGCGGTCGCGCGGATTTTCCCTTCGGGAACTCGACGTTAACGCCCTGATGCTTGAGACGGTCATACCCAAGCGTCATCCACCGCCGCTTGAATTGATCAGGCGTCATCCCATGACCGTTGTCTTCTACCGTAAGAGTCCCTCCGATTTCGGTAGGCAGGATAACTTTCACACTTGATGCCCCCGCATCCCAGGCGTTCGCAACCAGTTCGGTCAATGCCACCTGCGGCACGTGGGCAACCTGTCCGAGCTCACGCAGCAGGTAGTCCTCTTCGAACAATGACGTTTGCAGCACGTCCGGCACCTTGCTCATGGCTCTATCCACCCCCTCATTCTGATGATCCGGTTCTCATGGCCCGCGATCCACAGAGCTGAATAGACGCTCCAGCCTGGCAGGCAGCAGCGCGGCGTTGTCGGCGCGGATGGCGGCGTAACGAGACCTGAGGTGAATGACAGCGGGAACGGCCGCGCCGAGCCGATCAAGCTGCCGACGAGGCGGGAGCCAGAGTTGGTGACCTAGCACCTGATCTGGCTTGACTCGTTGTCGACGATCACCCAGTCCCTTGCTGCCACGCGCTATTGACTGCCAGACGTCAGGCGATCGGAAGTAGGCGTATAAAAATTCCGGATTGGCATGTTCCAGGTTGATGTCGAATGCGGGGAACTCATTGGAAACGAACGCACCGTCATGCTCCTGTCCCGCGACAGCATATGCGCCCTCAAACGCGAACAAGCGGCTGTACACAAACTGCCCTGCGCGAATCCGATACAAGGTTGCGGCACTGGTCGTTGCCCCATCGATAGGAGGCTTGGTAAAAAGCCCCCGCGCGAAACTCAGCGCTCCGACATTTGGATAGCTGTGCTCGGGCTTTACGGACACCGGATTAGAAACCAACTTGAGTACGTCGCCAAGGCTCCCCTGGGTCCAGCCTTGCCTGGCACGCTCAGCATCCGACAGATCAGCGCGGGTCGCCAAACCGATTAACAGACGATCGGCATCGGCCTCGATGGCGTCGATGTGGGCGATCAGCTGCCGTGTCTTGTCAGCCAGGGCATCGAGGCGGGCGACGATGGCTTGCTGTTCGGCCAGCGGGGGAAGTGGGATTCTCTGCTGAAGGAAGCGATCCTCCCTGATCCGCACCCGATTCGTCGTCCCTTCGCTGGATGCCTTGCAAAGATCGACGAATGGTTCGGACTGGACAAGCCAGCTCATATACCCAGGCAAGCATCCTCCGGCTTCTCGCAGCTCGAACGAAGGGAAGTCGTTACTGACAATCGCCCCATCAAGCTCAGACGGAACCATGCCCAAGGCCCCGTTGCGGGCATCAATCTTGGAAAGGATCAGCTGGCCACTGCGCACGAACCGGCGGGCCGTCGTTACGTCTGCCCCACGGACCTTGCCGCGGCTGACGACTCCCTTTCCCCACAGCCGAATCGTGACCTCGTGGTATTCCGTATCGGGGGCAAGATCCGCAGGCGAGTCGGCACGGGACAGCAGTTCGTCCAAGGGCACTTGCGGCCAATTGCTCACGCCTCAACCTCGGCCACAAGCTTCTCGATTTCCGACAGCAGCTTCTGCACTTCCGATTCGTGCCCGCGCATCCGCGCAACCAGCGCGGCCGGCGGCACATGCTCGACACCCTGTTTCGCATTGGGATTCTTCAGATCCAGGTTGTAGCCACGCCTGGCGATCTCACTCGCCTTGACCTTCCACGCCTGCGGCCCCTCCTCACGCTTCTTCCACCACGCCAGGCAATCGGCGAACTCCTCGAACTGCATGGGCGCGGTCTTGGAGTACTTCTTGCGGCCTTCCGGCAGCGGAATCTCGTAGTACCAGATGTTTTTTGTCGGTCCGCCGCGCTCGAAGAACAGCAGGTTGGCCGGAATGTCCGTATAGGGCGCGAACACGCCCTGCGGCAGGCGCACGATGGTGTGCAGGTTGAAGCCCTTGAGCAGCTGTTCCTTGATCAGCGCGGCCACGCCGTCGCCAAACAGGGTTCCGTTGGGCACGACCACGGCGGCGCGGCCGCCGTGCTCGGCACGCCCGGCCTTGCGCAGGCGGCCGTGGGCCGGCACCGGCGCATCCTTGTGGCGCAGCATGCGCATGATGTACTGCAGGAACAGCAGCGCGGTTTCACTCGTCTGCAGGTTGGGCGGGAAGTTGGCCTTGATGCCGGCCTCTTCCTCGCCGCCGAACGGCGGGTTGGTCAAGATCACGTCCACGCGCTGGCTGTGGCCGATCTCGTTCAACCGCTGCGAAAGCGTGTTGCCATAGGCGATCTGGGGCGCATCCAGCCCGTGCAGCAGCAGGTTCATCTCGGCCAACATGTAGGGCAGTGGCTTGGCTTCCTGCCCGTACAGCGTGGCCTGGTGCAGCAGCTCGCGCTGCTTCGTGTCGCCCTTCACCTGCTGATTGAGGTGGTCGAAGGCTTCGACCAGGAAACCGCCGGTGCCGCAGGCCGGGTCGAGCACTGTTTCACCCAGCCGCGGATCGGTGACCTGCACCATGAAGCGCACCACCGGGCGGGGGGTGTAGAACTCGCCCGAGTCCCCGGCCGCGTCGCGCATCTCGCGCAGCATCGACTCGTACAGGTGCGAGAGAGTGTGGATTTCCTCGCTGCTGCTGAAGTGGATCTGGTTGATCTTGTTGAGCACGTCGCGTAGCAGGTAACCGCTGACCATGCGGTTCTGCACGCCCTTGAACACGTTGGAAATGACGCGGCGCTGGCCGCCGTTGGCCTCGCGGTCGGCCAGCGAGCGCAGGTAGGCGAACACGCCGGCCCGTCGCTTGCCGTCCGGGCCGGGCGCCTTGTCCTGGCTCAGGAAGGCCAGCAGCTCGTCACCGTTGATGCCGTCCGAGCGCGCGGCCCAGTCACGCCAGCGGTATGGGGGTTCGATCAGCGGCTCGTATTTGCGGCCGTCCATCGCGGCCTCGTCCGCCTTGCGGGTTTCCAGGTCGTCGAGGAACTTCAGGAACATCACCCAGGTGAGCAGCGGCAGGCGGTCGGCGTCGCCGTTGAGGCCCTTGTCCTTGCGCAGGATCTGGCGCACCGACTTGATGAGGGCGGACAGCTGCTGGGCGGTGGTCTGGGCGGGTTTTGCTTTCTTGGTACGGGGCATTGCGCGTTCTGCTTACTGGTACAGCGTCGCCTGCAGTCGGGTGACGGCCTCGCGCAGGGCGGGCACGCCGCCGAAGTGGCGGTCTGCGATTTCGGAAGGGGTGCCGTAGCGGTCGAAGGGGTCCACCTTCAACAGGTCCGACAGGCGGTTGAACTGGATCACGCCGCGCTCGACGTAGCGGTCGAGCAGCAGGCGCAGGATATCGCGGGCGGTGTCGCCGTACTTCGAGAACTGGTCTTCGGCCTGCTTGCGCGCTCGCTCGGCGCGCTGGCGACGGGTCAGCAGCGGCGCGTTCCACGCCAGGTGACACAACAGATCGAAGGCGTCGGCGTCCTGATGGCCGGTGGAGGCCGCCAGCTCATCGAAACTGATGTGGCGCTCTGCCAGTTCGCGCAGGACTTCGATGCGGGTATCCGGCCTGGCCCACTTCGACTTCAGTTCGTCGCGGCTGGGAAACAGCGAGCGCACAGTCCGGGCCGAATACTCGGTGTAGCGCACCACCTGGAGCTTCTTGCCGTCGGCATCCAGGTCGTAGACCAGATGGCCAATGACTTCGACCGTGCCGCCGTCCACATAGAACTTGCGCGGTGCGTCAGATTCCTCACTGGTGACGCCGGCGATTTCCGGATCGTCCTCGGATTCGACTTCCGGGTACTCGGGCGGTGGATTGGTCTCGCTCTGTTCCTTCTCTACCACCTCGCCGTCATCGTCGATGGTGACCTGCTCGATGCGCGCAGGTTCGCCGTCGAAGTCCGGGTCCGCAAAGTGCTGGGTCGCGGTGCCGGTGAAGTCGATGATGTTGAAGAACTCCTTGCCGTAATCCACGCGCAGACGGGTGCCGCGGCCGATGATCTGCTTGAACTCTGGCCTCGAGCCGACGACGCGGGCCAGGACCACGTTCTTGACCATCTCGGCATCTACGCCGGTGGTCAGCAGCTGGGACGTGGTCAGGATGACGGGCGTAGGTTCATCGACATCCTTGAACTTGTGCAGGTGGGCAAGGCCGATGGCGCCCTCGTCTGCAGTCACGCGGCACACGTAATCCGGATAGTCGCGAACGAGGTCGGCGTTGAGGTTCACCAGCGCCTGCCGCATCTCGGACGCGTGCTCCTGGTCCACGCAGAAGACGATGGTTTTGGCGAAGCGGTCGGTGCCGCGCATGAAGTCGGATAGATGCCTGGCCATTGCCTGCGTGCGTGCACGCAGGGCCACGACCCGCTCGAAGTCCTTGGTCTGGTATTCCTCGTCCGGAATCTCGCGGCCGAAGCGATCCAGTTCGTCGCGGTTCGGACGCCAGCCGGCGGCGTCGGCCGTGGTGATGACGCGATGCACCCGGTAGGGCGCGAGGAAGCCGTCCTCGATGCCCTGTCGCAGGCTGTAGGTGTAGACCGGGTTGCCGAAGTATTCGTAGCTGTCCCGGGACTCCTCGCGCAACGGAGTGGCAGTCATGCCGAAATGCGTGGCCGCCGAGAAGTAGTCCAGCACCTTGCGCCAGCTACTGCTGTCGCGGGCTGAACCCCGGTGGCACTCGTCGATCACGATCAGATCGAAGAAGTCCGGGGTGTACTGCCGGAACACATCCTTGCTGGCCGTCGTGAGGGCCTGGTAGATGCCGAAGTACATGTCCCGCGCCTGACTGGGATCGGCGCCGGTGATCTTGTGGCGGGCATCGCCGAAGTGGATGAAGTCCTTGTCCTTGGGGTCATCAACCAGGATATTGCGATCGGCCAGGAACAGGATCTTCGGGCGGCGGTACTCGCCACTACGGTTCCAGCGGCTGTTCCAGAGCTTCCAGCACACCTGGAAAGCGACGCTGGTCTTGCCGGTGCCCGTGGCCAGGGTTACCAGCACCCGCTTCTGGTCGGACAGGATGGCCTCGACCACGCTGCGGATGGCTGCGTCTTGGTAATAGCGGGGGATCTTGCCGGACGTGAGGTTGTAGGGCTCCAGCCATTGCGCCTGTGCGGACGCCGGGAGCCCGCTCTCACCGTTCAGGCGCGCCCAGATTTCCTCGGGCGTGGCGTAGTGATCGACTTCGCGCTCGGTGCCCGTGGTGTAGTCAATTTCGATGATGCGGCGGCCGTTGGTCGCGTAGGCGAAACGCAGGCCCAGCAACTCCGCGTACTCACGCGCCTGCTGGACACCGTTCTCGGCCGGCAGACCAGCCTCCTTGGCCTCCACAACGGCAATCGGGAAGTCGCGTCGGTAGTAGAGCAGGTAGTCCGCTCGGCGCTGCTTGGCGCGTCGGGCCTTGCCGCCGATCAGGAGGATTCGGCCATCGGTGATCTGGTGCTGCTCTCCGATGGAGTAGGGGGCTTGCCCCCAGCCGGCCAGCCGTATTGCAGGCGTCACCAGCTCGCGACAGGTGTCCGCTTCAGTCAGAAGCTGAGTGGCTTGAGTTTCGGTCACGCTTCCCCCTACGGACACAGAAGAGCACTGCTTTGCTGCGTATTCAGATCCCCGCCAGTCGCACCAAGATTTTTCCTTTGGATCGAGGTCGCCTGAGTGTGCAGTTGCGGCTCTTCCAGAGCGAGATTGCCTTTCACTTCCTAGGGCGTCCACCGACGTTCATCGAAAGCCAGTGGCTCAGAACGGTAGATCTGGCGGTAAACGTCTGATCATCTGAAGATTAGTGACAATGAAAACATGAAGTTAGGGATAATTTTGGAATCCATCCGGGGCTGCCATCTTCGGACCTCGCGTCCACCCGAACCCGCCGCAAGGCGGGTTTCGTGTTTCCGGGCCCGGCGCGATGCGACAATCCGCGTCCCGCCCGGAGTTCGCCATGGTCGCCCGCTTCCCCGCCCCCGCCGTGCCCTTGGAGCGCCTGGACGAGACCCTGCGTGCGCAGGGCTATGCGGTGCTGCAGCCCGATGCGCTGGCCGCGCTGGCCGGTGTCGCGGTCGGGGATTTCGATGGCCTGGCGCCCGGCTGGGACGACCTGCCGCCGGACGCGCACCTCAAGGACGGCGGGCGTTACCGCCGCCGCCGCCACGGCTCGTTCATCGTCGAAGGCGGCGCGTTGCGCCAGGTCCCGCACCGGCGCCATTGGCAGCCGGTCGAGTACAACGCCCTGCATGGGGGGATGGACCGCTGGTTCGCCCCGCTGGAGCCCGCGCTGGTCGACGACCCCGCCTTCGCCAGGCTGGTCCTCGGCATCGCCGCGGCCTGCAGCCGGCAGCGCCAGGTGGCGCGCTGGCATGTCGAGGTCCACCAGTTCCGCATCGACACCACCGACGGCCTCGGCCGCCCGACGCCCGAGGGCGCGCATCGCGATGGCGTCGATTTCGTCGCGGTGGTGCTGCTGACCCGCCACCGCATCAAGGGCGGGGAAACCCGGGTATTCGAGGCTGACGGCCCCCAAGGGCAGCGCTTCACCCTGGAGGCGCCGTGGTCGCTGATGCTGATGGACGATGCGCGGGTGATCCACGAATCCACCCCGATCCAGCCGGTGGATGCCGGGGGCGGCCATCGCGACACCCTGGTGCTGACGTTCCGCGAGCAGGGGTTCCTCGGCGACGACGCATGAGGCGCGGGATCGCGGCGCTGCGATCGGCGCAGCCCGCCGCGGCTATCGTTACAATTGCAACTAACGAAATTCGCTAGGACACGAGGTCGCCATGAAGCTGGGTTCTCTCAAGGAAGGCGGGCGCGACGGCACCCTGGTCGTGGTCTCGCGCGACCTGGCCAGGGCGGTCCGCGCCACCGGCATCGCACCCACCCTGCAGCGCGCGCTGGAGGACTGGGAGAACGCCGCGCCGCGCCTGAACGCGTTGTCCGACGCCCTCCACGACGGCAGCGCGGACGGCGTCTTCGACCTCGACATGCATGCGCTCGCCGCGCCGTTGCCGCGCGCCTACGAGTTCGTCGACGGCAGCGCCTACCTGCCGCACGTGGCGCGGGTGCGCCGCGCCCGCGGTGCCGAGGTGCCCGACAGCTTCTACACCGATCCGCTGATGTACCAGGCGGTCAGCGCCGGCTTCTACGGCCCGCGCGACCCGGTGAAGGTGGCCAGCGAGGACTACGGCATCGACCTCGAGGCGGAGATCGTGATCGTCACCGACGACGTGCCGATGGGCGCCACCGCGGCGCAGGCCGCGGCGCATATCCAGCTGGTCGGGCTGGTCAACGACGTGTCGCTGCGCAACCTGATCCCGGCGGAGCTGGCGAAGGGCTTCGGCTTCCTGCAGAGCAAGCCGCGCAGCGCCCTCAGCCCGGTGTTCGTCACCCCGGACGAGCTGGGCGAGGCGTGGCAGGGCAACAAGCTGCACCTGCCGCTGCTGACCCATGTCAACGGCAAGTGGTTCGGCGCGCCGGAAGCCGGCGTGGACATGCAGTTCGACTTCGCCCAGCTGGTGGCGCACGCGGCGAAGACGCGGCCGCTGTCGGCCGGCACCATCGTCGGCTCCGGCACGGTGGCCAACGAGGACACCGCGCTCGGCGCCTCCTGCTTCGCCGAGCAGCGCACGGTCGAGACCCTGCGCGACGGCAAGCCCAGCACGCCGTTCATGGGCTTCGGCGACGTGGTCCGCATCGAAGTGCTGGACCGCGACGGCAACAGCATCTTCGGCGCGATCGAACAGCGTATCGAGCCCCAGTCGGGAGTCTGAAACGACCGGCTGTCGCCGGGTTGGCGGCGGCCACTTCACGCCACCCCTGCGCGCCGGATATCGTGGGGTGGCAGACCATCGGGGACGCCATGGCTGAAGTGCTGCAGTTGTATTCCTATTGGCGCTCGAGCGCCGCGTACCGCGTGCGCATCGGCCTGAACCTGAAGGGCCTCGCCTACGACCTCGTGCCGGTCCACCTGTTGCGCGACGGCGGCGAACAGCATGCGGCTGAGTACCGCGCGGTGAATCCGCAAGAACTCGTCCCGGTCCTGGCGCATGGCCACCGGCGGCTGGGCCAGTCGCTGGCCATCCTCGAGTACCTGGACGAAGTCTGGCCCTCGCCCTCGCTGCTCCCGGGAACCGCGCGTGCGCGTGCGCGGGTACGCGCCCTCGCCCTGCTGGTGGCCTGCGACGTGCATCCGCTCAACAACCTGCGCGTGCTGCAGTACCTGGAACACGAGTGGGCGGTGCCGCAGCCCGAGCGCGACGAATGGGTGAAGCACTGGATCGTCCGCGGTTTCGACGCGGCCGAGGCGATGCTGGCCGGCCATCCGTCGACGGGCACGTATTGCGAAGGCGACACGCCGGGCCTCGCCGATTGCTGCCTGGTGCCGCAGGTCTACAACGCCCGCCGCTTCGGCGTCGACATGGCCGCGTATCCGACCCTGTCGCGCATCGAGGCCGCCTGCCTGTCGCTGCCGGCGTTCGAGGCCGCACGCCCCGAGCGCCAGCCGGATGCGCCGACGCCGACGTGACCGCCGCGCGCGTCGGCGCGCCGGTCAGTGGGCGGCGAACACGTCCGCGTAGGGGTCGTGCTCGCCGGTGGCGCCTTCCGACAACCGGAACTTCAGCGCCAGCCCGTCGCGCGAGTCGGCGGCCTTGAGCGCCTCCTCCATGTCGATCCGGCCTTCCTTGTAGAGCCGGAACAGGCATTGGTCGAAGCTCTGCATGCCTTCCTGCAGCGACTCTTCCATCGCCGTCTTCACTTCGTGCACCTGGCCGCGACGCAGCAGGTCGCGGATCATCGGCGTGTTGATCAGGACTTCGGTGGCCGGCAGGCGGCGCCCGTCGACGCCCACGACCAGGCGTTGCGACACAACCGCCTTCAGGTTCAGCGCCAGGTTCATCAGCACGTTCTTGTGCGCGCCCTCGGGGAAGAAGTTGAGGATGCGCTCGATGGTCTGGTCGGCGTTGTTCGAGTGCAGGGTGGCCAGGCAGATGTGGCCGGTTTCGGCGAACGCGATCGCCGCCTCCATCGTCGCGGAATCGCGGATCTCGCCGATCAGGATGACGTCCGGCGCCTCGCGCATCGCGTTCTTCAGCGCGGCATGGAAGCTGTGGGTGTCCAGCCCGACCTCGCGCTGGTTGACGATCGACCGCTTGTGCCGGTGCAGGTACTCGATCGGGTCCTCGATGGTGAGGATGTGGCCGGTGGTGGTGCTGTTGCGATGGTCGATCATCGAGGCGAGGGTGGTGGACTTGCCCGCGCCGGTGGAGCCCACGATCAGCACCAGGCCGCGTGGCGCCATGATGATGTCCTTCAGCACCTGCGGCAGTTGCAGTTCCTCGATGCTCGGGATGTCGCTGCGGATCGCGCGGATCACCACGCCCACCTCGCCGCGCTGCTGGAACACGTTCACGCGGAAACGGCCGGAGTTCGGCACCGCCATCGCCATGTTCAGTTCGAGTTCCCGCTCGAATTCGGCGATCTGGGCTTCGTTCATCAGCGAATACGCGATCTTCTTCGCCATCCCGGCCGGCAGCGGCGCGCTGCCGAGCGGGATCAGTTCGCCTTCGACCTTGATGTTCACCGGCGCGCCGGAAGTCAGGAACATGTCCGAGGCGTTCTTCTCCGCCATCAGCTTCAGGAAATAGCCGATATCCATCACGTGATTCCCTGGTCGTGGCCGACGATTTGCGAAGGCGTCGCCGGCTTCCCACAATGACCGCGTCCCTGGATCACGACGCAAGGTCCCCAATGCGCCCAAGCTTCGCACACTTCGGTTCGACCCGGCACGCACTCGCCTGCGGCCTTGCGATGGCCTTCGCACTTGCAGGTTGCGCCAGCCTGCCGCCGCCGACCGCGGAACTCGATGCCGCGCAACAGGCCGTGGCGCGTGCGCAGGATGCCGATGCCGACCAATACGCCGCGGCGGACATTGCCCGTGCGCGGGAGGGGTTGGAGCAAGCGCAGGCCGCCATGGCGCGTGGCCGCGAGGATGAGGCCCGTGCATCGGCGCTGGCCGCGACCGCCGACGCGGACCTTGCGCGCGTGCGCAGCGCCGCCACCCGCACGGACGCCGACCGCC
>JAFLEB010000030.1:0-9656 GCA_017302075.1 Lysobacterales bacterium
GGGTGCAGAGAGTGCCGCAGCCCGCATTCGCGATGCGTTAACCGGGCCCGCGTGCGCCATCGGCAAACCGTGCAGGAGAATGGCGCGCCCGGAGGGATTCGAACCCCCGACCAATGGCTTCGGAAGCCACTACTCTATCCGGCTGAGCTACGGGCGCGTGGCCGGCCATTGTAGCTGAGCGCCGCCCGCCCGTCGCGGGTGCCCGGATCCCGGTGCGCGGGTCCCGTCCTAGCCGTAACGCCGGTCCGGTCCGTTTTCCGCGCGATCCTCGACGACCGGTGCCGGCGAGGCGGATTCGTGCACGGCCATGTCGACCGCGTCCGCTACCTTGCCCCGCCCGAACAGCACCCGATGCAGCCCGGCGAACATCCGGCACGCCCGCGCGCGATGCAGGGTCAGCCACAGCCAGGCCACGCACGCCAGCACGAACAGCGCCAGCAGCAGCGGATTGGGCACGTCCAGGCGCATCGCCTGGCCCACCGTCAGTCCGGCGAGCAGGCTCAACCCGGTCAGCACCACGCACAGCTGGGCGGGGCCGAAGCCGGCGTCATGCATCAGGTGGTGGACATGGTCGCGGTCGGCCGAAAACGGCGAGCGGCGCTGGCGGATGCGACGCACGATCAACACCAGGCAGTCGATCACCGGCACCGGCAGCAGCCACAGCGCCAGTACCGGATTCACCGGGTGGCCCGGGTTCTGGGTCAGACGGAAGGCAATCCACGCCACCGAGAAGCCCATGAACGCGCTGCCGGCATTACCCATGAACACCCGCGCGCGGCGGCGCCAGGGCAGCGGGAAGTTGTGTGCCAAAAAGCCCACGGTGGCGCCGAAGATGACCAGGGTCACCGCCGCCACGCCCGCGTTGCCCGCGTACCACGCCGCCGCCGCGAGCATCAGCAGCGCGGCGCCTACCAGCGAGCCGGCCACACCGTCGGCGCCGTCGATCATGTTCACCGCGTTGATCAGCCCCACCGTGGCGAACACGGTGAACGGCACCGACAGCATGCCCAGCGCCATGTCGTGCAGGCCGAAGGCCGGGCCGAGTTGTTCGATGCGCACGCCGCCGATGTAGACCATCGCCAGCGCGGCCAGCACCTGGGCCAGCACCCGCCACCACCAGCGCAGATCGTACAGATCGTCCAGCAGGCCGACCACGATCAGCAGTGCCGAGCCGGCCACGTAACCGAGCTTGGCCTGGGTCATCGGCAAAGGCACCAGCAGGGCCAGCACCAGCAGCGCCAGGGCGATGCCCAGCCCGCCGGTCACCGGGGTCGAATGCGCGTGGTCCTTGCGGCCCTGGGGATGGTCGAGCAGGCCCCAGCGTGCGGCGACGGGCTGCAGCAGCCAGATCAACGCCCAGGTCGCCACCGCCGCGGTGATCGTGCTGCCGACGACCCACAGTGGCCGGTCAAGCAGCGCCATCGGGTCGGATGTGATGGAACCGGGTTGAAGCATTTGCCCCTCAGGCGTGGTGCCGTCCAACGGGCAATGCGCTGCGATCCGGACCGCCCTGGCCAACTCTAGCAGGCAGGCGACGCCTGGATAACGGAAATCCACGCGAAACCGGCCGGAAAATTTCTGCCCCGCGGTTCAGCGTTCGCCCTGCACCTCGTGCAGCCGCCCGCCGTCCAGCCGCAGCACCCGATCGGCCAAGGCCAGGCTGGCCGGGCGGTGGGTGATCAGGATCACTGTGCGCTGGGCGAACAAGTCGCGGCATTCGCGGATGAATTCGCGCTCCCCGTCCGGGTCGAACATCGCCGTGGCCTCGTCCAACACCAGCACCGACGGGTCGCGCAGCAGCGCACGGGCCAGCGACAGGCGCTGTTTCTGCCCGCCGGACAGTTTCACGCCCTGGTCGCCGATCACGGTGTCGTAGCCCTGCGGCAGATCGGCGATGAAATCGTGGGCGCGCGCCGCCCGTGCCGCGTGCTGGATGTCGGCGGCGGTCGCATCCGCGCGCCCGTAAGCGATGTTTCCGGCCACCGTGTCGTTGAACAGCAGCACCTGCTGGGCGACCACGCCCACCTGCGCTCGCAGCGAGGACAGGGTCGCCTCGCGCAGGTCGATGCCGTCGATCAGGATGCGCCCGGCCTGCGGTTCCACCAGCCGCTGCAGCAGGTGCGCCAGGGTGCTCTTGCCGGCGCCGTTGGGGCCGGTCAGCGCCAGCGTCTCGCCGGCGCGCACGTGCAGGTCCAGCCCTTCGAACAGCGGCGGGCGCCCCGGGTAAGCGAAACGGACGCCTTCGAAGCGCAGCTCGCCGCGCGGGTCGTCCAGCACCACCGTGCCATCGTCGCGCTCGGGGCGCGCGTCCAGCGCCTCGAACAGCCGGTCCAGCGCGCCCCGTGCCGACTGGGTATGGCCGTAGAGCTGCGAGAGCTGGCCGACCGGGGACACCAGCACCAGGCCGTACAGGAACAGGCTCACCAGCTGCCCGGCGGTCAGTTCCTCGCGCACGATCAGGCGCCCGGCCAGGCCCAGCAGCAGCAGGATCACCCCGGCGCTGAGCACCCTCACCACCGGCGCGATTGCCCCTTCCAGGCGCGCCTGGCGCAAGGTGACCTGATACAGGTCCGAAGTCGTTTGCCCGTAGCGTTCGGCTTCCAGCCCGGCGGTGTCGAAGCCCTTGATCACCGGCAGCATCGCCAGGTTCTGCTCGGCCGAGGCCGACTGCTCGGCCCACGCCTGTTGGGCGGCGTGGCCCAGCGGCCGCAGCCGCCGGCCCACGATCTTCAGCACGACGAACAGTATCGGCATCAGGATCGCGATGGCCACGGCGATGGCCGGCGCCAAGCGCAGCATCATCGCCAGCGCCCCGACCAGGGTGAACAGCAGCGGCAGCAGCGGCACCAGGGTGCCGGTGAGGTAGCCGCCCAACCGATAGATGTCGCCGGTCAGCAGCGATAGCACATCGCCGCGGCGCCGCTCCTGGTGCCAGGCCAGCGGCAGCGACTGCAGGTGCGCGTACAACTGCGCCCCGGCATCGGCCACCAGCCGTCCGGAAACGGCCTGCAACTGCACCGATATCGCATAGCCCAGCGCCGCCTGCGCGGCCACGAGCACGAACAGCAGCCACAGCAGGTCGCCGAAGCCCTGGCTGAACACCAGCCGTGAAGTCAGCAGGCCACCCACCCAGGGCTGGGCCAGGGTCGCCGCGCTCTGCACGAACATCAGCGCCAGCGACAACAGCAGCGCACCCCGGTAGGGGCGCAGCAGGGCCATGAGCCTGGCCCGCGGGGACGGGAGGGCCGTCATGGCAGGCGCGTCCGTGCTGGTGTCGGCGGTGCCGCCGCCGTCGTGCCCTTTACCCGGCATCCGCGCTTGCCTACCCTGTGTTTTCGTCCCCTGGACCCGTGCCCATAGCATGACCGCAAGCCCCCCCCGCGTCACCCTGGACGACCGGGTGCAATGCTCCGGCGAAGTACTGATGCAGGAAGTCGGCGGCGAGGCCGTGCTGCTGGACCTGGCCAGCGAGCGCTACTTCGGCCTGGATCCGGTGGGCACGCGGATCTGGCAACTGCTGGCCGCCGGCGCACCTTCGCTGGCACAGGTGCACGCCACCTTGTGCGGCGAGTTCGATGCGCTGCCCGAGCGCATTGGCGACGACCTGCTGGCCCTGGTCGGGCAGCTCAGTGAGGCCGGGCTGGTGCAGGTGTCGTCCGGACCGGAATGAGATGGGACGCCGGCTGCAACGCTGGCGCGCGCTGGACGCGCGCGACCGCTGGCGACTGACCGGCTGCGTCGTTGGGCTGTGGTGGGTGCATGCCAGCCTGGCCGTGTTCGGTTATGGCCGCACCCGCGCGATGATCGAGCGTTGTTCGAAGCGCGCCAACCCACGCCGGGCCACCAATGCCGAGATCGCCGATGCCCAGTCGCTGGCCCGCCTGGCAGCCAGCGCCGGCCACAACACCATGGGTGAGGCGACCTGCCTGCGTCGCGCGCTGCTGTTGCACGGCTGGCTGCGTTGCAAGCGCCTGGACCCGGCGCTGCACCTGGGCGTGCCGGTGGATGCCGCGCCCGGCGCGCTGCGGGCGCATGCGTGGGTGGAGCTGGACGGGGTGCCGCTGCTGGAGTCGGATGCCGGCTACCGGCCGTTCGAACGGGCCTCAGCCGCCGCGCAGGCGTGAGCCTGCACTGCGCAGACGTCGCCACAGCAGCGCCGGATAGCCGAGGTCTTCGCCATAGAGCGCGCGTAGGTGACCGGCCGGGGGCAGCAGGCGGCCGCCGATCCAGGACAGGCGCGCACGCCAGTTCGGCAATGCGTGGAAGTTGAGATGCTGCAGGTAGCGCCAGTCGGCCAGCCGGGTGGCGTCCAGCGGCTCATTCGTACGGCCGATGGCCAGCGCAGCGGAAACCGGGGAGGGCACCGGCGTGCCGAACAAGGCCGCCGTTGCCTCCAGCCCCTCGGCCGCGATGCCGCATACCCGCGCCTTTTCGCAGGCGGCGAGGAAGCGCCGCCAATCGTCGTCGCGTTCCAGCACCTGCGCCAACAGATGCAGGTCGTACAGCCATTTCAGCCGGTCACCCAGGCCCGCGGCCAGGTTGGAGGCGCGATGTACGCAGGCATGCAGCAGCGCGTGCGGCGCGCAAAGCCCGCGCGCGCCGGTGCCCAGGCCGGGCAGGGCGATGCCGGCCGCGTCCAGCGCGTCGAAGGACGGCAAGCGGTCCAGCACCGGCCAGTCGCTCAGCGCCCAGTGCAGGTCCAGCGCCGGGGCGTGGCGGTCGGTGGCAAGGCAGGTCAGCTCGTGCTGGAAGCGCGAGGGCTGGTAGGGCATGGCGTAGCCCAGCGATGCCAGCGCTTCGGCAGCCTTCAGCGCCTGCCCGCGATTGGCGAACAGCAGGTCCAGGTCGGAGCATTCACGCAGGTAGGGCGCTGGGTAGAGCCAGTGAGCGAGGGCGCCGCCCTTGAGCAACAAGGCCGGAATGCGCCGTTCGTATATAACGGACAGTACGCGCCGGCCACTGGCCTCGCGCCGCAGTGCGGGCATGGCCATGTTGCGTGCTGCGGCGGCGAAAGCATCCCGCAGGGGCCCGGGGGCGTCCGGACACTGGCGCAGGCCATGCTCTACCAGCGCGAGGACGCCTTCGCCCCATGCCTGGCCGAGCATAGCGTCGAGTGCGGCAGCATCGGCGTCTCCGGGCTGCCAATGACCCTGTATCCAACGCGCGAGCGTAGCGCGGGGGTCCACCCTGCCGGCCGAAAGGCGCACGCACGAACTCCCGCCCTGCATCGGTGATCCGCCTACCGCTGCATCGTCATCACGACCGCTATCATCGATGCTTGCGATCCTCGTATCCCCCGCCCGTCCCATGGTGCCGATGAGCATATCCCGCCCACCCGAAGTCGCATACGACCCGTCCGCGGGGGCAGGCGCCTGGGAAGAGATCGATCGCACCCGTCTGCGCCTGCACCCGGCACGCGTGCCGCAACCGATGCCCTTGCCAGCCGCGCATGAGTGGGAACGGATCGACGGCAGTCCGTGGATGCAACGTCACGATGTCGCCGAAGGCTGCGTGCTGCGCCTGGCCGGCTTGGCGGATTTCAGGATCGATGCGGCCGGCGTGGAAGTGGAAGCCTGGCCGTTCCCGGGCATGGATGCGGACACCTGTCGCCACCTCTACCTGAACAACGTGCTGCCGATGGCGCTCAGCCGCCAAGGTCGACTAGTGCTGCATGCCAGCGCGGTGGATATCGAGGGTGAGGCGATCGTGTTCGTCGGCGTGTCCGGGCGCGGCAAGTCCACCCTGGCCGCAGCCTTCGCGCGCGCCGGGCATGCGCTGCTGGTGGACGATGGTTTGGTGCTTGAGCCGGGCGCGGCAAGTTTCATGGCCATGCCTGGCGACCCTTCGGTGCGGCTGCGGCGCGACAGCGGCGACTGGTTCGATGCCGCCGGTGCGTTGCCCGCCGAACCGCTGCGCTACACCGACAAGCAGCGCCTGCATGCAGGCGACAAGCTGCGTTTCGCCACCGGCCCGGCGCCGGTGCGTGCCATGTTCCTGCTCGGCGACGACCCGCGGGCTCCGCTGTCGATCCAGTCGTTGCCGCCTGCGCAGTCGATGATCGAACTGATCCACTACAGCTTCCTGCTCGACGTCGGCAACCGCCGACGGCACGAGGAGTCGATGCGGCAGGCCGCGGCATTGGCGTCCAACTGCGGGGTTTTCCGGCTCGACTACCCGCGTGATTACCTGGCATTGGGCGCGGTGCAAGAGGCCGTAGCTTCGTGTTTGGCTTGATCGCCATTGACGATGCCCAGATCAATGCCCGAAGTGAAGAGTATTGGAATGCCCATGAGGGAGAGGGGGTGCGCAATGGCGACGGAACGGAAAGCAGGGATCCAATGCAAAGAACAGCCGAAATCATGGATACTTCTGGCCCAGCAAAGGGATCCCGCATGGATCGAACAACGAGCGAGCCAGAACCGAGCCTGCGAGGCTGGGCGCAACCAAGGCTAATCTGTCTGGGAACGATTCGGGGCCTGACTGCGAGCGGGAGCGGGAGTCTCAACGAGGTGGGCTGGTGGAGTGACCAGTGCCTGCTCCCCCCCTATCAGAACACCTGGGAATGCACGGGGAGGCAGCGCCCCTAGGTTGGGCGGCCAATCCGCCCCACGCGGGCGTCCGCGCGCAAGCACGGTGCCGCGGGAGGGCCCCTGCCAGCCTTCTGGACTCGGTCCTCACTTGAGGTTAGAATCGCAGACAACTATGTCTGGCCATCAGGGTCAGCCGATGTGTGTACCAGGGGGCGTGATGGATATGCGAGGCACCACCAGCGGGGAATCCCCGCCGTTTCAAGGCGGGGGCGATTCTGCCAAGCCTTGGTCGGCGCCTGGCTTGACCTGCTTCGGGTCGATAAGCAATTTGACTGCATCGGGGAGTAGGGGTAACTCGGAAGGGGCATTTGGCCAGTCGTGGCTGTGTGGGCTTTATGTTTCAGGCAGCAACACCCGGATCAGGTGTTAGTACTGGGAGTGCCGACAACCTTCGTTACGGCAGCCGATGAGCGGCCTCTGCGGCATCCTCAGGCTCGACGGAGCCTTGCCCACCTCTTCCGCCCTTGAGGCGATGACCGCGTGGCTGAAGCGGCGCGGTCCGGAAGGCACCCATCACTTCCTCGATGGACCCGTGGCGCTGGGCCACACCTTGCTGGCGACCACGCCTGAAGCGCTGGTGGAGCGACTTCCGCTGACCGAGTCGGTCGGTGGTTGCACCATCACCGCCGATCTGCGTCTGGATAACCGTGACGAATTGATCGCCGCTATGGAACTGGGACGGGAGACTCGTGTCGTCGGAGATGGCGAGTTGGTGCTGCGGGCCTACCTGAAGTGGGGTGAAGACTGCGTCCATCACCTGCTGGGCGATTTCGTCTTCGCCCTTTGGGATCAGCGCGTGCAGAAGTTGTTCTGTGCGCGCGACCACCTCGGGATGAAGCCACTGGTCTACAGCCATGTTCCCGGCAAGCTGTTCGCCTTCGCTTCCGAAACTCGCGCGGTGTTGGCGATCGACGAGGCGCCCCGAGTTATCAACCAAGGACGGATCGCCGACTTCCTCGAGAACTACCTGGAAGGGCACGATCACACCTCCACGTTCTTCGAAGACGTGTACCGCCTACCACCGGCCCATTGCCTGCGTGTGGATGCCTCCGGCGTGACCGTGCGTCGCTACTGGACATTGGAGGCCGACCCGGAACTGCGGCTGGAATCCGACCAGGCCTATGCCGATGGATTGCTGCAGGTCCTCACCCAGGCCGTCGCCAGCCGCCTGCGTTGCGTCGGGCCCATCGGCTCGATGCTGTCCGGTGGCATGGACTCGGGTTCGGTATCGGCCATCGCCGCACGGCTGCTGGCCGAGCGCGGGCAGGGGCTTCTGCACACCCTCTCCTGTGCCGGCCCGGACCCGGCCACCTGCGTGGAAACCCGTGCCATCCACGCAGCGATGACCATCCCGGACATCGTCCCGCACATCGCCAACCACGCAGACCTGTCGCCCTGGCGCGACGAGTTGATCCGGCTGACGCTGGAAAGCGACGAGCCGTTCGATGGCCACATGACCTTGGTGCGCACCGCTTACCTGATGGCCCGGGATGCAGGCATCAAGGTGGTGCTGGATGGCGTCGCCGGCGATTCGGCGCTGCCCTCGGTCAGCCGGACCGCACGACTGGTGCGCCGTGGACGCCTGCACCGCGCGTGGCGCGAAGCGGCCGGCATGGCACATTTCTGGGGCGGTTCACCGGCAGCCTATTTCCTGGGCGGCGTGCGCGAGGCGCTGACACCGAACGCACTGCGCCGCCTGCGCGACCGCTGGCGCAGGCATCGCGGCAACCGTCCCCCGGGTGGCCTGCTGCACCCCCGCTTCGCGGAAAAGGTGGACCTGTCCTCGCGGATCGATGCCTACCGACAACACGCCCCACCGGGACTCCGCTCCAAGGCCCACCAGCACATCACTGCGCTGACGCATCCCAACCTGGCCGTCGGGCGTGAACGCTACGACCGCGTGGCCGCGGCATTGGCCATCGAGCCGCGCGATCCGTTCATGGACCTGCGCGTCATCGAATACTGCCTGCGCCTGCCCGCCGAGCAGATCGACGACCAGGGCTGGATCAAGATGGTCTTGCGCCGGGCGATGGCCGGCTACCTGCCCGACGAAGTCCGTTGGCGTCCCGGCAAGCAACACCTCGGCGGCCTCTACACCCACACCCTCCTGCTGGAGTGGGACGGCCTGCAGGAAGCGCTTGAGCAGGCGCCGCGCAGGCTCGAAGGCTGGCTCAACCCCGACCTCCCGTTCCTTGCCAACGGCCAGGCGTCTGCACGCCTGGCCTATGCCGAGCAGCACATGATGGTTTTCCTTTCGGAGTGGTTAGGCGCACACTCCAGCCATGATCGAGACCGGACCCGCTGAGTGCCCTGCCGGGCGCGCTCGGAAACTGCGCGCGTATGCGGCGCCGGTGCTGGTACTGCACGGAGCCGTGTCCGCGCTGACCGCCAACGGCAGCGAGGCACCCGGCGAAGGCGCCTACCTGAACAGTTGCAGGCCGCCGTGGGGATATCAGCCCAACTGTCGCAGGAAGCTCTGAAGACCGGCAGGAGCCGTCACCGCGAGTCCTTCCGGTCGCTCTCGTGGCTCTTTGAATCGGCAATCACTTCGGCCCTTTCCCGGCGGCACGCCGCACCAAGGCCACCAGCAGCAGTCCCACCCCCGCCGCCGCCACGTCCAGCATCGCTTCACCCACGCTGGCGGTGCGGCCCGGCACCCAGAGCTGCACCAATTCGGACACGGTGGCCAGCACCACGATGGCCAGCAGCAACCGCACGGGGCGCGCCGCCGGATACGCCAGCGCAAGCAGCACGCCGACCGCGCCGAACATCACCACATGCACCATGTCCACGGTGGGCCACAACGCTTCGACGCGGTTGATCGCCTCGCTGAACCAACTCCAATGCAGGCGCAACGCCGCCAGCCGGGTGTTGGGCAGCAGCACTGCCACCGCGACCAGCGCCACCGCTGCTCCCAGCAGGACGCGCGCCAGCCCGGTCAGCCACGCCGGTTGCGGTGATGGCGCAGGCGTGGATGGTGCCGCGTCACCTCCTGGCGATCCTGGTCGCTCAATCGTCATCGGGCAATACCTCGCGATACACCGCCACAGTCCTGTCGATGACGAT
>JAFLEB010000030.1:9756-23683 GCA_017302075.1 Lysobacterales bacterium
CAGCCACGCCGGTTGCGGTGATGGCGCAGGCGTGGATGGTGCCGCGTCACCTCCTGGCGATCCTGGTCGCTCAATCGTCATCGGGCAATACCTCGCGATACACCGCCACAGTCCTGTCGATGACGATGCGTTCGTCGAACTCGTCCAGCGCGCGCTGGCGGGCGGCCTCGCCCAGCCGTCGTGCCAGGCCCGGATCGTCCTGCAGCCGCGCGATGGCAGCGGCCAGTGCGCCGGCATCACGCACCGGCACCAGCAAACCATTCTCGCCGTCGGTCACCACCTCGCGGCAACCGGGCACGTCGGTGGTCACCAGTGGCAGGCCGCAGGCGGCCGCTTCGATCAGTCCTTTCGGCAATCCTTCGCGATAACTGGGCAGGACCACCATGTCCACCGAGCGGAACAGCGCGGGCATGTCCTCCACGTGGCCCAGCCATTGCAGCACGCCTTCGCCGACCCAGCCTTGCACCGTGGCTTCCGGCACCGCGGCGGGATTGCCCGGATCGGGCGTGCCGGCGAGCAGGAATTCCAGCGCCCAGCCTTGCGCGCGCAACCGGCGCGCGGCCTCCACGAACTCGGCCAGGCCCTTGTCCCACAGCAGGCGTGCGGGCAGCAGTACGCGCAATGGCCGGTCCGGCGCGATGGCGTCGGCGTCGGAACGCGGCGCAAATCGAACGCAATCCACGCCCGAGCCGGGGATCAGGCGGATGTCCTGTGGATCGACCAGCCGCGCGCTTTCGAACAGTGCCACGTCATCCGGGTTCTGCAGGATCAGCCGCGCGCGCTTGCCGCCCAGCGCCAGCCGCATCAGTCCGCGTACCAGCGGACGCAGCCATCGCGCCTTCGCATCGTCGCTGGTGAACACATAGCCCAGCCCGGTCACCGCACTCACCCGTCCCGGCACGCCGGCCAGCCGTGCGGCCAGCGAGCCGTACACCGCGCACTTGATGGTGAAGCCGTGTACCAGGGCCGGACGCTCGCGACGGAACAATCGCCACAGGTGCCACAGCAGCGCCACCTCGCGCAACGGGTTCAGGCTGCGTCGGTCCATCGGCACCGGTTCCCAGTGCAGGCCCAGTTCTTGCAACCGCGCGCCATAGGCTCCATCAGGCGACAGCAGCAGGACCTCATGCCCGGCATCACGCAACGCCAGCGCCAGCGAGCGGCGGAAGTTGTAGAGGTACCAGTCGGTATTGGCAAACAGGACGAGCTTCATCGATGTTCCAGCTTGCGGTCCAGATTAGGCACGGGAACGAAGTAGAAGCTCTTGCCTTGCTTGTGCTGCTCCATCAGCTTCTCATCGACGAGCCCAAGCAGGTCCGTCCTGGCCGTCTGGTAGGAGATGTCGTGCGTACGCCGGTGGACGTCGATGGTGAATTGCTTGTCGGGATGGCGCAGGGCGTTGAGCAACACAGCGCGCTGCCTGTGGTTCAACGTGCCCGCAAGCTTGCTCCCCGGCCGCAGGAGTACCTCGGCTTCGGCCTGCGCGCGCTGTTTCCTCTCGATGTAGCCATGGACACCGGCAATGGCCTTGATCAGCACATCGAGCTGGTGCGACAGGAAGTACGTCGCATCGCTGCCATCGGTTTCGGTGAACAGATAGGAGCGCGTGTACTGCGCCGGTGCCTGCTTGAGGATGCTGGAGATCGAAAGATACTCGGCCATCCAGAATCCCGAGCGCATCATCGACCAGTAGAACAGCGCCCGGGCCGTGCGGCCGTTGCCGTCGCAGAACGGATGGTCGTAGCCGATCTGGAAGTGGATCATGATCGCGCGCACCACCGGGTGGATGAAGTGCCCGTCGTCTTCGCCCTGGTTGGCGAAGTCGCACAGTGACTGGAGCCGGGCCGGCAACTCGCTGGCCGCAGGCGGCACATGCAGGACGTTGCCGACCTCGTCCTCCACCACGATGTTCTCGTCTTGACGCCGGAACCTGCCGGCACACGACGGGTCCTTGAGCGTCCCATCGGTCAGCATCCGGTGCATCTCGAATACCGCTTCCGGCGTGAGCGGCCTGGACTGCCACGCCTTCAGCTCGCGCATGGCCGCGTAGTTGTTGTAGATCATCCGCTCGCCGTAGTCCCGCGGCTGCCGCCCGGTCCGGAGCATGTCCTTGGCCACCTGGGTGGTGGTGGCGGCGCCTTCCAGCTGGGAGGAGGTCATCGCCTCCTCCATCAGCGAGCGCACCAGATAGCGTTCCCGCATCTTGTCGGAAGGCACGCGTTCGGCGCCTTGCAGCGCTCCTGCTGCATCGCGGGCCACGAGGAACAGTCGGCGCTGGACGCTGTCGCTCAACGCCACCGTGAACGGCGCGCCCGCCTTGTCCCGCAACGGGAGCTCGCTGTACATGGCCAGGCGCGCATACTTGAGGCACAGCCACCATTGTTCCGGCGTGAGATCTTCCCGCGGAGGCGTCAGGTGGCGCAGATGATCCCAGTGCTCATAGGCGCCCTTGACCTCGGGGCCCAGCCGGTAGGAGAACAGGCGACCCAGATCCTTCGCGTGCCTAGCGACCAGCCCTTCCCAGGGGGGCGGCGAGACCGGGATCTTCATGGGGGCTCCTGTCAACTAACTACTAAAATGTAATTCAATTAGTAGAAAATTGACAGGTGGGGGTCGGAATCAGGTTGCAGTTCCAGGAAATACATGAATAACAATGAGTTACAGGCAAGCCGTGCTGGTGGCATCCCGTGAAAGGAGGAGCCGCCTCACAGGGTACCGGGCCTATCCGAACAGCCTGAACTGGTACGGCAGCCAGTACTGCGCATGGGTGGCGAAGTTGAGCCACACGAACTGCACCGCCGCGTAGTAGCCGATCACGCCCAGCACCAGTCCGGTGCGCATGCGGATATTGGTGCCCGCCAGCAGCGGGATGCGGGCGAACACGAACAGCTGCAGCGGGATCAGGTACAGCGCCACGCGGTCCACCGCGGTGGAAGCGAGCGACACCAGTGGCAGGCACAGCAGTGCCAGCAAGGCGATGATGGTCCACAGCCTGCGTTCCTGCCTGTCGGGGGCCAGGCGCTTGCCGTACAGCAGCATCAGCAGTGCCGGTACCGCGTTCATCAGAACGCGGATCTTCGCGCCCTGGGACTGCATCTGGTACTCGACGTAGTTGGTCCACAGCGCATCGGCGTCTTCGGCCAGCAGCAGGAAGTAGAGCAGCACGAAGGTGGCACCGACCATGCCGGCGGTCAGGAAGCGATTGCGGCTGTTGGCCAGTACCGCGATCGGCAGCAGCAGCACGGCGGACTTGTGGAACAGTGCGCCGAGCGCGATGCAAACCACGAAGGCGCGGACGCGGTGCTCGCCCAGCGCCGCCAACCCCACCAATGCGAAGCCCAGCGCCATCGCCTGGCGGCTGTAGCCCATGCCGACCACGATCAGTAGGTAGGGCACCGCCACCAGCAGCGCCAGCCAGGGCCAGGGCTGCTTGCGGCAGAACATCACCGTGCCCCACATCAGCACCGAGCCGTAAAGCAGATTGACCCATTGGACGTCGCCGCCCAGGCGGGCGACGGCCCAGTTGACGAAGTAGTGGCCGGGATCGCCCTTGCCGAAAACTTCGGAGAAGCGCAGGTGCGAGGTGATCTTGAAGTGCTCAATGTAGTTGAGCCAGTCGCCACCCACCTCGTAGCGGAAGCCGATCATCAGTGCGAACACGACGCCGATGACCCATCAGGCAAACACCACCTACTTCTGCGGCAGTCGCGAGGGAGACAGGGTGGCCCATACCGGAACCAGGAACATCAGCCAGAACGGCCACATCAGCCCGCCGCTCCCTGTGCTTCCAGCCAGGCCTGGAACATCAGCACCGACCACAGGCGATAGCCGAACGAAGCCTGCCCGGCCAGGTGCCGCTTCCAAGTCTCACGAATCGGCTCAGGCTGCAGAAAACCTTCGCGGCGCAGGCGAGTTTCATCCAGCAAGGCCTCGGCCCAATCGCGCAGTGGCCCGCGCAGCCAGTCGTCCAGCGGAATGCCGAAGCCCATCTTGGGGCGCTCCACCAGCTCGCGCGGCACGTGCCGGTCCAGCAACTGGCGCAGGAGCCACTTGCCACGTCCGTCACGCAGCTTCATCGACATCGGCAGCGACCAGGCGAACTCGACCACGTCGCGATCCAGGAACGGGGCGCGAGTTTCCAGCGACACCGCCATCGACGCGCGATCCACCTTCACAAGAATGTCGTCGGGCATGTAGGTGAGGCCGTCGAGCGCCATCATCCGTGCCACCGGATCGGCAAGGCGCGGCCAACGGGAGCGATCGTCGAGCAGGTTGGGTGGCATGAAACCACCCAACACCAAGCCAGCCGGGTTCGGCCACTCGCTCACCAGCGAGACGTACAGATCGTCCGGGTCACGCACATGGCGCAGGCGCGCCCCAAGCTTGTGCGCCTTGTCGCCGGGCAGGGCGATGCCAGCGCGCCGGGCCAGTGGCCCCAGCCAGCGATTGAGTGTGGAGGCAGGCAACGCGGTCAGGCCCGCACCCACCGCGCGTCGCATCACCAGCGGCATCCAGCCGATCCGCGACCAGGCCTTGGGCCCGAGGAAATAGCGGTTGTAGCCGCCGAACATCTCATCGCCCGCATCGCCGGACAGGCCCACGGTCACGTGCTGTCTCGCCAGTTGCATCACCAGGTGGGTGGGCAATTGCGAAGAATCGGCGAAAGGCTCGTCGTACATCGCCGGCAGGCGCGGTACCAGCGCCAGTGCATCGGCACCGGTCAGGCGCAGCTCGGTGTGCTGTGTGCCCAGGTGCGCGGCCACGGCGCGGGCGTGTACCGCCTCGTCGTAGGCACCTTCCTCGAAGCCAATCGTGAAGGTGCGCACCGGCTGGCTGGCCTGAGCCTGCATCAAGGCGGTGACCAGGGTCGAGTCGATGCCGCCGGACAGCAGCGCGCCCAGCGGCACGTCGGCCACCCGTTGCCCGCGCACTGCCGCGCCCATCAGCTCGGCCAACTGCTCCACCGCGTCTTCTTCGCTGCCGGCAAATGGCGAGGCCATGCCGCGTTCGGCCACCTCGGCCAGCGACCAGTACGCTACCGGCTTGGCATCGCGCCGGTCCGGGCCGATTCGCAACCAGTTACCCGGCGGCAACTTGGAGATGTCCGGATGGATGGAATACGGCGCCGGCACGTAGTTGTGGCGCAGCAGCAGCGCCAATGCGCCCCGGTCGATTCCGCCGGCAAAGGCCGGGTGCGCACGCAAGGCATGCAACTCCGAGCCGAACAGGAAGGTGTCGCCCTGCCAGCCGTAGTACAGCGGCTTCTCGCCCAGGCGGTCGCGGGCCAGCCACAGCTCGCGCCGCTGCCGGTCCCACAGCGCCAAGGCGAACATGCCCACGCTGCGCTTGAGGGTGGTTTCCACCCCCCACGCCTCGATCGCCGCCAACAACGTCTCGGTATCCGAATGCCCGCGCCAGGCCGGGGCCGCGCCGCCCGCTTCCAGCTCCCGGCGCAACTCAAGATGGTTGTAGACCTCGCCGTTGTAGGCCAGCACCCAACGTCCGCTGGCCGAAGCCATGGGCTGGTGACCCGCAGGCGACAGATCCAGGATCGACAACCGCCGATGCGCCAGCGCGATACCGGCGGCACCATCCACCCACGCCCCGGCATCGTCCGGGCCGCGATGGGCGATGCGCGTGGCCATGGCCGTGGCCTGCGCGGTGGCGGCAGCCGGGTCGAAACCGGCCGGTTGCAGGAAGCCGGTTAGACCACACACGAGAACGTTTCCCTCTGAAGATCTCGAAATGTGCCGAGCCGGAAACCCAGTTCTTCAGCGATTCGGCGTAACGTATCATCCGCAAGCAGCTTGGACTCCATCTCGCTGATGTCCGTGATGGCGGTCTTGTCTTTCAGCTCATCGTCGACGTAAGCAGGGTGAACCATTAGCTCGACTACGCCATGTCCGTAGGGTGCAAGCAGGGTTCGATAGGCGTCGATGCGCGGTTCGGACGACAGGGAAGGCAAGTCAAAAACACTGCAGAACCCGCTGTTCGTGCGAACGCCAGGTGGAATCATGCCTGAGCAATGACGCAGGCTCATCGAGAGAATCCTTTCCTTAACGCGCCGCCGGAAGCGTTTCCCGGTCACGGTTCCTATCCATGGCCATGGCATCCTTATGGGCAGCTTATGCTCGCTTGCAAAGGTAGAGAACGCCTTGAACACAACGGGAATGGCGTGGACATGCTGGTGGGAATCCATATGGGTTGGTGAGATGCCAAGTATTCGAATCCGGGAATACTGCGCTTCGAGTTCGGCGTAAATATCTTCCGCTCGTAACCTCCCAGTCACTGCAAGCTGCACCAGACGACGACGCGTAGGCAGGGAACCATTGGCATCCACAATGGAACTTGCCTTGCCTGCCAGCGGATTTCCCAGCGTGAGGTTGAAATGCAGGCCGATCCCCAGCGATGGGTTGGATCGTGCAAGTTCTGCTGCGTAATCAGCAGCGGGCATCGAGCTCATCAAGGTGGTACTGGTTACCGATCCAGCAAGATGACAGGTAAGGATGGCGTCGGACGCTCTTTCTGTGATTCCGAAATCGTCGGAGTTGACAATCAACAACTTATCGGCAGAGTGCTGGCTCATCAGAAGTCGCTCGCAGCCAGGGTGATGCACCGACAGTCATGGCTCCGCTTCAATGGATCGGTCACGAAGAATGGGATTCGTCTTGAAGTAGGCATGCGAATGGCATTGCGAACGGTGCGGCTGCCATCTGGCAACAGCGCGATTGCTGGAAAGGGTGCGGCCAGGGCCGCATGGGTATTTGCCCACCAGTCGACAAGTAGGTGAAGCCCATGCCGCCATGGAGTGGCGACGCTGAAGGTCAGGGGAGCGCCTTTCGCATCCAGCCGCACGAGAACCTTGTAGTCCTTGTCTGGGCGATCGTAGTAACGCCAACGAGCGTAGTCGACGGTGCGCTCAATTTCGGGGGGCGTGGAGGTGGCAGTGGCAGCCATCCTGCCCTGCAGGTCTGGCCAAATGGCCAACACATCGCTCCGGGCGGAAAGAACCCGGCCAGATGACAACAGCGGAAGTACTGCGGCTGGTCTCAAGTCGGGCTGGAAATCCATGCCTGCACGTTGCCAACCCGGAAGTGCGGCCTTGTTGGGATGACCAAGTAGTAGGGCGCCCCGCTCAGTGACAAACGACATGGCACATTCGATGATGCGGGAGAAAAGACGCAGCTTTCGATAGTCTGGATGGGTAAGAACGTCGACAACGAAGTAACCCAGACGATTGTCTTTGGCACCTATCGCAAGTCGTACCGGAATCAGGGCAGCCTGAGCAATCAATTGGTCGCCATTGCGGACTACCACTGCAAGAGCTTCACCATGAGGGTTGTGCAGACACAACCAACGACGGTAATCGGCACTTGCATAAGGATCAGTAGGTGGATAGTAGATACTGCCGAACGCCAGCATGCTGGCAAGCAGGGAGTTGTCTATTCGTTCGATGAGCGCTGAACCAATGGATTCGTTCATCACTGCGCCTTGTTGGCTGCGTCGCGAAGTATCTGTTCATAGACAGGCAGTTGGCTGGCCAAGGAATACTGTGCCGCAACTTTTGCTCTGCCTACAGTGCCCATTCTGGCACCAAGCGCTGGATCGTCACGGAGGGCTCGTAATGATGCCAGCCATTGCCCAGTGCCATTCGCCAGGAGGCCAGCCCCGTCATCCAATACCTCAATGTTTGCACCGACAGGCGACCCTATGGCAGGCACCCCGCAGGCCATATATTGAATCAACTTGAAGGCGCATTTCCCTCGTGTCCAAGGATCGTCTTCCAGGGGCATGATTCCCACGTCGAAGGTGCGGATCAAATCGACCTCGGTGTCCTCGCTCCAGGGAATATTGACGACTTCCACGCCGGGAACGGCGGGCGCCACTCCACCCACCACCGTGAGTCGTACGGGACTCTCCTGAGCGAGTTGCGCCAATGCGTCTTCAACCACCCGAAGGCAACGGATGGAAGAAGGTGAACCGATCCATCCAACATTGAAATAGCCGTTCCCGCCAGAGCCTATCGCTGGAAGGTACCGGGTATGGTCTACCACGGTCGGTACGATCCGAATGTCCTGGGCGAGGCCCTTGGCCATTTCCGCAAGTACCTTGTTCCCAGGTACGGAAATGGCGGCCTTGCGCAGAACAGGGGCGAACTTGTTCCCCAAAATTTTTGCCTTGATGCCACCCGCAAGGCGGTACTTCAATGGAAAGGCGTCGTCGAAGTCGAAGACAAATGGGGCACTAAGGAGCGCCGCTTCGATCCATCCAGGGACCAAAGGACTCAACTCACCTTGTACCCAAACGCAGTCGTACTTCCTTTGCCGGATGAATGTGAGGAGACGACGCCAATAGCCTCCAGCAACGGATCCGAAGTGGATGCTTCCGCTTCCAAATCGGTTTGTCAGATAGTTGTTGTCAAGGAGCGGAGCGACATCGACCTCAATTCCATGATCCATCAGCCCGGGTTTGAAATATGAAATGCGATGGCGGGTGCTGGCCGCAAGGGTTCCATAGAGGGGTAGCGCAAGAACGCGCAATTCGTGGCTTGGCTTTTCCATCATCCGTTCGTTGCCCACTCAAGGATCACGTTTCGATAGGGCAGATAGGCGAATGCATGGCTTCCAAGATTGAAATAAACCAAGAAAACGGCCAGGAAGTACGCATTGCATATCCAGGTGGCCTGTGTCCAACGCGAGCCGTGCGCGGCGACGAAGGCGGGGAACGCCCACATCTGCACGAAAGAAAAATAGAGAGAAAGGCGGCTCGCTCCCGTGGAAGTCAGAAACACCAGCGGTATCAACGCCAAGGACAGGATGGAGGCGCGATAAATCAAAGCGTTGTCCCAGCCGTGAGCCTTGATCTGGCGTTGGAATACCAGAAATAACGCTGCAGGAAAGGCGCTTAGCGCAACATGGAAGATGGCACCTCCGGACTGGATATTATCCACGAGATAGCGCTGCGCATAGACGCCAGCTGCCCCGCTGTCCATGAGGTATCGGGTCATCAACGCCACGAAAGCCACACCAATCGTCACCCTGATCCAGGGCTGCTTTCCTCCCCCCCAGATGACAAATATCAACATGAGGGCTGCGCTATTGTGGATGCTTGCTGCCATGACAATGAGAGCGACTTTCAATGCCAGAGATGATTGCCGCCAGCTTGCCATGGCAGTAAATACAAGGCCTATTGCCGCCGCTTGTCGAATACCACTCATCGACACCACGAACACGAGAAAGGGAATGACGGCCGCAGTCGCCAACCAAGGGTTGGCCGTCGTCAACGAGAAACGATAAAGGCCAAAAAGGAACAAGGCTGCGCAGATGGCATTGACCCCTGGCAAGCCCAGACCTGTGACGCTGGCGATCTTGCCGATCAGGAAGAAACCCGGTTCTCGGCTATCAAGGATAGCCGACCAGGCAGAGGCCTCGATGCCCTGGAACATGTACCAGTAACCGGTCCAGTCTGGCCCAACCTCGTAGCGGAGACCCGTGAACAGCCAGAGGGTCAGGTAGAACACGATAAAACCAAATTTGCCGTACCTGCGTCCAGGCACGCGAAAAGCCAAGACGATGGGGATCAGGAGGATGAGAAGATAGACCCACATCAGCGCGTACTAGCCAGCTTCTGATAGACAGACTGGTACAGGACTACCCCCTGATGGAGCGAGAAATGCTTGTGGGCGGCGGCCACGCAGCGGTCGGCGGTGGCCGGGTCGGCGGCCAGGGCGAGCAGGCGTTGCAGGCCGGTGTCCAGGGTGGCCGGGTCGAAGGCGTCAATGGCCACGCCCACGTTCTCGCCTTCCAGTACCTGGGCCATGTCACCCACGCCCGTGTTGGACAGGCAGGGGATGCCGCAGCCCAGGAACTCGCCGAGCTTGGTGGGGGCCGAGGCCTGCTTGGAGAACACTGGTTTGATGAAGAAGATGCCCGCATCCATCCGTGCCATTTCCTCCGGCACCTGGTCGTGGCCGGCGCTGAGCAGGTCCACCGCATCCAGGTCCGCACCACCGGCCGCCAGGCGCTGGCGTATGTAGTCGTGCTCGTGGCGGTTGACCACCCGCAGCCGTGAGTCCGGGCGCAGTTGTCGCAGCCGGGCGAAGCAGGCCACCACCGCGTCGAACAGGTACCAGGTGCCGGCCGATCCCACATAGCCCAGGGTGAAGGCATCCCCTGCCCCGAGCGGGCGTGGTCGCGGCCGGAAACGCGCCAGGTCGGCACAGGTGGGGATCACCGTGACCGGCGGCATGCGTCCTTGCAGGTAGTCGAAGCGCTGCATCTCGCCCACGGCGGCGTGGGTCAGCGACACCACATGGTCGGAACCCAGCAGGAAACGGCGTTCGAACCACTTGGCCACCCGGTACATGCGGCCATCGCGTGGCCACAGCCCGCCATCCACGCGCTCGTCGGCCCAGAAGCCGCGCATGTCGAATACGAACTTCGCGCCAGTCGGCCGCTTGAGCGCCAGCGCCATCACCGCTGGCACGTAACTGCGGGCATGGACGATGCCGATGCGGTGACGCAAGACCAGCCACAAACCGCTGGCGATGCCGACGAGGATGTCCCAGGCCGTGGCCAGCGCGGACGGACGCTTGTGGTAGCGGCGTGGATGCCAGTGGATGTCGGCGGCGGCGATGCGTGCGGCCAGCGCATGGCGCCTGTCGACATCAGCCCAGTCCTGCGGCTTCTCGAAGCTGAGTAGGTGGATGGGACGGTCGGCGGCCAAGCGTTCCAGGTAGGCGAGCACCTGGGATTGGCCCAAGGGTTCTAGCATGCCATCGTAGGCAAGGTATAGCAGGGGCGATGGCGTCATGCTGGCACCTTGTCGCGCCGATCCGGCAGCAGCAGGTCCAGGTATTGATCCGCAATCCTGCCCACGTCGAAGTCCTGGGCCCTGCGCTTCAGGGCTTCTGTATCGTGCGGGTGGGTGAGGGCATCCTCCATGGCCTTGGCCAGGGCCTCCACATCGCCGACAGGCACCAGCGTGCCGTAGCGACCACCCTCCAGGATTTCGGCAGGGCCGGAGAGGCAATCGGTGCTGACTACGGGCGTGCCTTGTTCCAGTGCTTCCACGATCACGTTGCCGAATCCCTCGTTGCTGGACGACAGCACGAACAAATCCGCGTGGGCATGGAACGGCACCGTGTCTGGCACAAAACCAGGCAGAAAGACAGGTTCCTGCAAGCCCAGTTCCCGTATCAAGGCTTCCAGAGCAGATCGCTCGTCCCCTTCACCCAAGATGAGCAATCGGGCATCCACTTTGTTGCGCAGTCGAGAAAATGCGTGGAGTAACAAAGGAAAATCCTTCTCCCTCTTGAGCCCTCCCACAGCTAGTACACGTTTATGAGTACCTTCCGCCCAAGACTGGAAGCTTTTGGGGAAAGAAGGTGCGGCGACAACCTGACCCCGTGTTGCAGGGTTATATTGCGCGCTCACCAAGCCATCAGGGAAGCCCGCGAACTGCTCCAGATCAGTGGCGGATCCTTGCGAAACTGCCAGTACCGCATCTGCACGTGGTAACAACCAGCGCATGGTGGCTTTTATCGCCGTTCGCGTACGCCAGCGACGAGCCAGCGGAGATGTCGACCAAGTGGTGTGCTCTACGGCAACCACGCGGCAGCGCACACGGGACTTCCAGCGCGCCAGCACTGCCAGGATGGTCAATGGCCACATATTGGCCAGCAGTGCCATCGGGTGCGAATCGCGCAGATACCGCGCCAGTGGCAACAGCACATGGCGGGCGCGTGGTGTGCCCAGATCCACTATCTGAACACGCGAGTCAAGCATATCCAGCAACTCTCCCTGCTTGCGCATCAACACCATGTCCACTACAAGCCCGCGTCCTACGAAGGCGTTGGCTAGATTGACGCAAACGCGCTCGGCGCCACCGCCGCGCAAGTTGGGGAGGAGGATGGCCACATCAGCTGACGGCATCAGGCCGCTCCTTGATGAAGCGTGCCGGAGCGCCTGCGACTATCGTGTTCTCTGCTACCCCCCCTCTGACCAGGGAGTGCGCGGCGATCACCGCGCCCTTGCCGACATGCGCGCCTTTGAGCACGCTGGACTTCGCCCCGATCCATACGTCGTCCCCGATCACTACCGGGGCGCAATCGAAACCGGATTCGCGGATCCGCTGCCCGATCGGGAAGCGGTGATTCTGATCGCGGATCGTAACGTACTCGGCGATCAACACGTCGCGCCCGATGTTCACCTCGACCTTGCTCGTCACCAAGCACCCAATGCCGATGAAGGAGTCGCATCCGATTGAAAGCGCACCGCCCTGGGCGACAAGTTGCGAGCCCGCACCGATGGAGACGCCTGCCCCGATGACAAGCCTGCCGCCATCCGTCGCCTGAAGCATCACGTTGCGGCCGATTGCAGTGGACCAGGGCACCTGCACACCTCCGTACAGCAGACGAATCTTTGCGACCCTGGCCAGCGACGCGCCATGGCGCAGGGCATGCAGGGCCAGCGAACGAATTTTTCTCAGCAGCACGTTACCCATCAGCCCATTCCGTGTCCGGCCCTGGCGCTTCCACGACTGGGAAAGGCCAGCAGTGAAGCATCGAGCTTCAGCCGGTCTCGCGCGGCCATCCACATGATCAGGTTCCAGACCAGCGTCGACACAACATGGCTGATGGCGGCCCCCATCAAACCGAAGACATGGATCAACGGATACGAAAGAGTCAGGAGACATATCAATGCAGCAAATGATGCGTGGGTAACCTGTTTCTGGCACCCAGTCATGTTCAGCAGGCCGGCTGCAATCCCGAACATAGCATTGACCAGCACCGAGCCACACAGCACCAGAAGTATCACGTTGCCCTCAGCGAACTCGGCACCGAACACCTTCGTCAGGATCCATTCGCCCTGCAGCAGGAACGGCAGCACCAACGCAGCAACCCCGAGGGTCATGCCCGCGGCCGTCAGGCCCAGCAACCGTTGCAGCCGCACTCGGTCACCCACCGCGTGCAGCCGGGCGATGATCGGCATCCCGACGATGTTGAACAGGCTGATCGGCATCGCGATCAACAGCGTCATGGAAGTGGCCATGCGGTAGATGCCCACATCGGACATGGCCACCATGATGCCGAGCAGCAGGATCAGCACATGCCCCTGCAGCAGGCGCATGCCCTCGGTCAGCGCCATCGGGAGCGCGCTGGACCACCAGCCACGTACCTCCATGACGGGATCGGCGTCCGCCACCTGCCCCGGCAGTGCCTTCTTCAGCATGACCAGGACGACAAGCAGCGCGAGGCATGCGGATACCGCGCCAAGTGCCATGCCTAGCGCAGGCGTCAGCGGGGCCAACCACAGCGGCACGAGGAACAGCAGCAGCGAATAGAACGCCGGGCGCAGCACCACATCGGGTAGCTGCCCCCGGACGATCTGTTGCAGTCCCCGCAGGGCGGCCGCTTGCAGCGAGACCTGTGCGGCGACGGGGATCATCAGCACACCTACCAGCAGGGTCAGGCCCAGCATCGAGCCGATCCCGCGGCCGCTCAGCCACAGCCAGATGAGCAATCCGATCGCCACAACGACCGACAGCCACAGGGAGGTTCGTGTGGCCCAGCGCAGGATTCCCTTCATGCGTCCCCAATCCTGCTTTACCTGCGCAGCCGCGACTTCACGGGTCAGTAGCTGCGGCAAGCCGAACTCGGTGGGAACCGTAAGCAACGCAATGATCGACATTGCTACGCCATAGATGCCATAGCCCTCCGCGCCGAGGCCGCGCGCAAGCTGTACGCCGACCAGGAAGCTAAATCCCATCCCGGCGATGCGCAGGCCGGCGCTGCCGGTTACGGCTTTGACCAAGGTTGGCCCGAGACCTTCTCCAGTCAGATAGGTGCGGATCCGGCTGATCATGCGTCTTGACGCTTGATGCTTTGAGTACTCGTGAAGCCACTGGGGTTCTGCGACTGCCACCG
>JAFLEB010000031.1:0-2624 GCA_017302075.1 Lysobacterales bacterium
CCGCGCAGATCGACGCCCTGCAGGTGATCTGGGAACTGCAGCGCGGCTTCACCCGCTGGCTGCTGTCGCGCCCCGGCGCGATCCCGGACATCACCACCGCGGTCGCGCGCTACCACGACGGGTTCCGCGACATCCGCGCGGGCGAGGGCATCCTGCCGCCGTCACAGCGACCGGCGTACGAGGCCAGCCGCAAGGACTGGCGCGCGAAGGGCCTGCCCGCCGCGCTCGCCGACCAGTTGGCGGCGTTGCCGTACCTGGAGGCCAGCCCGGACATCATCGAACTCGCACGCGAGCGCAAGCTGCGCCCGATCGAAGTGGCCAAGGTCTACTTCCGCCTCGGCGATGCCCTGCGCGAACCGTGGCTGCGCGAGCAGATCGAGGCACTGAAGGTCGAGGGGCGCTGGCATGCGGTCGCCCGCGGCGTGCTGCGCGACGAACTCGCCGCGCAGATGCGCGCGCTCACGAACCAGGTGCTGGCGATGCCGGGCAAGGATGCGGATGCCAAGGTCGGCGCGTGGATGGCCCGAGACGACCAGAGCCTGCGCTTCACCCTGGCCATGCTCGGCGAGCTCGCCGCGCAGAAGTCGCTGGACTACCCGACGGCCTCCGTCGCGGTGCAGCGCCTCGCGCAGCTGGCCAGCCGCGGCTGAGCGCCCGGGCCCGGCCGATGCACGCGCGTCGTCGGCCGGGTCCCTGCCATCGGATGCCCGCTGCGGGTAAGCTCGCGGCATGAGCACGCCGCGCCTCGCCCTGCTGGCCAGCCCCACCGACGACGCCCAGGCCGCGTTCGCCGCGCTCTCGGCGCGCCACGGCACGCATCCGCCGCAGGAGGCCGACGTGCTGGTCGCGCTCGGCGGCGACGGCTTCATGCTGCAGACGCTGCACCGGCATGGCGGCCTCTGCAAACCGGTGTACGGCATGAAGCTGGGTACCGTCGGTTTCCTGATGAACCAGTTCCGCGAGGGCGACGACCTGCTCGCGCGGCTGGCCGCCGCCGAACCCGCCGTGCTGCATCCGCTGGAGATGCTCGCGCAGACCGAATCCGGGGCCAGCGTCGGTTCGCTCGCCTACAACGAAGTCTCCCTGCTGCGGCAGACACGGCAGGCCGCGCACGTCGGCATCGAGTTGAACGGCCAGGTCCGCCTCGACGAACTGATCTGCGACGGGGTGATGGTGGCCACGCCGGCGGGCAGCACCGCCTACAACTTCTCCGCCAGCGGGCCGATCCTGCCGCTCGGCGCCAACGTGATGGCGCTGACCCCGATCGCGCCGTTCCGCCCGCGGCGCTGGCGTGGCGCGGTGCTCAAGTCCGGGACCGAGGTGCGCTTCCGCGTGCTGGATCCGCTCAAGCGCCCGGTCAGCGCCACCGCCGACTCGCACGAGGTGCGCGACGTGACCGAGGTGCTGGTGCGCGAATCGCGCGACCGCAAGGTCACGCTGCTGTTCGATCCCGAGCACAACCTCGAAGAACGGATCCTCAGCGAACAGTTCATGAGCTGAGCGCGTCGCAGCCGCTGCGACGCCGATGCCGCATCCTCGCGCCATGGATTCCCCGCCGCCACCGCTGGTCGTCGCGATCACGACGCGTGCGCTGTTCCACCTCGAGGACAGCCACGCGCTGTTCGAGCGCGAGGGCATCGCCGCCTTCGCCGACCACCAGCGCCGCCACGAGGACGACGTGCTCGCGCCGGGCATCGCCTTCCCGCTGGTGCGCAAGCTGCTGGCGCTGAATGCCGGCGCCGCCGCTGGCGCGCCGCGGGTCGAGGTGATCCTGCTGTCGCGCAATTCCGCCGACACCGGCCTGCGGGTGTTCAACTCGATCCAGCACCACGGCCTGGACATCCGCCGCGCCACCTTCACCTCGGGCGCGCCGGTCTGGCCCTACATCAAGCCGTTCGGCGCGCAGCTGTTCCTGTCGGCCAACCCGGAATCGGTGCGCGCGGCGCTGGAGGCCGGCGTCGCCGCGGCGACCATCCTGCCGGCGCAGGCCGGCGAACCGCGCCACCCGCAACTGCGGATCGCCTTCGACGGCGATGCGGTGATCTTCGGCGACGAGAGCGAACGTGTCTCGCGCGAACAGGGCGTCGAGGCCTTCGGCGCCCACGAACGCGCGCGGGCACGCGAGCCACTGTCCGGTGGGCCGTTCCGCGGCTTCCTGTCGGCCTTGCACGACCTGCAGGCCGCGTATCCGCCCGGCGACGACGCCCCGATCCGCACCGCGCTGGTGACTGCGCGTTCGGCGCCGGCGCACGAACGGGTGATCCGCACCCTGCGCGAATGGGGCGTGCGTCTGGACGAGGCGCTGTTCCTCGGCGGCCGCGAGAAGGGACCGTTCCTGGAGGCCTTCGGCGCCGACATCTTCTTCGACGACTCGCCGCACAACATCGCTTCGGCACGGCGCCACGTCGCCGCCGGCCACGTGCCGCACGGCGTCGCCAACGACTGACTCAATCGGGCAGGCGCAGGCCCGCGAGCTTCCAGCTGATGCCGCTGCGGCGGAACTCGAACACCACCGGCTTGCCCTCGGCGTTCAATACCGTGGCGGTGAACAGCGAGGGCGAGACCCAGCGTGTGCGGGCGTTGCGCAGGGGATCCTGTGGGGCGGCATCGACGCCTGCGCCGTG
>JAFLEB010000031.1:2724-23627 GCA_017302075.1 Lysobacterales bacterium
GGAACTCGAACACCACCGGCTTGCCCTCGGCGTTCAATACCGTGGCGGTGAACAGCGAGGGCGAGACCCAGCGTGTGCGGGCGTTGCGCAGGGGATCCTGTGGGGCGGCATCGACGCCTGCGCCGTGCCCCCCGGAGACCTTGCGGGCCAGGGCCGTGCCATGCATGAGCAGCGCGATGCCGGTCGGCGAGACGATGGCGTCGATCGCCGGTTCGGCGATCACCGAAGTGACGCCCCCGACGGCCTGTGCGGTGCCGCCGGGCCCGAGGCGCTCCATCAGTCCGCGCACGATCCGATCCTGCACCTGCGGGCGCACGCTGTCGCGCAACTGCTCGAAGTCCACGAAACGCCACAACTCCCCGTACTCCCCGGAAGCGACCACGTTGCGGATCCCGTTCATCGCCAGGTAGGGGCCGGCGGCCACGAATGCCAGCAATGCCAGCAGCACGGCGCCCGCGCCCGCCAGCGTCCACTTCGCCTTCCTGCCCATCGTCCTGTCCTCGTTCCGCCGCGCCCGGCCATCCTGCGCAATGCGGGGACGTCCGGCAAGCGTGTTCACCCGATCGCATCCCCGATCTGCCGGCCCCAGGCTTGCAGCCGGTCCAGCAGGACCTGGCGCGCGCCATCGCCTGCATGCGTCGCACGCAACGCCGCGACCTGCGCGTGGAAGGCGTCGAAGGTCACCTCTGACAGGCCGTGGTCGGCCTGCAGCCGGTGCCGGCGGTAGTCGTCCCAGCGCCGGCGCTCGTCGGGCAGCAGGCTGTCCGGCCAGTTGCGCGCGCGGTAGCGGAACAGCAGCTCCGGCAGGCGCGCATCGCGGAAGGCGTACCGTGCCTTGGCCAGCAGGTGCGGCGGGGTGCCGCGCACCTGCGCGAGCAGGCGCTTGTCGCCATCGCCGAGGAAGCCGTCGTAGAGCGCGGCGTCCACGTCCACCGGTTCCGGCGGGCGGGTGCGAGCGAACACCCGGCGCGCCTTCTCGGCGATCGCCGGCCCGGCGGCACGCACGCGGTCCGCGCGCCGCAGCACGACGTCCGGGTCGATGCCGAGCCGGTCGAAGTCGGGTGCGCGCAGGTGGTCCCAGGCGACCAGGGCCGGGCATTTGTTGGTGTGCACGAGCTTGAGCGGGACGCGCGCCTCGCCTTCGGGCAGGTCGGCCTGGCGGATGTAGAGGCGTTCGGCGATCGCCTCGGCATCGAGGTCGAGCAGGGCCTCGGGTTCGTCGCCGAGGTCGAACACGATCACCTGCGAGTCGATCTGCGGATGCCGCGCCAGCGGCAACACCGGCGCCGCGCACAGACGCGAGGCGGGGAACCGCTGCGATACGTGCAGCACCGGCGTCATCGCCGCGACATCGAGCAGCGAGGACGCATGGCGCTTGTCGCGCAGGCGCAGCGCGTAGTCCCACAGTTTCGGCTGGTGGTGGCGGAACAGGCGGGCGACACCGATCAGCGCCCGCACGTCGCTCAGCGCCTCGTGCGCGTCGCCGATGCGCAGGCCGTTGTCCGCGGCCAGGTGCTCCAGCTTGAAGCTGGTGCCGCCGCCGTCCTCGCGCTGGCGCCAGGCGATGCCGTCCGGGCGCAGCGCGTGCATCAGGCGCAGGGCATCGAGCAGGTCCCAGCGCGAGTTGCCGCCGCGCCACTCGCGCTCGTAGGGGTCGTGGAAGTTGCGGTACAGCCCGTGGCGCACGAATTCGTCGTCGAAGCGCAGGGAGTTGTAGCCGGCGCTGCAGGTGCCGGGGCGACCCATCTCGTCGACGATGCGGGCGAAGGCCGCGGCCTCGTTGACGCCGTCGCGCAGCGCGTCCTGCGGCGCGATGCCGGTGACCATGGTCGCGTACGGGGAGGGCAGCAGGTCGTTCGCCGGCTGCACGAAGAAGGAGATGGGATCGTCGATCTCCTCCAGCGCCTCGTCGGTGCGGATCGCCGCGAACTGCGCGATGCGGGTCCGGCGCGGATCGGCGCCAAAGGTTTCGAGGTCGTAGAACAGGAAACTGGCGCTCATCCCTGTTCCCGTAGCCGCAGGCAGGCTGGCCGGGCCCCCATCGTGCAGCGGCTCAGGCTGCGCATCCGGCTTGGATTCGCCGACGGCGGCCATCCGTGGCCGCCTCTGCATCGATGCCGTGCCCGGCCGCCGCCTGCGGTCGTGGTCATGCGGCCAGCGGCTCCAGCTTCGCCAGCACGGCGGCGTCGGCTGCGGCCCAATCGACGCCGTCGAGCGATTCCAGCCCGCGGGTGGCGTCCTCCAGGATCACGCGCTGCACTTCGCTGCGATGCAGCGCCTGCGAGTACGGGATGCGCATGAAGCTGACCATCGCGTAATGCGGCACGAAGCGGTCCGGGTGGCGCGCCTGCAGGGCCAGTTCCAGCTCGCGTTGCAGCAGGTAGCCGGCATCGTCGACCTTGTCGCGCATCTCGATGTAGTTCTCCAGCGCCATGCGCTGGATCGCCTCGGCATCCGGCTTGCGCTGGGCCTCGAATCCGGCGTACGCGGCGCTGCGGCTGGACGCACGCTCGAGGTGCGCGGCCAGCGCCACGCAATCCTCGAACGCGCAGTTCATGCCCTGGCCGTGGAACGGCACCATCGCATGCGCGGCATCGCCGAGCAGCACCGCCTTGCCGGCGATGTGCCAGCGGTCGAGGTACAGGGTGGCGAGGTTGCCCACCGGATTGGCCTGGTAATCCTTGCGCAGGTCCGGGATCAGCGGCAGCGCGTCCGGGAAGTCACGTTCGAACAGCGCCTGCGCGGCATCGGCATCGGGCACCGTCTCGAACGAGGGCCAGGGTCCGGCATGCGGCAGGAACAGGGTGACCGTGAAGGTGCGCTCGTCGTTCGGCAGGGCGATGCACATGTAATGCCCGCGCGGCCAGATGTGCAGCGCGTTCGGTTCGATCCGGAAACCGCCATGCGCGTCCGGCGGGATCTCCAGCTCCTTGTAGCCATGGTCCAGCCATTCGGTGCGCTCGCCCAGCGGCAGCACCCGCGCCATCTCCGCGCGCAGGGTGGAGCCTGCGCCATCGGCGCCGACCAGCGACTCGAACGGATGCGCGACGTCGTCATCGTGGCGGCGGAAGTGGGCGACGTGGTCGACGAAGTCGACGCGCTCCAGCCGATGGTCGAAATGCAGCCGCGCGCCGTGCGACTCCGCGATCTGCAGCAGCACGATGTTCAGCTCGCCGCGGTTGATCGACCAGATCACCTCGGAATCGTCGCGGCCATAGCGCTGCAGGCCGGGCGTGCCCTGCAGCGGATGCACGAAGCGGCCGCGCATCATCACCGCCTGGCGCATCACCGCCTCGTCGGCGCCGGCCTGGCGCAATGCATGCAGGCCGCGTTCGGCCAGCGCCAGGTTGATCGAGCGCCCGCCGGCATAGCCTTCCACGCGCGGGTCGCCACGCCGTTCGAACACATCCACCGACCAGCCGCGGCGGGCCAGCAGGATCGCCAGCAAGGCGCCGGCCAGGCCGCCGCCAACGATGGTGATCGCCCTGGATTCAGTGCGCATCGCGCCACTCCCGGGTGGTCCGCGCGAAGCGCAGGACGTCGGCATGCGTGTTGTACAGCGGCGCCGGCGAGATGCGGATCACGTCCGGTTCGCGCCAGTCGCCGAGGACGCCGCGCGCGGCAAGGAAGCCGAACAGCGCGCGGCCGCGTTCGCGGCCCCCGATGACCCGGATCGACAGTTGGCAACCACGCTGCGCCACGTCGCGCGGGGTGACCACCTGAAGCACGTCGCGCAGGTCGGCATCGATGAGCTGCTCGAGGTAGCCGGTGAGCGACTCGGACTTGGCGCGCAGGGCCGGCATCGTCGCGCGGTCGAACTGGTCCAGCGACGCGCGCAGCGGCGCCAGGCCGAGGATCGGCGGATTGGACAGCTGCCAACCGTCGGCGCCCGGTGTGGGCGAGAACTGCGGGCCCATCTTGAAGCGGACCGACGCGTCGTTGCCCCACCAGCCGGCGAAGCGCGGTCGGTCGGTGCGCGCGTGGCGCTCGTGCACGAAGCAGCCTGCGACCGCGCCCGGGCCGGAATTCATGTACTTGTAGTGGCACCACACCGCGAAGTCGGCGCCGCTGTCGTGCAGTCGCAGCGGCAGGTTGCCGACCGCATGCGCGAGGTCGAAGCCGACCACCGCACCGGCGGCGTGGCCGAGCCGCGCGATTTCCTCCATGTCGAAGGCCTGGCCGGTGCGGTATTGCACGCCGGGCCACACGATCGCCGCGAGCCGCGGGCCATGCGTCGCGATGGCGCGCTCGATCGCGGCCATCGAGAACGTGCCGTCGGCGTTGTCCGGTTCCACCTCCACCAGCGCCTCGGCCGGGTCGAAGCCGTGGAAGCGCAGTTGCGATTCCAGCGCATAGCGGTCCGACGGGAAGGCGCCGGCTTCCATCAGCAGGAGCGGCCGTTCGCGCGTGGGCCGGTAGAAGCTGACCAGCATCAGGTGCAGGTTGGCGGTCAGCGAGTTCATCGCCACCACTTCCTGCGGCAATGCGCCGACCACCCGCGCCAGCGGGTCCCGCACCAGTTCGTGGTAGGGCATCCACTGCGCCTGCCCGGTGAAATGGCCCTCGACGGCCTCGGTCGCCCACTTGTCCAGCACTTCCTCGACGTGCGCGCGTGCGCCCTTCGGCTGCAGGCCCAGCGAATTGCCGACGAAGTAGGCCTGCGGCGCGCCTTCATGGAGTGGCAGGTGGAACTCGTCGCGGAAGCCGCGCAGTGGATCGGCGGCGTCGCGCGCGTGAGCGTGCGCATCGGAGGACAGCGCGTTGTCGTGAAGGGGGGTCATGCGAATCTCGAGGCGGGCAGCCCGAGCCATTCCAGCGCGGTGCCGTGGTAGAGCCGCGCGCGTTGCGCATCGTCCAGGCCGAGGCGTTCGATGCCTTCGCCGGGGACCTGCTCGCCGAGCGGGAAGGGATAGTCGGTGCCCAGCATGACCCGCTCGCTGCCGCAGGTCTCCAGCAGGTAGCGCAGGGCTGCGTCATCGGCCACCCAGGAGTCGAAGTACAGACGCTTGAGGTACTCGCGCGGGTTGCGGAAGTTGTCGGTGGCCACCAGGTCCGGGCGCATGTTGAAGCCGTGTTCGATGCGGCCGATGGTGTACGGGAAGCTGCCGCCGCCGTGGGCCAGGCAGACCCGCAGCCGGGGCAGGCGTTCCAGCACGCCGCCGAAGATCAGGCAGCAGGCGGCGCGCGACTGCTCGGCCGGCATCCCGACCAGCCAGGGCAGCCAGTACTTGGGCATGGTGTCGGTGCCCATCATGTCCCACGGGTGCACCAGGATCGCCGCGCCCAGGTCGCTCGCCGCCTGGAAGAACTCGAACAATTCCGGCGCGTCCAGGTTCCAGTCGCCGACGTGGCTGCCGACCTGCACGCCCTGCAGGCCGAGTTCGTCCATGCAGCGTTCCAGCTCGCGGATGGCGAGCTGCGGACTCTGCAGCGGCACCGTGCCGATGCCCGCGTAATGGCGCGGATAGTCGCGGCAGGTCTGCGCCATGTGGTCGTTGAGCGCGCGATGCAGCTCCAGCGCGTGGCTGGCCTTGGTCCACTCGCTGAACATTACCGGCACCGTGCTCAGCACCTGCACCTGCACGCCGAAGCCGGCGTAGTCGTCGATGCGGATCTGCGGGTCCCAGGTCTTGGGCCAGATCTCGCGGAAGAACTTGCCGTCCTTGTAGATGCGGTGGCGACCGTCGTCGCCGTGGTGGATCACCGGGAAGCGGGCATCGCCGTACTTGCTGGCGAGGTCGGGCCAGTCGCGCGGCAGGTAGTGGGCGTGGGTGTCGATCTTGAGCATGTTCGATGCCGGCATCAGGTGATGTCCGCCTGCGTCCCCTGCATCTCGTAGCGTTGCGGGCGCGGGTTGAGCGTGCCGCATCGCGCGCAGGTGCGCAGGTGGTCGTCGCGGTAGAAGCGCTCGAACACCCGGAAGAAGTCCTGCTCGATGTCGACCAGGTGGAAGGATTCCTCGTACAGCTTGTGGTTGCAGGACACGCAGAACCACATCAGCGCATCGTCCTCGTGCGGCAGCCGCTTGCGCTCGATGACCAGGCCGACGCTGCCCGGCATGCGCTGCGGCGAGTGCGGCACCCGCGGCGGCAGGTAGAAGGTCTCGCCGGCGCGGATCGGGATGTCGCGCGCGGCCCCGTCCTCCTGGATGCGCAGGACCATCTCGCCTTCCAGCTGGAAGAACCACTCGGGCCCGTCCTCGAAGTGGTAGTCGGTGCGCGCGTTCGGGCCGCCGACGATCATCACGATGTACTCGTCGTCGACGATGCACTTGTTGCCGACCGGCGGCTTCAGCAGGTGCCGGTGGTCGTCGATCCAGGCCTGCAGGTTGATCGGTCCGGGCAGCGGCATGGCTCAGTCCTCCAGGTGGGCGACGCACTTGAGCTCGATCGCGATCGGCGTCGGCAGCGCGGTGATGCCCAGCGTGGTGCGGCAGGGGGCGGTGGCGGCATCGGGGAAATGCTCGGCCCAGACCGCGTTGTAGGCCGCGAAGTCGCGCGCCATGTCGGTCAGGTAGACGGTGACGTCGACCAGGTCCTCCCAGCGCGCGCCGCTGGCCTCCAGCACCGTGCGCACGTTGGCGAACACCGCGCGCGCCTGCGCGTCGATGTCGTAGGCGATGAGGTGGCCGTCGGCATCGTGGACGTTGCCGGGGATGCCGTTGCTCGCCGGGTCGCGCGGGCCGATCCCGGAGAGGTACAGCGTGCGGCCCACGCGCCGGGCGTGCGGGTAGTGGCCGACCGCGCGCGGGGCACCAGTGGCATGGATCGCGTCCGACATCAGCGGTCTTCCCGGTCGTCGTGGATGCGCACCAGCGCGGCGGCGTACTGCGGTTCCAGTTGGTCGACGCCGGCGACGTCGAGGCCAAGGTCGTGCACGCGGCCGTCGCGCAGGGTGTACACCCAGCCATGCACCGCGAGCGACTGCCCACGCGCCCAGGCATCCCGCACGATGGTCGTCTGGCAGACGTTGGCGACCTGCTCCAGCGCGTTCAGCTCGCACAGCCGGTCGTGCTGCAGCGGTTCGTCGCCGGCGCCGGCCAGCAGCCCGGCATGCTTCTCGGCGACGTCGCCGACATGGCGGATCCAGTTGTCGGCAAGGCCCACGCGCGCCCGGGTCAGCGCCGCGTGCACGCCGCCGCAGCCGTAGTGGCCGACGACCAGGATGTGCTCGACCTGCAGCACGTCGACCGCGAACTGGATCACCGACAGGCAGTTGAGGTCGGTGTGCACGACCACGTTGGCGATGTTGCGGTGGACGAAGACCTCGCCCGGCGCGAGGTCGACCACCTGGTTGGCCGGCACGCGCGAATCGGAGCAGCCGATCCACAGGTATTTCGGGGCTTGCTGGCGCGAGAGGCGCTGGAAGAAGGTCGGGTCCTCGCGCGAGATGCGCTCGGCCCAGTCGCGGTTCTTGGCGAGCAGGTGGTCGAGTCGGTTCATGGGGCGGCGGCGCTGGTTGTGGTGGCGTCGGGCGCGGATGGTACCTGCAAGCGCCGTTCGCCCAGCGTGTTGCCATCGCCACCGGTGTAGCGCACGCGGTATCCGCCGGGCGCGAGGTAGAGCGGCGTGCCGGCTTCGCGCTCGGCCAGCATCACGAACTGGTCGGCCGGGATCGCGTCGTCGCCTTCCGCGGCATGGCGCGCCTCGGCGAGGCAGGGCAGGTGGCCCAGGCACGGCGCGAGGTCGATGGCGACCGGCTGCCGGCGCCCGTCGAGGCCGAGCCAGGCGGGCCGCAAGGCCTCGCGGTCGTCGTCCGGCAGCACCACGCTGGCGTCGTACCGCGCCGGCAAGGCGCTCCAGGCGGTTGCGCCTTCGCGCGCCAGCAGCACGCTGGGCGCCCGGATCGCGAACGCGCGGGCCAGGCGCGCCTGTGCCTCGCCGTCCTCCCAGCCCAGCTTGGTCTGGTCCAGCGCGAGCACCGGCAGGCCCGACAGGCGCATGAACTCGCGCGCCATCGGGTCGGCCTGGGACGGTTGGCTGGCGGCGTCCTTGCCGATGTGGCCGTAGCCGGCGTGGACCAGCAGCTTGGCGTCGGGCTGCGTGCGCACGAGGTCGGCGAGGAGCTGTGCCATCCCGGTTTCGCGCTGCTGCTGGGTCTGCTCGGGGCCGGACTCGGGCTCGTAGGGGACCAGCACGTAGCCCAGGCGGACCGCCTCGCGGATGAGTGCGGCGAAGATCGGGTCGCGCGTGTAGTAGCCGCTGTCGAGGGTGGGATAGCCCTTCGGCAACGGGTTGGGCGCCAGCGTCTCCACCGCGAGATGGGTGTACCCCTGTGCGCGCAACGGCGCCAGCAGGGCCAGGGTCAGCAGGCGCGTGCGCGGCTGGTGGTGAGATTCGTTGACCATCACCACGCGCAGGTGGCGTGCCTGCGCCGCGACCCAGTCGACCGCCGGCAGCGCGCGATGGCTGGCCGGCGTCGGCAGGCCTGGAGGCGCGGGCGAGCGATCGCGGTAGGGGAAGGTGCGGTACGCCTCGTTGGGGCGGCCGAGGTTGGCCAGGCTGGCCGCCAGGGTCTGCGCCGCGAGTTGCTTCCAGACCGGATTCGCCTCGACCTCGGGGCCGCTCATGAACCGGAATTCCTCGAACGGCGTCGTGGTCGCCTGCATGCGCTTGAAGAACGCCGCCATCGCATCCGCCGGGTCGTCGCCGGCGAGGGCGGGGGCGATGGTCGCCAGCAGGCATGCGGCCAGCACGGTGCGCATCGGGCGGATTGCACTCATGGCAGGTCGATGCAGACGTTCTTGGGTTCGGTGAAGAAGCGCATCGCTTCCATGCCGCCCTCGCGGCCCAGGCCGGAGGCGCCGGTGCCGCCGAATGGCGTGCGCAGGTCGCGCATCAGCCAGGTGTTGATCCACACGATGCCGACGTCGAGGGCGGCCGCGAGCCGGTGCGCCCGCGCGAGGTCGCGCGTCCACACGCTGGCGGACAGCCCGTAGTCGCCGGCATTGGCCAACGCCAGCGCCTGCGCTTCGTCGTCGAACGCTTGCAGCGTGGCCACCGGGCCGAAGATCTCCTCGCGGTTGGTGGCGCAGGTCGCGTCGAGGCCTTCGATCACCGTGGGCGTGAGGTACCAGCCAGGCCGATCCAGCGCTTCGCCGCCGCAGAGCACGCGGCCGCCTTCGGCACAGGCGCGCTCCAGCGCCGCGAGGATCTTGTCGAAGTGCGCCTGCGAGACCACCGGCCCGACCTCGGTGCCGGGTGCGAGCGGTGCGCCGACCTGCAAGGCGCGGACGCGGGCCACGAAGGCCTCGCGGAACTCGTCGTACACGGCGCGCTCGACCAGCAGCCGCGAGCCGCACAGGCAGATCTGCCCACTGTTCTGGAAGGCGCTGCGCACCAGCGTGTCCAGTTGCGCGCACCAGTCGCTGTCGGCGAACACGAGGGTCGCGTTCTTGCCGCCCAGCTCCAGCGACAGCTTTTTCAGCAACGGCGAGGCGATGCCGGCGATGCGCTGGCCAACCGCAGTGCTGCCGGTGAACGAGATCGCCTTGACCCGCGGATGCGCGACCAGGGCTTCGCCGACCGCCGGCCCGAGGCCATGCACGATGTTCAGCACGCCCGGGGGCAGCCCGACCTCCAGCGCCAACTCGCCGAGCAGGGTCGCGGTGGCCGGGGTCACCTCCGAGGGCTTCGCGACCACCGCATTGCCCGCGGCCAGCGCCGGCGCGATCTTCCAGGTGAACAGGTACAGCGGCAGGTTCCACGGGCTGATGCAGCCGACCACGCCGAGCGGACTGCGCAGCGTGTAATTCAGGCCGGCTTCGCCGTGGTGCGACTCGCTGGCGAACTGGGTGGCCGCGTGGGCGAAGAAGCGCAGGTTGCTGACCGCGCGCGGGATCTCGATGTCGCGGGCCAGCGCGAGCGGCTTGCCGGCGTCGACCGCCTCGGCGCGGGCGAAGGCCTCGATGCGCGCCTCCAGCGCATCCGCGAGGCGCTCCAGGTGGCGGGCACGTTCGCTGTTGCGCAGCCCGGCCCAGCCGGGGGCGGCCTGCCGGGCGGCGTCGACGGCGTCGGCCACGCTGGCGGCATCGCCATCGGCGACCTCGGCGTACGCCTCGGCGGTGTCGGGATCGAAGACCGGGCGCCACTGGCGACTGGTGGGCGCACCGCTTGCGGGGCCGATGACATGTCCGAATCGATGCATCCGCGCAGCTTACCCGGCGCGTGCTGGACGGTCATGCCGCCCTGCGGCGTGGAGGCGCGCGCCGGTGGCGTCCGTCCCGGCGGGATCGATGTCGCGCGGGCGGCTCAGATCGACTGCATGCGGCCGCCATCCACCGCGATCGACTGGCCATCGACGTAGGCCGCGGCCGGCGTGCACAGGAAGGCGATCATGCCGGCGATCTCGGCGGCCTCGGCGAAGCGTCCCACCGGCACGCTGGCCAGCATCGCCTTGGCGATCTCCTCCCGCGGCTTGCCCGACGCCGCGCTGCGGTCGGCCAGGATCTGCTCCAGCCGCTGGGTGCGGGTGTAGCCGGGCAGCACGTTGTTCACCGTGATGCCGTCGCCGGCGAGTTCGCGCGACAGCGTCTTGGCCCAGCCGGCCACCGCGCCCCGGATCGTGTTGGACACGCCGAGGTTGGGGATCGGCTCGTACACCGAGGTCGAGATCACGTTGACGATGCGGCCCCAGCCGGCCGCGCGCATCCCCGGCAGCACCGCCTGCAACAGCCGCTGGTTGGCGACGAGGTGCTTGTTGAAGGCGTCGAGGTAGGCGTCGATGCCCGCCGCGTGCGCGGGACCGCCGGGCGGTCCGCCGGTGTTGTTGACCAGGATGTGGACCGGCGCGTCGGCCGCCAGTGCGGCGACGGCGCGTGAGAGCGCGTCGCCCTGCGCGACATCGGCGGCCACGATCCCGTGCGCCTGGCCGTGCGGGGTGGGCAGGTCGGCCAGCGCCGCGCGCAGGGCGTCTTCGCGACGCGCGAGCAGGGTGACGCGGGCGCCGAGCGACGCGAGCTCGTGTGCGGTCGCGCGCCCGATGCCTTCGGAGGCGCCGCACACCAGGGCATGTTTCCCGCGCAGGTCCAGGTCCATGGTCGTTCCTCAGGGCAGGGCGGCCTGCATGCGCGCGGCGATCGCGCGGGCGTCGGCATCGTCGCGGGCGGCCAGTGCGGCGGCGACCGCGCGCCGGTTGGCCTCGGGGTGGTTCTGGCTCAGCTTGGCCTTGATCTCGATCCGCGTGGGTTCGAAGCGGAAGCCGACGATGCCGCTCAGCATGGCGAGTTGTCGCGCGTCCACGGGGTCGAATTCCCAGTCGCTGCCGACGGTCGCCTCGAAATGCCGGCTCAGGCGCGCCACCAGGTCGGCCAGGCCCGCCTCATCCTCGAAGGTGGCCAGCGTGCCATGCAGGTGCGCGACCATGTAGTTCCAGGTCGGTACGCGGCCGGCCTCGTGCTTGTCGGGATAGCAGCCCGGCGAGACATAGGCATGCGGGCCGTGGACGATGGCGAGGGCCTCGCCGCCATGCGCGGCCTGCGGATTGGGGCGCGCCCAGTGGCCCTCCAGCCGCACCCGGTCGCCGTCGCGCCGGTAGAGCACCGGCAGGTGCGACACGAACGGCACGCCGGCGGCATCGGGGGTCACCAGGGTGATGAACGGGTCGGCGGCGAACAGCGCATCCAGTTGCGCGAGGTCAGGCTCGGCGAAGGCGCGCGGCAGGTACATCGCGGCTCAGGCGCGGCCACCGAGCTGCTGCACCATCCGCGGGCGCAGCGCTTCGTCGTCCTCGCCGCGCGGCGGTGCCAGCTCGGTCAGCGAGAAGCCGCGGGCCAGCGCGTCGTCTTCGTCGAGGCCGTCGAACTCCACGAATTCGGCGTCCATCAGCGACGCCCGCGCGGTGTCCGGGCTGTCGTAGGGCAGGGTGTTGCCGTCGCAGTCGAAGACTTCGGCGGTGCCGGCCTCGCGCTCGCGCAGGCGGGCCCAGACGATGGTTCGGCCCAGGCTCGCCAGCCACCAGCCCTCGCGGTCGCCGGCGCTCACAGCGCGTTGCCCACGAGCCAGAGCAGGCCACCGCCGGCGATGCCGCCGAGGATCACCAGCAGGGAGATGCGCGAAGGCGTCGCCAGACCCGACAGGCCGCGGTCCGGCGTGCCCCGGTAGTCGCCGCACAGCAGCCACCACAGTGCCTTCGGCTTCAGGAAGGCGCCTTCGCCCAGTTGCGCGGTGATCTGCGGGTGGCGGTCGCGGATGTGCACCAGCGCCAGCGGCCAGAAGATCACGAACGCGGTCGCGCCGGCGATCGCGATCGCGAACGCGGTCAGCGCGAAGAACAGGACCAGGTCGGCATCCATCGGCTTAGAACTCCGCGCTGCCCGGCGCGCGCGGGTAGGCGATGGCGTCGCGGATGTTGGCCAGGCCGCAGACGTACACCACAAGGCGCTCGAACCCCAGCCCGAAGCCGGCGTGCGGCACCGTGCCGTAGCGGCGGAAGTCGCGATACCAGCCGTAGTGCGCGGGGTCCAGGCCGAACTGCGCCATGCGCGCGTCCAGCATGTCCAGGCGTTCCTCGCGCTGGCTGCCGCCGATGATCTCGCCGATGCCCGGGGCCAGCACGTCCATCGCCGCGACCGTGCGGCCGTCGTCGTTCAGGCGCATGTAGAACGCCTTGATCTGCTCCGGGTAGTTCATCACCACCACCGGGCGGCCGACGTGTTCCTCGGTCAGCCAGCGCTCGTGCTCGGTCTGCAGGTCCAGGCCCCATTCCACCGGGAACTCGAACTTCTTGCCGGACTTCTGCAGCAACGCGATCGCATCGGTGTAGTCGATGCGCTCGAACGGCGCGTTGATGAAGCCCTGCAGGCGACTGATCGCGTCCTTCTGCACGCGCTCGGCGATGAACGCCATGTCGTCGCCGCGTTCCTCCAGCACCGCGCGGAACAGGTACTTGAGGAAGTCCTCGGCGAGGTTGGCATCGTCGTTGAGGTCGGCGAACGCGATCTCCGGCTCGATCATCCAGAACTCGGCCAGGTGGCGCGTGGTGTGGCTGTTCTCGGCGCGGAAGGTGGGGCCGAAGGTGTACACCTTGCTCAGCGACAGGCAATAGGCCTCGACGTTGAGCTGGCCGGACACGGTCAGGAAGGTTTCCTTGCCGAAGAAGTCGCGGCTGAAATCCACGTTGCCCTTGCCGTCGCGCGGCAGGTTGGCCATGTCCAGCGTCGACACCCGGAACATCTGCCCGGCGCCCTCGGCGTCGGAGGTAGTGATGATCGGCGTGCTGATCCAGTAGAACTGGCGCTCGTGGAAGAAGCGGTGCACGGCCTGCGCCAGGCAGTGGCGGATGCGGGTCACCGCGCCGAACAGGTTGGTGCGCGGGCGCAGGTGGGCGAACTCGCGCAGGTATTCCAGCGAATGCTGCTTGGGCTGCATCGGGTAGGTGAGCGGGTCCTCGACCCAGCCGACGACTTCGATGCCGGATGCCTGCACCTCGAAACTCTGGCCCTGGCCCTGCGACTTCACCAACGTGCCGGTGGCGATGACCGCGCAGCCGGTGGTCAGGTGCTTCACCTCGGACTCGTAGTTGGGCAGGGTGTCCGGCGCGACCACCTGGATCGGGGCGAAGCAGGAGCCATCGCTGACGTTGACGAAGCTCAGCCCGGCCTTGGAGTCGCGGCGGGTGCGGACCCAGCCCTTCACGGTCACTTGCCCGCCCTCGGGCGCGTGCCCGGCGAGTGCCTGGGCCACCGAAAACATGCTCATGCGCTTGAAATCCTGCGTGTCGGCATCGAGATAGGGTGCAGAGTTTACCGGAGCGGCATCGCTTCCAATTAGAATCCCGCCATGGCCGTCACCCTCAGCGAATCCGCCCGCCTCCGCATCCGCGGCTACCTCGACGCCGATCCCGCCGCCCTCGGGCTGCGCTTCGGGGTCTCGCGCACCGGCTGTTCCGGCTGGGGCTACAAGGTGGACATGGCCCGTGCCGCCGGCGACGACGACCGGGTGTTCGAGGACCAGGGCGTGCGGATCTACGTGGACGCCGCCAGCCTGCCGCTGGTCGACGGCACCGAGATCGACTTCCTCAAGCAGGGGCTGAACGAGCAGTTCGTGTTCCGCAACCCCAACGTGGCCGGCGAATGCGGCTGCGGCGAGAGCTTCACCACCGACGCCGACCGCGCCGCCTGAGGCGCTGCGCCCGCGGTTTGCGCGTAAATCCTTGAATCTGCCATAATTGGCGGCTCCCGTTCGCGGGAGGCCTTGCCCGAACGCGCCGCGCCTGCGGTGGCCGAGGGCTCACCGGGCGGCATCCCGCCGCCGGCATCCACAAGGAAACCACCATGCGTCATTACGAAATCGTGTTCCTGGTCCATCCGGACCAGAGCGAGCAGGTCCCGGCGATGATCGAGCGCTACAAGGGCGCGATCGAAGCCGGCGAGGGCAAGGTCCACCGCCTCGAGGACTGGGGCCGCCGCCAGCTGGCCTACCCGATCCAGAACCTGGTCAAGGCCCACTACGTGCTGATGAACGTGGAAGCCCCGCAGGCCGTGCTCGACGAGCTGGTCGACGGCTTCCGCTTCAACGACGCGGTGCTGCGCCACCTGGTCATGCGCCGCGACGACGCGGTGACCGAGCAGTCCCTGATCATGAAGAACAAGGACGAGAAGGGCGACAAGCCCGAGCGTGGCGAGCGCCGCCGCCGCGACGACGAGAGCGACAGTGCCGTCGGCACTGGCGATTCCGAATCCGCCGAAGCCGCCTAAGGAGCCACGTCCATGTCCAAGTTCTTCCGCCGCCGCAAGTTCTGCAAGTTCACCGCCGAGGGCGTGACCGAGATCGACTACAAGGATCTCAACACCCTGCGCCAGTACCTGACCGAGACCGGCAAGATCGTGCCCAGCCGCATCACCGGCACCAAGTCGAAGTACCAGCGCCAGCTGCAGGCCGCCGTGAAGCGCGCCCGGTTCCTGGCGCTGATCCCCTACACGGACAACCACAACGTCTGACGCTTCGCCTGCTTGGCGTGGCGGTGTCGCTGGTCGGCCGCGCGCATCCTCATTGACGCCCAGTCAACTGCGGTGCGCGCGTCCTCCCGCTCCTTGCCACGCCTTCGCATGCTGTGCGTCGCTGATCGTTCGTCGATCTGAAATCCCGTCCATTCGGACAGCACCAGTTGCGGCGCGCCGCGTCGCTAACGAATAGGAGCAACACCATGCAACTGATCCTCCTGCAGAAGGTCGTGAACCTCGGCAACCTCGGCGACAAGGTCGACGTGAAGCCGGGCTACGGCCGCAACTTCCTGGTCCCGCAGGGCAAGGCCGTGCCGGCCACCGCCGCCAACCTGGCCGAGTTCGAGGCCAAGCGCGCCGACTACGAAGCCAAGGCCCAGGCCGCGCTCGACGCCGCCAATGGCCGCCAGGCCAAGCTGGCCGACGCCAGCGTGACCATCTCCGCCAACGCCTCGACCGAAGGCAAGCTGTACGGCTCGGTCGGCCCGCGCGAGATCGCCGACGCGATCACCCGCCAGCTGGGCGTGGAAGTGGGCAAGTCGGAAGTGGTGATGGGCGAAGGCCCGATCCGCCACACCGGCGAGACCGAGGTCATCGTGCACCTGCACGCCGACGTCGAGTCCACCGTCAAGGTGGTCGTGGTGCCGGACGCCGCGTAAGCCGCGTCGCCATCTCACGATCGCAACGGGCGCCGAGAGGCGCCCGTTTTCTTTGGCGGCATCCTGCGCTCGTCGCAGCTGGTGAGATTCCCACCGGTTATCCACAGCGTTATCTGCAACGCTCGCCGGCTGGCGCGACTACGATGCTTCCCTACGCACAAGAACAACAACCGATCCGCGACGACGGATCGCACCGGGGATCCGTTTTGCCGATGAGCGCACGACCGCAGCAGCGTCGCGACCAGTACGACACCAGGATCGAGCAGTTGCGGGTGCCACCGCAGTCGGTGGATGCCGAGCAGGCCGTGCTCGGCGGCCTGATGCTGGACCCGAACGCCTTCGACCGCGTCGCCGACCAGCTTTCGGATGCCGACTTCTACCGGCGCGACCATCAGCTGATCTTCCGCGCGATCCGCGAGCTGGCGGAGAAGAACCGCCCGTTCGATGCGGTGACCCTCGGCGAGTGGTTCGATTCGCAGGGGTTGTCGGAGCAGGTCGCCGGCGGCGCCTACCTGGTCGAGCTGGCCAGCAGCACGCCGAGCGCCGCCAACATCAAGGCCTACGCGGAGATCGTCCGCGACAAGGCGATCCTGCGCCAGCTGATCGAGGTCGGCACCGGCATCGTCAACGACGGTTTCCAGCCCGAGGGGCGCGATTCCAGCGAGCTGCTGGCCAAGGCCGAGCAGGAGGTGTTCGCGATCGCCGAGGCCGGCTCGAAAGGCAAGCAGGACTTCACCCCGGTGCGCAAGGCACTGCTGGAGGCGTTCGACGTCCTGCAGACGCGGGCGGAGCAGGGCGGCGGCGTGACCGGCCTGTCCAGCGGCTACACTGAATTCGACGAGATGACCGCCGGCCTGCAGCCGACCGACCTGGTGATCCTCGCGGCGCGCCCGTCGATGGGCAAGACCACGCTGGCGATCAACATCGCCGAATACGCCGCGCTGAAGTCGAAGAAGGCGGTGGCGGTGTTCTCGATGGAAATGTCGGCCAGCCAGCTCGCCCTGCGCATGATCTCGTCGGTGGGACGGGTCAACGCGACCCGCCTGCGCACCGGCGCGCTCGAGGACGAGGACTGGAGCCGGGTGTCCAGCGCGATCCAGCTGATGCGCGAGATCAAGGTCTTCATCGACGACACCCCGGCGCTGTCGCCGGACGTGCTGCGCGCCAAGTCGCGCCGCCTGAAGCGCGAGCACGACCTCGGCCTGATCGTGATCGACTACCTGCAGTTGATGCAGGTGCCCGGCAACAGCGAGAACCGCGCGACCGAGATCTCCGAGATCAGCCGTTCGCTGAAGGCGCTGGCCAAGGAGCTGAACGTGCCGGTGATCGCGCTGTCGCAGCTCAACCGCTCGCTGGAAACCCGTACCGACAAGCGCCCGGTGATGGCCGACCTGCGCGAATCCGGCGCGATCGAGCAGGACGCGGACATGATCGTCTTCATCTACCGCGACGAGTACTACAACAAGGAAAATTCGCCGGACAAGGGGCTGGCCGAGATCATCATCGGCAAGCAGCGAAACGGCCCGACCGGCAGCTTCAAGCTGAAGTTCTTCGGCGAGTACACCCGCTTCGACAACCTGGCCCACGATTCGGTCGGCAGCTTCGAGTAAGCCCGGTAGGCACCGCGCCGCGCGCGTGGTCGAATAGCGCGATGAGCGATCCCGTCACCCAGCGTCCCAGCCGCATCGTGGTCGACCTGTCCGCGGTCGGCGACAACCTGCGGGCGATCCGCGCCCATGTCGGCGTGCCGGTGATGGGCATCGTCAAGGCGAATGCGTACGGCCACGGGCTGGTGCCGGTGGCGCGCCACCTGGAGGCCTGCGGCGCCGACCGCCTCGGCGTCGCCTTCGTGGAGGAAGGCATCGCCCTGCGCCGCGCCGGCATCCGCCTGCCGATCCTGGTGCTGGGCGGGATCTTCGGGCCGCAGGTCGCCGACTACCTCCGCCACGAGCTGGAGATCACCGTCTCCTCGCTGGACAAGCTGCGCCAGGTCGAGGTGGTGGCCGAGGCGCTGGGGCAGCGCGCCCGGGTGCACCTGAAGATCGATACCGGGATGGAGCGGATCGGCGTCCACAGCTATTCCTGCGCCGGCTTCATCGAGGCGGCGGCGGCCTCGCGCTGGTGCGACATCGTCGGCGTGTACTCGCACCTCGCCTGCGCCGACGACCCGGGATCGCCGATGACCGACCGCCAGGTCGAGCGCTTCGCCGAGGCCTGCGCGCACTTCACGCGGATCGGCGCGCCGATGCCGCTGCGCCACCTCGCCAATTCCGGCGGCGTGCTGCACGCGCCCGGCACCTGGCTGGACCTCGTGCGGCCCGGGATCATCCTCTACGGCGTGCTGCCGGATCCTGCCTCGCAGGCGACCCTCGCGTTGCGGCCCGCGTTGTCGCTGGTGTCGCGCGTGGTGTACTTCAAGGTCGTCCGCGCCGGCGGCACGGTGAGCTACGGCGCGACCTGGGCCGCGGCCACCGACACCCGCATCGCCACCATCCCGGTGGGCTACGGCGACGGTTACCCGCGGGCCCTGTCCTCGCGCGGCGAGGTGTTGCTGCGGGGGCATCGCCGGCCGATCGCCGGCCGTGTGTGCATGGACCAGTTCATGGTCGACCTCGGTCCGGACGGCACGGCCTACAACGAGGACGAGGTGGTGCTGGTCGGCCGACAGGACGGGCAGGCCATCCGCGTGGAGGACATCGCGCGGCAGGCGGGGACCATCCCCTACGAGATCCTGACCGGGCTCAACGAACGCATCCCGCGCGCTTACGTCGGCGGGTGACCGCGCCCCCGCGTTGACCGTTTTCGGGTGGGCGTGATTCACTCGGCGCACCCCGGGGAGGAACCGATGGCCACGCCGAAACCGCGCCGCAAGCCCGCTGAAGCGCCCGCCGCCGGGCGACGCCCGAAGCGCGAACCGATGTCGCGCGTGGACACCGCGTGGCTGCGGATGGAACGCCCGACCAACCCGATGATGATCACCGGCGTGCTGATGTTCGCCGAGCCGATGTCGCTGGCGCAGCTCAAGCGGGTGATCCAGAAGCGCTTCCTGGCCTACCGCCGTTTCCTGCAGAAGCCGGTCGAGGGCGCCGCCGGCGCCTCGTGGGTGGAGGACGAAACCTTCGACCTCGACTGGCATGTGCGCCTGTCCGGCCTGCCGGGCAAGCACGGTCCCGCCGCCGAGAAGAAGGCGCTGGAGCGCTTCGCCAGCCAGCTGGCCTCCAGCCCGCTGGACCCGACCAAGCCGCTGTGGCAGTTCCACCTGGTCGAGCGCTACCAGGGCGGTTCGGCGCTGGTGGCGCGCATCCACCACTGCTATGCCGACGGCATCGCGCTGGTCCAGGTGCTGCTGTCGCTGACCGACACCGACCGCGACTCCTCCCGCGAGACACGCCTCGACCGGGCCTGGCTCAAGCATGAAGGCGCCCGGGTCGCCCAGCGTGTCGGCGCGGTCGACCGCTACATGAAGCTGGGCGGCAAGATGCTGGAGCAGGGGATGGCGATGTACCGCGATCCCACGCTGGCGGGCCTGCTGGCGAAGGAGGGCGGGGAGATCGCCCGCGAGCTGGTGCACGCGCTGGCGCTCCCGGACGATCCGCCATCGCTGCTGCGCGGCCGGCTGGGGGTCAGCAAGCGTGTGGCCTGGGCCGAGCCGCTGTCGCTGGAGGAGGTGAAAGCCGTCGGTCGCGCCTGCGACTGCACGGTCAACGACGTGCTGATGGCCGCCGCGGCGGGCGCGCTGCGCGGCTACATGCTGGAACGCGGCGAGCACCTCGAGGGCATGACCCTGCGCGCCACCGTCCCGGTCAATCTGCGCCCGCTGGAGCATGCCAAGAAGCTCGGCAACCACTTCGGGCTGGTGTTCCTCGAACTCCCGGTCGGGGAGGACAACCCGTTGCGCCGGCTGGAACGCGTCGCCGAGTGCATGAATCAGTTGAAGACATCTCGGCAAGCCATTGTTGCTTATGGACTTCTTGCCGCGCTTGGGGTGGCCCCGCCGCCGGTGCAGGAGCTTGCCTTGGAGATGTTCAGCCGCAAGGCCAGCGCGGTCGCCACCAATGTCCCGGGGCCCCAGCAGCCGCTGTATCTCGCCGGTTGCACCCTGCGGGACATGATGTTCTGGGTGCCGCAAACCGGCTCGATCGGCATCGGCCTGTCGATCCTGAGCTACCGCGGGCAGGTCCACTTCGGGCTGATCGCGGATGCGCGATTGATACCCGACCCCGATGCCGTGATCCGGCGGTTCGGCGAGGAGTTCGAGAAGCTCCTGTACCTGGCGCTCATGGGCAGTTGGGATGCCCCGCTCAACGCGGCCGCCGCGCACGCGATGATGCACGCCGAAACGCCAGCTTAATGGCTCTTCACGCGTTCACGTGGCGGCCACGTGGCGACGCCTAGCGTAGCCACGTCATTCAGGGCAGGCCTGAATCCACACGAGGACCGACGATGAATTCCCAGACGCTGAAGCTCGCCCTGCTGGGCGCCACCCTTGCTGCCTTCACTGCCGGTTGTGCCAGCTACACCGGGCAGACCAACGATCCGAACGATCCCAACCGTACCAAGCGCGGCGCGCTGATCGGTGCCGGCATCGGCGCGGTGGCCGGCCTGCTCAGCGGCGGCGATGCCGTCGAGCGTCGCCAGCGCGCGATGGTCGGTGCCGGTATCGGCGCCCTGGCCGGTGGCGGCATCGGTGCGTACCAGGATCGCCAGGAAGCCGAGCTGCGTCGCCAGACCGCGGGCACCGGCATCGACGTCAGCCGCGACGGCGACGTGATCAAGCTGAACCTGCCGGACGGCGTCACCTTCGACTTCGCCAAGTACGACCTGAAGCCGCAGTTCTACCCGGCGCTCAACACCGTGGCCGCGACCCTGAAGGAGTACAACCAGACCATCGTCGAGGTCAGCGGCCACACCGACAGCATCGGCTCTGATGCCGCCAACCAGACCCTGTCCGAGCGTCGCGCCAATGCGGTCGCGGGCTACCTGATGGGCCAGGGCGTGCAGCGCGAGCGCTTCGAGATCGTCGGCATGGGCGAGCGCTATCCGGTCGCCAGCAATGACACCGACTCGGGCCGTGCGCTCAACCGCCGGGTCGAGATCCGCCTGCTCCCGCTGCAGGGCTGATCCCTCGCAGCTGTGCGCACCAAAAAAACGGGCCGCCTTGGGGCGGCCCGTTTGCATTGGTGGAGGTGGGCGGAATCGAACCGCCGTCCGAAGGTACTCCAGGCCCGGCACTACATGCTTAGCTCACCGTTTGGTCTCGCCCTGCGGCAACACGGCGTGCGAAGCACACCGCAGGACACACC
>JAFLEB010000032.1 GCA_017302075.1 Lysobacterales bacterium
CAGGCATCGCTGCCGGCGGCGCGTCGTGCAGGGCGGCGGCGACGCGCGCGGCGAAATCGGCAGGCAGGCGCTGCGCGGGAGCGAGCCCGCGCAAGGTTTCGCCGGCGATGCGCCAGCGTTCCCAGCATCCGGCGAGGGCGTCGTCGTGCCGCAGGCGGCGCAGCAGGAAGCGGGTCTCGTCGGCCGGCAGGGCGCTGTCCATCAGCGCCGACAGTTGTTCGCGGCTGCTCAGTTGGGTGAGGTCGTTGGCGGCGTGGTCGGTGTTCATGTCGGTCGCTTTCATGCGTGCGAACGCTTGCGGGCGGTGTCGTCCTGGTCGAGCAGCGGCTTCATCCGTGCATCGATGGCCTCGCGGGCGCGGAAGATGCGGGAACGGACGGTGCCGATGGGGCAGTCCATGCGCTCGGCGATCTCCTCGTAGCTCATGCCTTCCACTTCGCGGAAGGTGATCGCTTCGCGCAGCTCCGGCGGCAGTTCTTCGACCGCGCGCAGCACCGTTTGTTCCAGCTGCTGGCGCATCAGTTCGCGCTCGGGGGTGTCGTTGTCGCGCAGGCGCAGGCCGGACTCGAACTGCTCGGCATCCTCCAGCTCGATGTCGTCGGCGGGCGGGCGACGGTTGTGCGAGACCAGGTGGTTCTTGGCGGTGTTCACCGCGATCCGGTGCAGCCAGGTGGAGAACTGCGCGTCGCCGCGGAACCCGCCGATCGCCCGGTAGGCGCGGATGAAGGTGTCCTGCGCGACGTCCTGCACTTCCGCCCAATCGTGGATGTAGCGCGAAATGAGCGCGCCGACCCTGTGCTGGTACTTGCGCACCAGCAGGTCGAAGGCGGCGCTGTCCCCGCGCTGCACGCGGGCGACGAGATCCTGGTCCAGCGCTTCCGACACGTCATCCTCGGCCATCGCGTGCCGGTCCCCCGTTGGGCCCGGCGTCCGGGCGTTGTGACCATCCTGCGCCGCGGAAGTTCCCGCGACCGTTCCTACCTGAAGCCGGTTTGACACGTATTCAAGTGCACGCGGGCTAGGATACGGGTTCCTCCATACTCCTCCGGATCGTACGCCCATGGCCGACGCCTCCGCCGCGCGCTTCGATGGCCTCCGTCTCCGCCACTGGCGCCCCGAGCCGCGCCCCGATGGCGTGCTGGTGCTGTACTTCGACCGCGCCGATGCGGCGGTCAACGCGTTCTCGCAGGACGCGCTGCTGGAACTCGCCGCGGCGCTGGAACGGATCGCGCTGGATCCGCCGAAGGGCGTGGTCGTCGCCTCCGGCAAGGCCAGCAGCTTCATCGCCGGCGCCGACCTCAAGGAATTCCAGGAGTTCGACCGCAAGGGCACGGTGGACGACGCGATCCGCCGTGGCCAGGTGGTGTTCCAGTCGCTGGCCCGCCTGCCCTGCCCCACCGTCGCCGCGATCCACGGCTTCTGCATGGGCGGCGGCACTGAAATCTCGCTGGCCTGCCGCTACCGGGTGGCGAGCGACGATCCCTCCACCCGCATCGGCCTGCCCGAAGTGCAGCTCGGCATCTTCCCGGGCTGGGGCGGCAGCGCCCGCCTGCCGCGCCTCGTCGGCGCGCCGGCGGCGATGGACATGATGCTGACCGGCCGCGCGCTGTCGGCGAGCGCCGCCCGCGGCATCGGCCTGGTCGACAAGGTGGTCGAGCCGGCGAACCTGGTCGACGCGGCGGCAACGCTCGCGTTGCGCGGCACCACCCGCCCGTTCAAGCAACGCGTGCTGGGCTGGGCGACCAACACCCCGCTCGCGCGCAGGCTGCTGGCGCCGCAGATGACCAAGCAGGTCGCGCGCAAGGCGCCCAAGGCGTTCTACCCGGCGCCGCATTCGCTGATCGCGACCTGGGAACGGGCCGGCGGCAAGGGCCTGCAGGGACGGCTGGATGCCGAACGCCGCGCGGTGGTGAAACTCGCCGGCACGCCCACCGCGCGCAACCTGATCCGCATCTTCTTCCTCACCGAGCGCCTGAAGGCGCTGGGCAAGGGCGATCCCGGGATCGCCCGCGTCCACGTGGTCGGCGCCGGCGTGATGGGCGGCGACATCGCCGCGTGGGCGGCCTACAAGGGCTTCGAGGTCACCCTGCAGGACCGCGAGCAGCGCTTCATCGACCCGGCCCTGCAGCGCGCGCAGGCGCTGTTCGAGAAGAAGGTCAAGGATCCGGCCAAGCGGCCGGCGGTGGCGGCGCGACTGAAGGGCGACCTCGCCGGCGATGGCGTGGCCACCGCCGACCTGGTGATCGAGGCGATCATCGAGAACCCCGATGCCAAGCGCGCGCTGTACGAAACCCTCGAGCCGCGGCTGAAGGCGGATGCGCTGCTGACCACCAATACCTCGTCGATCCCGCTGGTCGAGTTGCGCGAGCACATCGACCGCCCGGCGCAGTTCGCCGGCCTGCACTACTTCAACCCGGTGGCGCAGATGCCGCTGGTCGAGATCATCCACCACGACCGCATGGCGCCGGAGACCGAACGCCGGCTCGCCGCGTTCTGCAAGGCGCTGGGCAAGTTCCCGGTGCCGGTCGCGGGCACCCCGGGCTTCCTGGTCAACCGCGTGCTGTTCCCGTACATGCTCGAGGCCGCCACCGCCCATGCCGACGGCATCCCCGGCGCGGTCATCGACAAGGCCGCGGTGAAGTTCGGCATGCCGATGGGGCCGATCGAACTGCTCGACACCGTGGGCCTGGACGTGGCGGCCGGCGTGGGCAGGGAGTTGGCGCCGTTCCTCGGCCTGCAGGTCCCGGCGGCGCTGGGCGGGGTCGAGGCCGGCAAGCGCGGCAAGAAGGACGGCCAGGGCCTGTACGCCTGGAAGGACGGGAAGGCGGTCAAGCCCGAGGTGCCGGCAGGCTACGAGGCGCCGGCCGACCTCGAGGACCGGCTGATCCTGCCGCTGCTCAACGAGGCGGTGGCCTGCCTGCACGACGGCGTGGTCGCCGATGCCGACCTGCTCGATGCGGGGGTGATCTTCGGTACCGGCTTCGCGCCGTTCCGCGGCGGCCCGATCGCGCACATCCGCAGCTTCGGCCCGGACGCCCTGGTCGCGCGGTTGCAGGCGCTGCAGGCCACGCACGGCGAGCGCTTCGCCCCGCGCCCGGGCTGGGACAACCCGGCCCTGCGCGAAGCCAATCCCTGAGGTTGGCCGCACCCTGTCCGTCGCCGCGCACGCGGCGGCGGCGTCACATCGTCTGGGTCGGCTGCTCGGCGCTGAGGGTACCCGCCAGCACGGTCTCGATCTTGCCCCGCACCGATTCGCCTTCGGCGGTGTCCGCGAACTGCACGCCGATCCCGGCTGTGCGGTTGCCCTGGGCACCGGTGGGCGTCACCCAGCAGACCTTCCCGGCGACCGGCAACCGCTCGGAGGAATCCGGCAAGGTGAGCAGCAAGAAGACCTCGTCGCCGATGAAGTAGCGCCGCGTGGTCGGCACGAAGATCCCGCCCTGCCGGATGTACGGCATGTACGCGTTGTACAGCGCGGCCTTGTCCTTGACCACCAGCGACAGGATGCCTTGCCGCGCGCCGCCCGCTCCACTCATGCGCCAGTCCCCATCAGTTGCTCCATGCCACCAGCCCCTCGGCGACGGCGAGGTCGGCGCGCACTGTGGTGCGCAACAACCCACGCGCCCGGTTGGCGGCGTCGAATCGCGCGGCCAGCCTGCGGGTTCGCACCGGATCGGTCAAGCCCGAGGCCTCGCGCAACGCGAGGTCCGCCAGGTGCTGCAAGCGCTCCGCAGCGCGCCCGTCGGCCACCCAACGCGCAGCCAAATCCACGGCGGCCGCCTGGCCGCGCTGCAGGGCCTGCGCATCGGCGGCGACCTCGCGCCGCAACGCCAGCCCATCGCCCGCGAGCCAGGCATCGGCCAGCCCCGGATCTCCGCGCGCCGCATCCAGCGCCTCTTCGGCCAAGGCCTGCGCATGCCCGCGGCCGCGCAGCCAGGCCAGCGCCTCGTCGCGTGGCGGCAGGCGCAGCTCGAGGCGTTGGCATCGGCTGCGGATGGTGGCCGGCAAGCGCGCCGGATCGGCGCACAACAGCCACAGGTAGCGGCCCGGCTGCGGCTCCTCCAGCGTCTTCAGCAAGGCGTTGAAGGCGTTCCAGTTGATCGCCTCCACTGGATCGACGATGACGATCTGCGCACCGCCGAGCTGCGCGGTCAGGCCCAGCTTTTCGGAGATCGCGCGGACCTGCTCGATTACCAGCTCGGTGCGCGGTTTGCCGGTCTTCTGGTTGACCTCGTGGCCGACCAGCAACAGGTCGGGATGCGCGCTGTGGCCCCAGGGATGCGCGGGCATTCCATCCGGCCGCACCTCCATCGGGTCGTACTGGGCGCGGCTGGCGAACAGGTGGCAGGCCTTGCAGTGGCCGCAGGGTTCACCGTCGGCCTGCGGTGCCTGGCACAGGACGCGTTGGGCGAGGCGTTCGGCGAGCACGCGCTTGCCGATACGGGCGGGGCCGACGACCAGCGTCGCGTGGCCGAAGTGCCCGGCATCGATCGCCGCGCAGGCCTGGGCGTAGGCGCGCTGCTGCCAGGGCGCGAGCGGCGGCAGCAGGCTCATCGCAGCCCCGCGCGGTAACGGGCCAATGCGGCGACGGCCGCCACGGCGACGGCCTCCGCGGCCGGGCTGGCATCTATCACCTCGACGCGATCCGGGTGCGCCCGTGCGCGGGCGAGGAAGCCCGCACGCACGCGTTCGAAGAAGTCGTCGCGTTCGCGCTCGATGCGGTCGGGGCCGGCGCCCCCCAGCAGGTCGCGGCCGCGGGTGCGTTCGCGCCCGTGGGCGACGCCGAGGTCGAGCAGCAGGGTGAGCCCGGGTTCGATCCCGACCACGCGCCGTTCGAGTTCGGCGATGAAGCCCTGGTCGAGGCCGCGCGCATGGCCCTGGTAGGCATAGCTCGAATCGGTGAAGCGGTCGCTGACCACCCACGCGCCGCGGGCGAGCGCCGGCAGCACCACCTCGCGCACGTGCTGCGCGCGCGCGGCGAACATCAGCAGCAATTCGGTCTCCGGCGCCGCCGGCTCGTGCGAGGGGTCCAGCAGCAGGCCGCGGATCCGTTCGGCCAGCGGGGTGCCGCCGGGCTCGCGGGTCGACACCACCTCGAACCCGTCGGCCACGAGCGCATCCCGCAATGCGCGCAGCACGGTGCTCTTGCCCGCGCCTTCGCCACCTTCGATGGTCAGCAGGCGCGATTCCCGCCGCAGTCCGCTACTCACTTCGGCGCCGCCTCGCGCTGTTGCGCGCGGTAGCGCTGCACATAGGCGCGCACCGCCGCGTTATGCGCGTCGAGCGACGCGCTGAACACGTGCCGGCCGCTGCCATCGCCAACGGCGACGAAATACAGCGCATCGCCCGGTGCGGGGCGGGTCGCAGCCCGCAGCGCGGCTTCGCCGGGCATCGCGATGGGCGTCGGCGGCAGGCCGGCGCGCGTGTAGGTGTTGTAGGGCGTGTCGGTGGTGAGGTCGCTGCGGCGGATGTTGCCGGTGTACGCCGCGCCCATGCCGTAGATCACGGTGGGGTCGGTCTGCAGGCGCATGCCGGTGTGCAGGCGCCGCACGAACACGCCGGCGATGGCCGGTCGCTCCTCGGCGATGCCGGTTTCCTTCTCCACGATCGAGGCGAGGGTCAATGCTTCGTCGGGCGAGCGCAGCGGCAGGTCCTTCGCGCGCGCCTCCCACGCCGCGGCCAGCGCCTTCGCCATCGCCGCATGCGCGCGCCTGAGCACGTCCAGGTCGGAATCGCCGCGGACCCACGCGTAGGTCTCGGGCAGGAAGCGCCCCTCGGGGTGCTGCCCGGGCTGGCCCAGGGCACGCATCAGCGCGGCATCGTCGAGCCCGGCCGCCTCCTGCCGCAACTCGGGCACCTTGGCCAGGGCGCGACGCAGGTCGCGGATGTTCCAGCCTTCGACGATGGTGAAGTTGCGCCGCACGACCTTGCCGTCGCGCATCGCCAGCAGCAGCGCACGCGGCGTGGTGCCCGCGTCCAGCGCGTACTCGCCGACCTGCAGGCGGCCGGCCGCATCCAGCTCGCGCGCCAGCAATTGCCACTGCAGGCGCTCGCCGGTGTCGACGCCGGCGTCGCGCAGCTTGCGCAGCACCGCGTCCAGCGAATCCCCTCGCGCCACCACCAGGCTCGACCCGGCCTTGATCCCGTCCAGCGCACCGTCGGCGAAGCCGCGCTGCCGTTGCCAGGCCCATGCACCGGCCAGCAATGCGACCACCACGACCAGCAGGAGGAAGCGGCGCAGCGCCCCGCCCGCCGGCACACGTCGCGCGCGCCGGCTCATGTGCCCTGCCCTGCCTCGGAAAACATCGGGAATGCCATCGCCAACCGTTCCTGGATCCTTTCCACCGCCGCATCGCGCACCCAACGGCGCGCGCCCAGCGACGCGACCGGCAGGATACCGCGCACCGCGTTGCACAGTGCCAACGCGTCGGCATCGTCCAGCGCCTCGCGCGCGACCGGCGCCTCTTCGACCAGGCCAGCGTCCAGCAACCAGCCGCGCAGCACGCCCGCCACGCCGCAGCGCGAAACGGCGGGCGTGGTCCAGCGCCCGCCCTGCAGCACCAGCAGGTTGGCCGCGGTGGCGCAAACCGGCGCGCCCTCCATGTCGCGCATCAGGCCCTCGTCGCAGGCGGCGCGCTCGACCTCCCCGCGCGCCAGCACCTGCTCCAGGCGGTTGCAGTGCTTGAGGCCGGCCAGGGCCGGCTGGATCGCCAACCGGGTCGCGCAGTCGTGCAGCCGCAGCGCGCCCGGCAGCGGTACGGGCAACGGGTGCCGGGACAGCGTCCACGTCGGGACCGCATCGGCCTGGGGCGCGTAGCCGCGTCCGCCATCGCCGCGGGTCAACAGCAACTTGAGCACCCCGCCATCGATCTCTCCCGCAAACGCCAGGACCTGCGCTTCGAGGAAGCCCGGCTCAGGCACCGTGATGCCGAGCCGCCCGGCCCCATCGCGCAACCGCGCCAGGTGCCGCGGCCACAGCGGGATGCCGCTGCGATGCACGCGCATGGTTTCGAACAGGCCGTCGCCATAGGCGAGGCCGCGGTTGGAGGACGCCACGGACGCTACGCGCACCTGGCCGACGAACACGGCGGATGCCGCGGGATTCAACGCAGTCGCTCCCCGATACTCGCTTGGTGCGTCGAACCCCGCGGCATCCGCTTCCGGTTGCCGGGGCTTGATGCTGCAATGCTGGTCGCGGTCGCGGGCATCATTCGACCCCCAGGGCGCGCAGCATCCCGCGTGCCTTCGCCCGCGTCTCCTCGAGCTCGCGCTGCGGGTCGGAGTCGATCACGATGCCGGCGCCGGTGCGGAAGCGCAGCGCCGTGCCTTCCGCTTCGGCGCTGCGGATCAGGATGTTCAGGTCCATGTCGCCCGCGTCCGACAGCCAGCCCATCGCGCCGGTGTACGCGCCACGACCGACGCCTTCCAGCTCGGCGATCACCTGCATGCAGCGCACCTTCGGGCAGCCTGTGATGGTGCCGCCGGGGAACACCGCCGCGATCACCCGGCCCGGGGTCGCGCCCGGCAGCAGCTCGCCGCGCACGTTGCTGACGATGTGGTGCACGTGGGCATAGCTCTCGACCGTCATCAGCTCGTCGACGACCACGCTGCCAGGCGTGCACACGCGCCCCAGGTCGTTGCGCTCGAGGTCGATCAGCATCACGTGCTCGGCGCGTTCCTTGGGGTGGCCGACCAGCTCGCGGATGCGTGCGGCATCATCGTCGCCCGGAAAGCGCGGCCGGGTGCCGGCGATCGGCCGGGTCTCGACCCGCCGACCCTGCACCGACACCAATCGCTCCGGCGACGCGCTGACGACGCTGCCATGCGCGGTGCGGAAGATGCCGGCGAACGGCGCCGGGTTGTTGCCGCGCAGGCGCTGGAACAGCGCTGCCGGATCCAGCGGCGCATCGAAGCGCGCGCGCCAGCCGCGCGAGAGGTTCGCCTGGAAGACATCGCCGGCGGCGAGGTAGTCGAGCACGCGCGCGACGCCGTCGAGGAACCGTTCGGGCGCGTCTTCCCCAACCGCCCGCGGCGGCTGCCAGGCGGGCAAGGCCGGCAGCGCCATCGCGCGGACCGCATCCCCCTCCATCCGCGCCAGCCAGTCCGCGTCGCCGGGCGATGCCACGGCGCTGCATGCCCCGCTTGCGCGATCGCGCAGGACCGCGGCAGGGCACCGCAGCGCGACGGCGACCGGCAACCCGCCCTCGGCCTGCGGGAGCGCGAGCACCGGTTCCACCTGGCCCGCGAGCTCGTAACCCAGCAGCAACGCCCAGCCGCCGTCGAACGCACGCCCGCCCACGGCCTCCGCTGACCCGCGCCGGGCCTGCCACTGCGCATCGAGGACCGCGAGGAAGTCCTCGCCGAGCACCTCGCCGGCCAGGCTGCGGACGACCCCGTCGCGATGCAGCGCGAAGCCCTCGCCGGCGTGCGCCAGCAGCAGGTCGCGCCGGCCATGCGCCCCGGTCGCGCTGGATTCCAGCAGCACCGGATAGCGCGCCGGGTCGAGCCGGTGCAGGTCGAGCAGGTCGAGTCCCGCGGGGAGCGGTCGGGCGGTCATCGGCGGAGGGCAGCCTGTCCCGCGCTCCCCTGCGTCGCAAGGGAGGACGCGGGCATCAGATCCGCTTGAACACCAGGGTGCCGTTGGTGCCGCCGAAGCCGAACCCGTTCGACACCACGACATCCACCTTCGCCTCGCGCGCCGTGCTCGGCACGTAATCGAGGTCGCAGCCCTCGCCGGGCTGTTCGAGGTTGATGGTCGGCGGGATGATCCCGGTCTCCAGCGCCTTGACCGAGTAGATCGCCTCCACGCCGCCGGCCGCGCCCAGCAGGTGACCGGTCATCGACTTGGTGGAACTGACCATGGTCTTGTAGGCGTGGTCGCCCAACGCACGCTTGATCGCCAGGGTTTCGGCGACGTCGCCCAGCGGCGTGCTGGTGCCGTGCGCGTTGAGGTAGCCCACGTCCTCCGGGTTGATGCCGGCATCGCGGAAGGCCATGGCCATGCAGCGCGCGGGCCCCTCGCCGTTCTCGCTGGGCGCTGTCATGTGGAAGGCATCCGACGAGGCGCCGAAGCCGGCCAGCTCGCAGTAGATGCGCGCGCCGCGGGCCTTGGCGTGCTCGTACTCCTCCAGCACCAGGATGCCGGCGCCGTCGCCCAGCACGAAGCCGTCGCGGCCGGCGTCCCATGGACGCGAGGCACGGGCCGGGTCGTCGTTGCGGGTGCTCATCGCCTTCATCGCGCAGAAGCCACCCATCGAGGTCGGCGAGCTGCCGCGCTCGGCGCCACCGGCGAACATCACGTCGGCGTCGCCGTACTGGATCATGCGCATCGCCATGCCGATCGAATGGTTGGCGGTGGCGCAGGCGGAGACGGCGGAGAAGGTCGGGCCCTTGAGCCCGGTCATCAGCGAGAGCTGGCCCGGGAGCATGTTGATGATGGTGCTGGGGATGTAGAACGGGCTGATCTTGCGCACCCCGCCCTCGTGCAGCTTGATGGCGGTCTCCTCGATCCCCCAGATGCCGCCGATGCCGGCGCCGATCAGCGCGCCGATGCGCTCGGCGTTGGCCTCGGTGACCTCCAGCCCGGCGTCGTCCTTCGCCATCAGCGAGGCGGCGATGCCGTAGTGGATGAAGTGGTCCATCTTCTTCGCGTCCTTCGGGTTCACCCAGCGGGTGACATCGAAGTCGCGGATCTCGCCGGCGATGCGCGTCGGGTAGGTGCTGGCGTCGAAGCCGGCCACCGGGCCGATGCCGGAGCGGCCGTTGGCGATGCCGTCCCAGTTGCTGGCCAGATCGTTGCCCAGCGGCGAGACGATCCCCATCCCGGTAACCACGACGCGACGCTTCGACATGACGGCTCCTCGTTTCGTTTTCGGTGTTGCGGTGCTGCAAACGCGCGGGGCCGCATCCGCGGCCCCGGCGTGGCGACGCACGACAGGCGGGTTACGCCTTGACGTGGGCCTTGATGTAGTCGATCGCGGCCTGCACGGTGCCGATCTTCTCGGCTTCCTCGTCCGGGATCTCGCACTCGAACTCTTCCTCGAGCGCCATCACCAGCTCGACGGTGTCCAGCGAATCCGCGCCCAGGTCGTCCACGAACGACGCGCTGGTGGTGACGTCCTCTTCCTTGACGCCCAGTTGTTCGACGACGATCTTCTTGACGCGCTCTTCGATGCTGCTCATGTGGGTTGCTCCTCCCGGAAATCGGGTCGATGGTTAGTTTACGTGAAAGCCGGCCGGCAATTGCCGGCCGGGGAACTTGGGAGTGCCGCTGGATTGGCCGTCGCGAGCGATGGCGATCCGGGGGTGGACGGAGCGCAGCAACCGCAGTGTACGTAGGTGTACATGAGGATTGCGAGCACCGCCCGCACCCGGAGCGCCGAGCGCAGCAGGCCAGGCCACGGCACTCATGGCATGTACATCCCGCCGTTGACGTGCAGGGTTTCGCCGGTGATGTAACCGGCATCCGGGCCGGTGAGGAACGCCACCGCGCGGGCGATGTCGGCCGGCTCGCCGAGGCGGCCCAGCGCGATCTGGCCGAGCATGGCGTCCTTGGCGGCCTCGGGCAGGTCGGCGGTCATGTCGGTGGCGATGAAGCCGGGCGCAACGACATTCACGGTGATCCCGCGCGAGCCGATCTCCTTCGCCAGCGACTTGCTGAAGGCGATGATGCCGGCCTTGGCCGCGGCGTAATTGGCCTGCCCGGCGTTGCCGGTGACCCCGATCACCGAGGCGATGTTGACGATGCGGCCCTTGCGCGCCTTCATCATCCCGCGCAGCACGGCCTTGGAGGCGCGGTAGACGCTGGTCAGGTTGGTGTCGAGGATGGCTTGCCAGTCCTCGTCCTTCATCCGCATCAGCAGGTTGTCGCGGGTGATGCCGGCGTTGTTGACCAGGATCGAGATGTTGCCGAACTCCGAGGCCACGACATCGACCAGGGCCTCGATCGCTCCGGCCTCGTTGACGTCGAGCCGGCGCCCGTGGCCGCCGGCGTCGGCGAGCCGGGCAGCGATCGCCTGCGCGCCGGCGTCCGAGGTCGCGGTGCCGATCACGGTGGCGCCCAGCGCGGCCAGGTGGTCGGCGATCGCCGCGCCGATGCCACGCGAGGCGCCGGTGACCAGCGCGACTTCACCTTTCAGCGGGGCGCCCTGCGGCGGGTGTTCGCTCATGCCGTCCATTCCTCGATGGCGCCGGCGAAGTCGGCCGGCGTGCCCAACGCGCGCGCGTCGAGCGATTTGTCGATGCGCTTGGCCAGGCCGGCCAGCACCTTGCCCGGACCGCATTCGCCGACCCGACCCACGCTACGCGCGGCCATCGCTTGCACGCAGGCGGTCCATTGCACCGGCAGGTAGAGCTGGCGGACCAGCGCGTCGCGGATGTCGTCCAGGCTCGCGTGCACCGCGGCATCGACGTTCTGCACCACCGGCAACGCCGGCTGCGACCACGCCATCCCGGCCATCGCCTGTGCCAATCGGTTGGCGGCCTCGCGCATCAGCGGCGTGTGCGATGGCACGCTGACCGCCAGCTTCACCGCCTTGCGCACGCCCTGCGCCTGCAGCAGCGCCAGCGCGCGATCCACCGCTGCCGCATCGCCACCGATCACGATCTGGCCGGGCGAGTTGTAGTTGGCCGGCACCACCACCTGCGCGCCGGAGGCTTCGACGCAGGCCGCCTCCACCACGGCGTCGTCCGCGCCGAGGACCGCAGCCATCGCGCCGACGCCCGCCGGGGCGGCTTCCTGCATCAGCTGCCCGCGGATGCGCACCAGGTGCGCGCCATCCTTCAAGGACAGGGCGCCCGCTGCGACCAGCGCGGTGTACTCGCCCAGGCTGTGGCCGGCCAGCACGGACGGCGGCATGCCGCCCTGCGCCTGCCACAGGCGCCACACCGCGATGCCCGCCGCCAGCAGGGCCGGCTGGGTGTATTCGGTGCGGTTGAGCATTTCGTCCGGGCCGCCCTGCGACAGCGCCCACAAGTCGACGCCGGCACCGTCCGAGGCTTCCTCGAACGTCGCCTTGACCGATGGATGGAGTTCCGAGAGTTCGGCCAGCATGCCGACCGATTGCGACCCCTGGCCGGGGAAGACCAGGGCGAGTTGGGCGGGGGTATCGCTCACGCGGCATCGGGCGCGCGAACGCCCGCAGGATCAAGGGATGCGCATGATACGAGCAATTGCTCTAGCGCGTCTGTACCGGGGCGTATTGGGCGTTCCCGGCGACACCCGGCCGGGTTCGAGGGGGGGCCGTTGCGAGCGATGGCGATTCCGGCGCGCGCGGAGCGCAGCAACTGCAGTTGACGTGGGGTCAACGGGGATCGCGAGCACCGTACGCGCCCGAAGCGTCGAGCGCAGCAGGCACCGGCCGAGGTCAGTAGCGCAGCAGCGCCGAGCCCCAGGTAAAACCGCCGCCGAAGGCTTCGACCAGCACCAGCTGGCCGCGCTGGATGCGTCCGTCGCGGACCGCCTGGTCCAGCGCCAGCGGTACCGAGCCCGAGGAGGTGTTGCCGTGCTTGTCCACGGTCACCACCACCCGCTCCATCGGCATGTCCAGGCGCTTGGCCGTCGCCTCGATGATGCGCAGGTTGGCCTGGTGCGGGACCAGCCAGTCCAGCTGGTGGCGATCCAGGCCGTTCGCGCTCAGGGCTTCGTCGACCACCGAATCCAGCGCCTTCACCGCATGCTTGAAGACCTCGTTGCCGGTCATCAGCACGCGCACGCCGGCGTTCTGCTCCTCCGGCTTGAAGCCGACCGAGACGCCCACCGGGTTCCACAGCAGTTCCTTCTTGCCGCCGTCGGCGTGCATGTGGGTGCTGAGGATGCCGGTCTCCGCATCGGCCTTGAGCACCACCGCGCCGGCGCCGTCGCCGAACAGCACGCAGGTGCCGCGATCGTTCCAGTCCAGCATCCGGGTGAGGGTCTCGGCGCCGACCACCAGCGCCGTCTTCGCCGCACCGGAGCGGATGAACTTGTCGGCGATGGTCAAGGCGTAGATGAAGCCGGAGCAGGCCGCGTTGACGTCGAAGGCCGGGCAGCCGGCGGCGCCCAGCTTGTGCTGCAATAGGCAAGCCGAGGACGGGAAGATCAGGTCCGGCGTGGTGGTGCCGAGCACGATCAGGTCGAGGTCGGCGGGGCCGACGCCGGCCGCTTCCATCGCGCGCATCGCGGCGTGGTAGGCAAGGTCCGAGGTGGTCTCTCCCTCGGCGGCGACGTGGCGCTCGCGGATGCCGGTGCGGGCGACGATCCACTCGTCGCTGGTGTCCACGAACTTGGCCAGGTCGGCGTTGGTCAGCACCTTCTCCGGCAGGTAGCTGCCGGTACCGGCGATGCGGGAATGGATGCGACCTTCGGGCTGGATCATGCACGGCTCCTGGCGAGCCCCCTCGCCGGGGGCGACCCGTCACGATAGCGCGACGGACATGCGGCCGGCCAACCCCAAGGGCGGCGGCCTGCGGGAAACGCGGGATGCAGAAACGCCAACGGCCGCGCCAATGGCGCGGCCGGGCGTCATGCGGGAACCTTGGCCTTGCGGCCGCGGCTCACTCCTCGTCGACGACCTTGGTCTTCGGCGCGATGACCTGCTTGCCGCGGTAGTAACCATCGGCGGTCACGTGGTGGCGCAGGTGGGTCTCGCCGCTGGTCGGATCGGTGGCCAGCTGCTTGGCGGACAGGGCGTCGTGGGCGCGGCGCATGCCGCGGCGGGACGGGGAGACTCGGGACTTCTGGACGGCCATGGGAACAACTCCAAAGAAAACGTTTCAGCGACTCAGCGCGACATTGTCGCACCTTTCTCTCAAGGGGAATGCCCCTTCTTGAGGCCCGCCAGCGCCGCGAACGGACTGGCCTGGGCGACTTCTTCCGCGGTCGGTGCGAACTCGCGTTCGACTTCCTCCACGTCGGCGGACACCGGCACCACCGGCAACGCCAGGATCAACTCATCCTCCACCAGCTCCGCCGGCTTCAGCATGCCGTCGTCGGCCACCAGCAAGGCCTCGTAGCCGGGTGGCAGCGCGGCTTCGTCGGCCTCGTCCCGGATCAGGCCGAGGCGTTGCGACAGCTGCACCGGCAGCACGAACCGACGCAGGCTGCGCTGGCATTCCAGCGGCAGGCCGGCCTCGACCTGGAGTTCCACGAAGGCGACGCCGAGCGCATCGGTGCCGAACTCCATCGTGTAACCGACCTCGCCCTCGGCATCGACCAGGCCGTCGCGCAGGCGCGCCATCGCGGCCAACGGGATCCTGCCTTCGAACACCTTGCGGGCCGCCACCATCCGCCAGGCGTCCACGGCTTCGGGCACGCGGCTGTTGGAGGGGCTCGACATAGCCGGAAAATGTTACGCGCCAAGCAGTTAGGTGTCAAACCGGGCCGCCCCGGGCGACATGCCGATTGCCGGCCTTGAGGCGACTGGCGCAGACTCGCCGGGTGAAGACGACGCTCCTGCTGCTGTTGCTGGCCCTGATCGCCCCGCTCGCGTGGCTGGCCTGGCGCCGACTGCGCGGCGAGCACCCGCGCGCGCGCGCCATCCGCGAGGTGCTGGATGCGGCCGATGCGCTGGAAGCCCGCCTGCGGGTCGCGCGTGGCGAGATCGAGGCGGTCGCCGGCGACCACGAGAACCCGGTCCAGGGCGCGATGCGCGACCTGCTGCGCCAGCGCCTGTGGCTGCGCGACCATGCGGCGGATGCCTCGCTGGACCAGTTGCGCAGCGTGCGCGGCTCGCTGGATGCCGCCCGCGGCAGCCTGGAGCAGCAACTCGCGCGCATCGACCGCGCCCGCGCCGGCAAGCCCTGAACGATGCCGACGCTGGTCCTCGCCTCCACCTCGCGCTATCGCCGCGAACTGCTCGCGCGCTTCGGCCTGCCCTTCGACACGTCCCGTCCGGAAGTGGACGAAACCCCGACCCCCGGCGAGCGCGCGGACGCGCTGGCGGCCCGACTAGGCCGCGCGAAGGCACTCGCGGTCGCCGCCGGCCTCGACCACGCTGACTGGGTGATCGGCTCCGACCAGGCCGCGGAAGTCGACGGCCGCCTGCTGGGCAAGCCCGGCGGGCGCGACGCCGCGATCGCGCAATTGCAGGCGATGCGCGGCCGGCGCGTGCGCTTCCACACCAGCATCGCGCTGGCGAACACGGACGGCGGCGTGCTGGAGGCGCTGGACCTGACCGAAGTGGCGATGCGCGACCTCGACGACGGCGAGATCGCCCGCTACGTGGACGCCGAGCAGCCGTTCGACTGCGCCGGCAGCTTCAAGGCCGAGGGCCTCGGCATCACCCTGTTCGATGCCATCGAGAGCCGCGACCCGACCGCGCTGATCGGCCTGCCGCTGATCGCGACCGCCCGGCTTTTGCGCCAGGCCGGCTTCCGCCTGCCCTGATCAGCGCACCTCGACCACCTGCGCAGGCCAGTCCTCGACGCTGCCGTCGCGGCCATGCAGGCGCAGGCCCAGCCAATGCCGCCCCGGGGCGACACCCTCGACGCGCCCGCGGAAGCCGACGCGCGGATGCGCGGGATCGCGACTGGTTTTCCAGAACGCGGCGACGCCCGGATTGGCATCGCCATAGCCCATCCGTGCCGCCACCCTGCCGTCCAGGGTGACGTCGACGGCGCGCAGGCCGACCCCGTCCTTGAACGCCCAGCCGGTGACATCGAAGCCGCTGCCGACCTCAGCGCCCGGCGTCGGCGCATCGACGAAGGCGAGCGCGGGGGTGGTGCAGTCGCCCGCAGGGCGTGTTGCCGGCAAGCGGAACAGCAGGAATCGCTGGCGGCCGTGGTCGATGTTGAGGACCCGCGGCGGCGGCAACGGTCCGACCTGCCGGCATAGCGCGTGGTAGTACGCCAGCAGGTCGCGGAAGGGCACGTCGTTGGCGCTGGCGACGAGCAGGATCGGTCCATTACCGAGGGCTTCGCGCGTATCGACGGTCAGCCTCCACAGCGCAAGTTGCGGTGCCCGTCCATGCTTGTGGTTGAGGGGATGATCGAGCACCGGGATCCGCGCATCGCCGCGCGCAAAGCCCAGCTCGGCACCCAGCTTGAAGTTGCCCGCCACCAGCCGCGTGCCGGGCGGCATGGCGCGCAGCGTGGCATCGACCTCGCGCGCCAGCACGTCCCAGCCGGCGAAATTGGTCGGATGGAAGTTGCGTGACGCCGCTTGCGCCCGCGCTGCGGGCATCGAGGCTATCGCGTAGTAGCCCAGCACCGCGGCCAGGCCCAGCCCGGCGGTGGCCCACGCGGCGAGCCGCCAGCCGCGCGCCCAGCCCGCCAGAACCGCGGGCAGCAGCGGCAGCAGCGCGACGTACCCGGGCAGCGGCCAATGGAAACTCACCCGCTCGCGATCGGCGACGAAGCCGAGCGCGACGAAGCCGACGACCACCAGCGACCCGCACGTCGCGAGGTAACGGCGTGCAGGTTGCTGCGCGCGCAGGCCGCGCCACGCCGCGATCCCCATCGCCACCAGCAGCAACGGCGTGGCGAGCGCGAGTTGCATCCGCCCGAGGCGCAGGCCTTCGAGACTGAACTGCCACGGGTGCCGATCCAGCAGCTGGAAGCGCAGCCCGGCGTCGGCGTGGTCGAGGTTCCAGGCCAGCAGCGGCCACCACGCCAGCGCACCGATCGCGATCGCGCCCCAGGCCAGCGGATGGCGCAGCACGCGACGCCCCTCGGCGGACGCGAGCAAGGCGATGCAGCCGATCGCGATCACCGCCGCGAAGCGATAGTGGGTCAGCCCGCCGATCGCCAACCCCAGCGCAAGTTCCAGCGCCGCAGCGGGAGTGACCTCGCGCAGCAGGCGCAGGCTGGCATCCAGGCACAGCACGGTGGCGAACAGCAGCGGCACGTCCGGCAGGGCCATCAGTCCCAGCGACCCGGACAGCGGCAGCAAGACCGCGAGGCTGCCCGCCTGCCAGCCGCGGTCCGGATCGACCTCGCGCGACGCCATCCGCGCGACCAGCCACGGGATCGCGGCACCGATCAACAGGAACTGCAAGCGCAGCGCCAACGTGCTGCCGGGCGCCCACGCATCGCCGATCCGCGCCAGCCATGCGGTCATCCCCGGCAGGTCGGAATACGCCCAGGCGAGGTGGCGGCCTTCCTGCCAGTAGAACGCCTCGTCGACGAACAGCGGCAGGCGCGCGGCCAGCCCCAGGTTGACGAGGGTTGCACAGGCCCACAGCCAGAAGAACCTGCGCCTGGCGGCTTGCACCCCGGTTGAATCCAGCATCCGCCGCGACCTCGTACACTGCCTCGGACCCGACCAAGGCGACGCCGACTTGAACGACATGCCCGCTTCCACGGCTTCCGACGCGATCCTAACCGATGCGCTGCGCGCGGCCCTGCGCGATGCGCAGGCGCAGGTGAACACCCTGGTGCTGGGCAAGCCGCAGCAGGTGCGCCTCGCCTTCGTGGCCCTGCTCGCGGATGGGCACCTGCTGATCGAGGACCTGCCGGGCCTCGGCAAGACCACGCTGGCGCATGCGATGGCGGCGACCCTGGGCCTCGGATTCGCGCGGGTGCAGTTCACCTCCGACCTGCTCCCGGCGGACATCCTCGGCGTCTCGGTGTACGAAGCGCAGGCGCGGCGCTTCGAATTCCACCCCGGGCCGGTGTTCACCCACGTGCTGCTGGCCGACGAGATCAACCGCGCCCCGCCGCGCACCCAGAGCGCGCTGCTCGAGGCCATGGCCGAGCACCAGGTCAGTCTGGACGGGCAGACCCGTCCGCTCCCAGACCCGTTCCTGGTGATCGCCACCCAGAATCCCGTGGACCTCGCCGGCACCTATCCGTTGCCGGATTCACAGCTCGACCGCTTCCTGCTGCGGCTCGCGCTTGGCTATCCCGACGAGGCCGCCGAACGCGCCTTGCTCGCCGGCAGCGACCGACGCGACCTGATCGCGCAAGCGCCCGCCCTGCTCGATGCCGACCGGGTGATCGCGTTGCGCCGCGCGGTGCTCGGCGTGCACGCCAGCGAACCCCTGCTGGCCTACGTACAAGCCCTGCTCGCACGTAGTCGCAAGCAACCCGGGATCCGGGTGGGCCTATCCCCGCGCGCGGGGCTCGCATTGCTGCGCGCGGCGCGCGCGCACGCGCTGCTGCTGGGACGCGACCATGTCGTGCCCGAGGACGTGCAGGCCTTGTTCCCCGCGGTCGCCGAACATCGCCTGGTGGGCGATGGCGACGCCCAACCCGCGACGCTGGCCAAGCAGATCCTCCACGCCGTCGCCGTCGACTGAGCCATGCGCGCGGCCTTGCGGAGCAGGATGCAGGCGCTGACCCGGCCGCGCGCGCCCGAGTCTCTCCCGGTGCGCCTGGATCGGCGCCGGGTCTACGTCCTGCCGACGGCGACCGGGCTGTTCTTCGCGTTGTTGCTGGGCACGATGGGGCTGGGCGCACTCAACTACAACAACAACCCGGCGCTGCTGTTGGCATTGCTGCTGGCGGGTGCGGCGCAGGCAAGCCTCTTGTTCGCGCACCTGCAGCTGTCGGGCGTGCGGATCGAGGCGGTCGCCGCGGAGCCGGTGGCCGCCGGCGAGCCGCTGTCCCTGCGGATCGCGCTGGGGGCTGGCGACGCGCGCCAGCGCCGCGGCCTGCAACTCCGGCACGGCGACGAGGTCGTGCATGCGAGCTTCGACGCGTCGGGCACCACGGCCGAATTGCGCCTCCCCACGTCGCGGCGCGGGCTGATGCCCTTGCCGCGCCTGGAGTTGCGCACCGTGCAGCCGCTCGGGCTGGCGCGCGCATGGGCCTATGTCTGGCCCGCACAGGCCACGTTGGTCTACCCCGCCGCGGAACCGCATGCGCCGCCGCTGCCGGCCGCATCCACCGGCGAAGGCCGCGCACGCGACGCCCGGGCCGGCGACGACCTCCACCACCTGCGCGGCTACCGCGCCGGGGACGCACCGCGCACGATCGCGTGGAAGGCCTCCGCGCGCCGCGACAGCCTGTTGGTGCGCGAATACGAACAGCATCGTCGCGACCACCTGCAGCTGGACTGGAGCGCCACCGAAGGACTCGCGTACGAGCAGCGCATCCGCCGACTCGCCCGTTGGGTCGATGATGCTGAACGCGAAGGCCGTCGCTACGCCCTGCGCCTGCCTGGCACGGCCCCGATCGCGCTCGGGCTCGGGCCGCTGCATCGCCACCAGTGCCTGCGCGCGCTGGCGATGATGCCCGCGGAGACTCCGGCATGACCGCGACGGCGCCGCACATGCCCGCCGCCAGCCGCCGCCACGTCCTCGCCGCCGCGGCGATCTGCCTGCTGCCGCTGCTGCTGCAACTGCCGCTCGCGCTGGGCCTCGGCTTCGGCGCATCGGCGTTGCTGGTGACCGCCGCCGCGTGGCGCCGGCCGTTGCCCGCACTGCTGCGGATCCTGCTCGGGATCACCGCCATCATCGCGGTGGCCGCGACGATGCCCGGCATCGGCCGCGATTCCGCCTGCGGCCTGTTGGCTGGCATGCTGGCGCTCAAGCCCTCGGAAACCTTCAGCCTGCGCGATGGCCGCAGCCTGCTCGGGTTCGCGCTGTTCGCGCCCTTCGCGACCTTCCTGCTCGACCAGGGCCCCTTGAGCCTGGCGCTCGCACTGCTGGCGGTGGTTGCGGTGCTGTCGGCGCTGCGTCGACTCGCGGGGGACGAATCCGGGGGATCGAATCGACCCCAGGCATCGGCGCGGCCAGGGTGGCAGGACTTGGGGGAAATCGTGCGCTTGCTGGGGCTGGGGCTGCCGCTGGCGCTGGCCGCCTTCTGGTTGTTCCCCCGGCTGCCGACACCGCTGTGGGGCTTGCCAGACCGGGCAGTCGCAAAGCCCGGCCTCTCGGACACGATGACGCCGGGCGGCTGGCTGGACCTCATGAGCGACGACAGCCCGGCGGCCCGCGTCCAGTTCTTCGGCGCAACCCCCTCGCGGGCCGAGATGTATTGGCGTGGGCCGGTGCTGTGGGACTTCGACGGCGCGACCTGGCACCAACTGCGGTGGGACGCAGGGGCCGACGCGGCCGAAATGCAACCAGGCCATGCGCGCTACGACTACCAGCTCGACATGGAGCCGACCGAAGGCCGGGACCTGGTGGCGCTCGACCTGCCCTTGCAGGCACCGCCGGGAAGCGCGTTCGCCCTCGGCCACAGCCTGCGCACCGAACGCAGCCTGGACAACGTCACCCGCTGGCGCCTGCAATCCGCGCCCCCCTCCGCCTTCCAGCCCGCGCTCCCGCCGGCCTTGCGCATGCGCGCCCTGCTTCTGCCACGCGGGTTCAATCCGCGCACCGTGGCCATGGGCCGGGCCTGGCGCCGGGAGGCCGGCCACGATGCGGACGGTCGCGCCGATGCGGCGCTCGTCGGCCGCGCCCTGGCGATGATCCGGCGGGACTTCGCCTATACCCTCGACGTGCCGCTGGCCGGGCGCAACGAGGTCGACGATTTCCTGTTCGAGCGCCGGCAAGGCTACTGCGAGCATTTCAGTTCCGCGTTCGCCGTGCTGATGCGGGCCGCGGGCATCCCGACCCGCGTGGTGACGGGTTACGCGGGGGGCTACCGCAACCCGATCGGCGACTACTGGGTTGTGCTCAACTCCGATGCCCATGCCTGGAACGAGGTCTGGCTGCCGCGCCGCGGCTGGGTGCGCGTCGACCCGACGGCCGCCGTGGCACCCGAACGCGTCTTCGATACCCTGGCAGATCGACGCCCCGGGCGAATCGGTGCCTTCGACGGGCTGGTCGGGATATTCGACGCCAGCGATTGGCTGCGTCGCGGCTGGAACGACTTCGTCCTGGGCTTCAATGCCCAGCGGCAGCAGCGCATGCTCGATCCGCTGGGCCTTGCCGGGATCGGCGGGCGCGGCCTGGTGCTCTTGTTCGCCCTGGTGGCCGGGCTGGCGATGGGATGGATGGCCTGGTGGCTTGCCCGCGGCGAGCGCGAGCGCGACCCGCTGCTGCGGGCCTGGCACCGGCTTGGCGAGCGCTACGCGCGGATCGGCCGCGCACGCGACGCGCATGAACCCGCGCAGGCCTGGGCGGATCGTGTCGCCGCCGACGTGCCTCGTGCCGGCATCGACCTGCGCACGCTCGGCCGGCGTTTCTCCGCGGCCCGCTACGCCCGCGTCGAACCGGCGATGGTGCGTGCGCTGGTCCGCGACCTGTCCGCCCATCGCCCGTAACGCGCCCTTGACCCACCGGGCCTAGACTGGCGCCACCCCCAGCCCGAGGATTCGCCATGACCCATCGCCTCGCCGCCACCAGTTTGGCCCTGGCCCTGCTCGCCGGCTGCGCCACCCAACCGAAACCCCTCCAAGGCAGCTTCGAATCCCTGAGCGCGCATGATGCCGTGGTTGGCGATCACGCCGGCGCCAGCGTCCGCTGGGGCGGCCGCATCATCCGCACCGAGCCACGACCCGACCGCACCTGCTTCGAAGTCATATCCACGCGCCTGGATGCCGAAGGTCGCCCGGTGTGGGCAAGCGACGACACCTGGGGTCGGTTCATCGCCTGCCGTACCGGCTTCTACGATCCCGCGCTGTTCGAACCCAAGCGCGAAGTCACCTTCACCGGCCGCATCGAGGGGTACGAGGAACGCAAGGTCGATGGCTACGTGTACCGCTTCCCGCGGATGGCCGCCGATGTGGTCTACCTGTGGCCGGTGCGCGAGCGGGTGCGGGTGGTGACCAGGCCGTCGCCGTGGGGCTGGCCCTGGGCCTGGTGAGTCGCGCCTAGCCGGGCGTGCCGAAGCGACCGAGCGGTGCGCCCGCGAGCAGGTGCAGGTGGATCTGGAACACGGTCTGCCCGCCATCGCCGTTGCAGTTCATGACGATGCGGTAGCCGTCCTCGGCGAAGCCCTGCGCCTTCGCGAAGCGCGCGGCGGCGGTCGCCAGCCGGCCCACCACCACGGCGTCCTCGTCCGGCACGTCGTTCAAGGTGGCGTAGTCGCGCTTCGGCACGAACAGCACGTGCACCGGCGCCTGCGGGGCGATGTCGCGGAAGGCGAACAGGTGCGCGTCCTCGTAGACGAGTTGCGCCGGGATCTCGCCGCGCTGGATTTTGTGGAAGATGGTGTCGTGCATCGCGGGGTCGCCTCCTGCCGGCGTAGTCAGGGAAGGATGTCGCTGCGGCTGCCGAACGCGTGCGACAGCGTGCCGCGGTCGACGTATTCCAGCTCGCCGCCCAGCGGCACGCCATGCGCGAGCCGGCTGGCGCGCACGCCGTGCGCGCGCGCGAGTTGCGCAAGGTAGTGCGCGGTCGCCTCGCCCTCCACCGTGGGATTGGTGGCGACGATCAGCTCGACCACCTCGCCTTCGGCGAGGCGCTTGCCCAACCGGTCCAGCCCGAGCTCGCCGGGACCGATGCCGTCCAGCGGGCTCAAGCGCCCCTGCAGCACGAAGTACAGCCCGCGATAGCCGGTGGCCTGCTCGATCGCCAGCCGGTCCGCGGGGCTTTCGACGACGCACAGCAGGTGCGCATCGCGTGCGCTGCTCGCGCAGGTCGGGCACACCGGGTCCTCGCTGAAGTCGCGGCAGCGTTCGCAATGGCCGATCCGCGCCATCGCCTCGGCCATCGCCTCGGCGAGCCGGCGCCCACCGTCGCGCTGGCGTTCCAGCAGGTGGTAGGCCATCCGCTGCGCGGACTTCTGGCCCACGCCCGGCAAGACCCGCAGCGCTTCGATCAGTTGTTCGAGGAGTGAAGTCGTCATCGCGCCAGGCCCTCGACTTCGCTTGGCGAAGGCGGGGGAGCAAGACTCAGAACGGCAGCTTCATGCCCGGCGGCAGCGGCATCCCCGCGGTCGCCGAGGCCATCTTGGCCTGCGAGATCGCGTTGATCTTGTTGACCGCGTCGTTGAAGGCCGCGGCGATCAGGTCCTCGGCCATCTCGGGATCGGCCAGCGCAGCGGGATCGATGCGCACCCGGCGGCAATCCATGCGGCCGCCGAGGGTCACGCTGACCATCCCGCCGCCGGCATGGCCCTCCACCTCCAGCGCCGCCACTTCCTCCTGCGCGCGCTGCATGTCTTCCTGCATCTTCTGCGCCTGCTGCATCAGCTGGGCGATGTTTCCTCGCATGGTCGTCCTCGCATTGGGCGGTCGTCCGCCCCGGGTCAATTCTCGCCGAGCGGCCGGATGGTGTCGGGCAGGATGCGCGCTCCATGCACCTCGACCAGCCGCTGGATGTGGGGGTCCGCCGCGAAGCCCTGCTCCGCCTGTGCCTGGCGCGACTCGCGCTCGCGGGCATGGCGCACGCGGGCGGTGTCGCCGCGCGGCTCGCCGGTCTCGAAGTGCAGCTGCACGCCGCCGCCGAGCATCGATGCCAGCGCATCGCCCAGCTGCAGCACCAGGCTCGGCGACTTCAGGTGTTCATCGCCCGGGGCCAGCGACAGCCGCAGCACGCCGTCGTGGTGGGCAACGAACGCGGCATGTTCGGCCAGCAGGCGCACCGGCCCGCGCAGGCTGCTGCGCGCCACCAGCGACAGCCAGTGCTCGGTGTCGGTTACCAGCAGGCCGCCCGCCTCGGGCGTCGACGGCATGGGCGGCACCACGGCCTCCGGCTTGGGTGCAGGCGCCACGCGCGGCTCGGGTG
>JAFLEB010000033.1 GCA_017302075.1 Lysobacterales bacterium
TTGGCCGAGGGGCGCACGGGGGTGCGCGATGCCGCCGCGGGGCGGCGCAACGGTCAGGCGATCGGCGGTCGATCCGGCTGGTGGCGCGGCGGCGACGGATGCGGGGCGATGCGCGCGATGGCAGGCGGCAGGGCGAGCGCGAGCGGCGCCAGCGCCGGGGGCATCGGCCACAGCGCGACGGCGAGGGCCGTGCACGGGCAAGGACAGCCCGCGGCGTCGCAGGCGCCGGACGTGCAGCAGTCGCCATCGCCCTGGCGATGGTCGCCGGCAGGCGGCATCGGCCTCGCGGGCGTCGCATCGGCCATCGCCGCCTGGTGGCAGGGCGGCATGGATGCGTCGGCCGCGGCTTCCTGCACGGCGGCGTCGGTCATCGCCGGCATCGCCATGCGCACGCCCGCCACCGCGCTGCCGATCCCGTTCAGGACCAGCAGCAGGGACAGCAGCAGGCGGAAGGCGAGGCCGGTGCGGCGCATGGGCTCACTTTAAGGCGCGGCGGCCGCGACCGCATGAACGGGTCCCGCTCAGTGCGGCCGCCTGATCGCCACCCGCATCCACGCACGCTCCACCAGCCACAACACGCCGGCGGACACCGCCAGCAATGGCAGTGCCAGGAACAGGCCCAGCGCCGCGAGCCGCAGGCCCCAGGGCCAGCGCGCGCGCACCGCCGGCGGGACGCCGAGCGCATCCGCAGGCTTGCGCCGCCACCATGCCAGGGCGCCGGTCACGCACAGCCAGGCCAACACCAGCGCGAACCCGGTGTTGATCCACCGACCGGAACGCCCGAAGTAATCCGCTTCATGCAGCTTCACGCCGGTGGCCACGGCCCTCGCCAACGCCGGGAACTGCGCCCAACCGGCATCGTCCAGCACCGAGGCATCCGCGCGGTCCAGCAGCAGGAAGCGCTCGTCCGAGGCCTTCGCCGCCACGCTGCGCAGCCCGACCGCGGAACCCGGCGGGCCGTCGAGCATGGTGAACATCAGGTCGCCTTGCATCCCGCGCGAGCGCGCCTGTTCGAGCATCCGCTGCAGGCTGCCCGCCTGCGTGGGCGCACCGCCGGCGAACACCGGCGCGAAGCCCGCCGCGCGCGGCCCCCGCTGGTCGAGCGCCTGTTGCACCGGCGCCAGCACGCGGTTGCCCCAGAAGCTGGTCCATGGCAACGCGGTGAACAGGAACAGCACGATGAGCAGCGCGCACCACACCGCCACGCACGCATGCAGGTCGCGCCAGAAGGTCCAACCGCCGGCACGCGGGCGCGGCAGCAACGCTCGCCAACCCCGCCCATCGCGCGGCCACCACAGGTACAGCCCGCTCAGCACCATCACGATGGTCCAGCACGCGCCGATCTCCAGCAGCCAGCTGCCGGGGTCGCCCAGCGGCCAGCCCCCGTGCAGGCTGCGCGTCCAGCCGACCGGCCACGCAGCGCCCTGCAGGCGGCCGAGCACGCGGCCCTGGCCCGGATCCACGAACACCGCCAGCGGCAGCCCGCGCGCATCGGTGAACGTGACCTGGGTACTGCGCGCCGGATCCGCGGGCAGCACCACGTTGGCGACGGCCATGCCGGGCGCGCTGGCGCGCGCGGCCGCGACCTGCGCGTCCAGCGTCGCGACTTCCACCGCCGGCGCCACGAACCGCAGTTCGGGATGCCGTGCATCCACCCATGCCTCCGACCACAGGTAGAGCGTTCCGGTCACGCCCTGCCAGAGGACGAACGGGATCACCAGCAACGCCGCGAGGAAATGCCAACGCCATGCACGCCGACGCAGGTCGCGATCGGCGCCGGGGCCACGCGACTCAGTGGTGGGCGCCATGGCCATCGTCTCCTGCATCCATCCTCACCACGCCCGCGAAACGGGCCATCCGCGCCAGGCGCGCGGGGGCAACGCTGCGCTCGGCGTCCGCCAGCGCGCGTGCCAGCCTCGCTGCCTGCTCTGCCGGCACGCCGACCGCCTGCAGGCCCTCCGCGGTGCGGATCCCGTCGCCCGCGCACAGCACCGTCTCCCAACCTGCACCCGCACGGCGCAGCAGTGCGCGCCCGCCCGCTTCGCCCTGGGTCCAGTCGGCCACCGCCAGGTCGCCGGCGACCACCACCGGTCCCGCCTCCAGCGGCTGCCCCGGGCGATCCCAGGTGGCATGCATCGCCGCCACGATGGCGTCGGTGGCGCCGGCATCGGCCGGCGCGCCCCCGCCCGAACATGCGGCCAGGCACAGGGCCAGCGCGCACGCTGGCCATCTCGTCGTCATCGTCATCGTCGTCGCTCCGGGCGCGGTCAGAACCGCACCCGCAGGCCGAGCTGGAACGTGCGCGGCGCACCCGGCTGCAGGATCGCATCGCCCGCCGCGGCTCGGTCGCGCACGCTCAGCGCGCCGACGTAGGTCGTGTCGGCCAGGTTGCGCACCTCGGCGAACAACCGCCAGCGTTCGCCCTCGATGCCGGCGCGCACGCCGAACAGGTGGTAGCCGTCGAGCCGGTAGGTGTTGCTGAAGTCCGCGTAGCGCGCGCCCACCACGTCGAACGTCGGGCCGGCGAAGAAACCGTTGGCGGTACGCAGCATCACTTCCCCGCGCCACGCGTGGCGCGGCGCCGCCGGCAGGCGGTTGTCGCCGTAGGCCGCGTCGTCGTCGAAGGCGAAATGGTTGAGGCTGGCGCTCAGCAGGGGTTCGATGCGCACGCCGCCGACCGGGATGCTGGCCGAGACCAGGGCCTCGATGCCGGCATGCACGGTGCGGTCGATGTTGGTCGACAGGCTGGTGCCCGGGGCGAGCGGATCGTCGACCGAGAGGATCTCGTCGCGGATCGCCGCGTAGTACGCCGACACGTCCCAGTTCCAGCGCACCGCGTCCGCGCCGCCGCCGCTGTCGCCACGCAGGCCGGCTTCGACCACGTTGCCGTGCATCGGGTCGAGGGTGGCGCTGCCGCCGCGCACGTCGTCCTCCAGCTCGAAGGTGGTCGGCGCCTCGAACAGCCGGCCGATGCTCGCGTACGCTTCGCGACCCGCGCCGAGCCGGCGGATCGCGCCGAGCCGCGGGTTGAAGGCGCTGTAGTCGGCCTTCGGGTTGCGCAGCGTGCCGCTGGCCACGTCGGTGTTGCGCACGTCGCGGCTGGTGAGCACGCCCTGCGCGCCGTAGACCAGGGTCCAGTCGGCGTCCAGCGCCCAGCGATCGACCAGGAACACCTCGGTCGCGCGCGAGCGGTTGTCGACGCGCGTGCGCAGGCCGTTGCGACGGCCGCCATCGTTGCGGTACAGGCCACCTTCCTCGCGGGTATCGGCGAGGTTGATCCCCGCCAGCACGTCGTGGTCGCCGAGGCGCACGTTGTAGCGCGCCATCCCGGCGGTGGTGCGCTGGCGGGTGTTCTTGAGCAGGCTGAAGACCTCGACCGGCGGCAGCGGGCCCGGGCCATCGAAGTCGACCATGATCTTGTCGACGATCGGGTGGAACAGGTCCTGCTCCTCGAAGGACGCGCCGACCACCAGCTGGCGGTCATCGTCGATCTGCCAGTCCGCCTTCGCCGCCAGGCGGTCGGTGCGCACGTTCAACTGGAAATTGCCGGTGATCGCGGACGGGTTGGCCTGCGAGGGATCGGCCTCCACCTGCGCGCGGGTCAGCGGGCCGGCGAGCTGCTCCCTGTTGTCGACGTGGCTGGCGAACGAGCGCAGCGACAGGCCCGGCGCCAGCTCCCAGCCGCCATTGGCGTACGCGCTGCGGCGCCGTTGCCGGCTGTGTTCGCGATAGCCGTCGCGGTCGCGCGCGTCCAGCGTGAGCAGCCCGTCGACATCGCCCGAGATGCCGCCCAGGGTCAGGCGGGCATCGCGCTGGCCGTCGCTGCCCATCCCCAGGAACAGCGCCAGCGGATCGCCGTTGCGCGCGGTGGGCGTGGTGAAGTCGATCGCGCCGCCGAGGTTGCTGGCGCCGTAGGTCAAGGCATTGGCGCCACGCGCGACGGTCACGTAGCGCGCGGTCATGGGGTCGGGGAAGCGGTTGTGGTTGTTGCCGTCGGCGGTGGTGACCGGCAAGCCATCCTGGAACAACTTGATGCCGTTGCTGTCGTAATCGGTGGCATCGAGGTTGGAACCGCGGCTGCTGATGAACACCGCATCGCCACCGGTCCCGCTCTCGGTGAACAGGCCCGGCACGTAGCGCAGGGCATCGGCCAGGTTGACCACGGTGCGCGCCTGGAACGTATCCGCATCGACCACGGTGACGGCGCCCGGCGTCAGCGCGCGCTCCGCCTCGGCGGCGTCACGAACGCCGCGGACCTGCACGCGGTCGAGGGTCTTGACCTGGGGGTCGGCATCCTCGGGCGTACCGTCGGATGCATGGGCCAGGGAGGAAAACAGGAGGGCGGCAGAAACCGCGACGAACAACGGGGCGGACCGCAGGGCGGTCCGGGAGGACTTCGACATGATGGCTCCAAAGCACAAGGGCGCGGCACGCGGGCCGCGCGGGAAAAGACGGTGGCTTGTGGTTCAGAGCACGAGGGGCGGGGCTTGCGCGCCCAGGCTGCGCGCATTGCGCAGGAGGCGTGGCCGCACCACGCGGGCGCGGAACACCGGTGCCTGGGGCAGCGGCAGCAACAGGCCGCACAACAGCACCAGCAGGAGCGGAAGCGGCACCACGATGCTGCAGTACCCGCAGGCATCACCGCCGCCGTGGGCATGCGCCGGCGCCCCACCGCCGGACTGGCTTGTGCCCGGGGTCCACGGGGACGCCGCCCGCACCTGCAGTCCGCTGCTGGTGCACATCTGCAGCGCCTGCATCACCGGACCCGCCGGCGCGCCGCCGCCATCCTGCAAGGCCCGGCTCACCGTCGGCGCAAGGGCGATCAGCAGCATGGCCGCCAGGGCCAGCCGCGCCATCACGCCTGCGAAGGTCGGGGACCGGAGCACGGCGGGCATTCTACGCACCCGCCGGCAATCGCGCGCCGCCTACACCTGCTTGGATTTCCAGCGCCCGCGGCTGAACAGCCACAGGGTGAACAGGCCGACCGCGGTCTCCGACACGAACACCGCCCAGAACACCCCGGTGTGGCCCAGCTGCAGGCGCAGCGCGAGCCACCACGCCAGCGGGATCTGGATCATCCAGAAGAACACCACGTTGATCCAGGTCGGGGTGACGGTGTCGCCGGCGCCGTTGAAGGCCTGCACGCTGACCATCCACCAGCCGTACACGAACAGCGAGTAGGACAGGATCCGCAGCCACTCGGCGCCGATCGCGACCACCCGCGCATCGTCGCTGAACACGCCGACCAGCTCGCGCGGGAGGAAGAAGAACAGCAGCGCGATCACGATCAGGTAGGCCATGTTGGCGCGGCCGATCTGCCACACCGCGGCCTCTGCGCGGTCGGGCCGTTGGGCGCCGAGGTTCTGCCCGACCAGCGTCGCCGCGGCGTTCGACATGCCCCAGGCCGGCATCATCGTGAACATCATTACCCGGATCGCGATGGTCGCGCCGGCCACCGCCTCGCTGCCGATGCTGGCGAGGATGCGCATCAGGAAGATCCACGAGGTCATCGCCACGATCATCTGCCCGACGCCGCCCAGCGAGGTGCGCACGATCTGCCAGGCGACGCCGGCGCGCCACGCCAGCTGCGAGGCGAGCACGCGGATGTGCTGGCCGCCGCGGAACAGGATCCACAGCTGCATCAGCACGCCGACGCCGCGCCCGATGTTGGTGGCGATCGCCGCGCCTTCCACGCCGAACGCCGGCACCGGCCCCCAGCCGAAGATCAGCAGCGGGTCGAGCAGGATGTTGAGGCCGTTCGCCACCCACAGCACGCGCATCGCGATCGCCGCGTCGCCGGCACCGCGGAAGATCGCGTTGATCACGAACAGCAGCAGGATCACCACGTTGCCGCCGAGCATCCACTGCATATAGCCGACGCCGTGCCGGAGGGTCCACGCATCGGCGCCCATCAGCGCGAGCAGTTCCCGCGCCCACACGATGCCGGCGAGCGCGAACGGCACCGAGGCCAGCACCGCGACCCACAGCGCCTGCGCCGCGGTCACCGAGGCCGCCTCGCCGTCGCCCTCGCCCACCCGCCGCGCGACCAGCGCGGTGATGCCCATCGCCAGGCCCATCGCGATCGAATACAGCAGGAACAGGTAGCTCTCGGTCAGCCCGACCGTGGCCACCGCCGACGGACCGAGCTTGGCGACGAAGAAGATGTCGACCACCGCGAAGGTCGATTCCAGCACCAGCTCCAGCACCATCGGCACCGCCAGCAGGAACACCGCGCGGCGTAGCGGGATGCGGGTGTAGTCGGCATTGGTGCCGCGGATCGCGTCACGCAGCCCCTGCCACAGCGAGTCGGGCGGCGCGGCGGCGGGCGTGTCGGGCGGGGTGGCGTGCATGCGCTGGATCCTGTCGGCTGTCCCCCGACGACGAATGGCGGGGGGCGGGATCGACAGTACCTCAGTCGCCCCGTTGCGCCGTGCACGGCGCCTGGTCCAGGCGCGCCAGCATCGCCAGCGCGAGCCGGTAGCCGAGATAGACGCTGGTCGCGTTCACCCTCTCGGCCTGGTCGCGCGGGCTGTGGAGGACGCGCAGGCCGTTGCTGTCCAGGCCGTGCAGGGTCAGCGCCGGGATGCCGCGCTTCACGAACGGGGTGGAATCCGAGTTCGCGCCGCCGATGCGGGCATGCCCGAACGGCACCTGCAGCTCCTTCGCCACCGATTCGGCGAACGCCACCATCGCCTTGCTCGACATGTTGTCGGCCACCTGCGGCGCGGCCAGGCCCAGGCTGTCGAGGTTGACCATCGCGCAATAACTGGCGACCCGGTCGTCGGGGATCGCCGCGGTCATCGCCCGCGACCCGACCAGGCCGCGCTCCTCGCGTCCGAACGCGACGAACACCAGCGTCTTCGCCGGCGCGAACTGGCGCAGCGTGCGGTACAGGTGGGCCAGCGCGACCACGCCGGTCCAGTTGTCGATCGCGCCGCAGCCCTTCGCGACCTTGTCGTAATGCGCGCCGATCACCAGCGTCTCGGTCGACGTGCCCGGCTTCACCACCACCAGGTTGTCGACGTCGTCGTGGTGGTCGATGCGGATCGCATCGGCCGGCGCGCCCATCCGCTCGAACAGCGCGCGGGTGGCGTCCAGCCGCGCACTGTTGTCGCAGGGCACCGACGCGAATTCGGCCGCGATCTCCGCCTCGGTGGAGAGCGTCGCGGTGGGCGCCTGTTGCGCGGTGGCCGGCATCGTCGCGGCCAGGGCCAGGCACAGGCCGGCGAGCAGGCTGCGACGGGAACGGGGTGCTGGCGGCATGGGACGCGGGACGATGGGCCGGGGAAGCGGCATCCTGCCAGACGTGCGCGCCGACACCGGCCGACACGCGCAACCTGCTGGGACGAAAGCATGCATCCGGGTGGCGTGGCGAGCGGCGCCGCCTATCATCGCGGCCATGGATGATGTCGCCACCTTCCTCCGCGACCGGATCGGGTTGGCCGCGCCGGTCGATGTCGCGGTCACCCGCGGCGCGGTCGAAGCCTGCGACGGCTACGACCGCGAACGGATCGAATACCCCGGCCTGGAAGGCGATCCGATCCCCGCCTTCCTGTTCACCCCGCACGGGCGCGCGGCGCGCGGCGGCGTGGTGGTCTTCCACCAGCACAACGGCGAGTTCCACTTCGGCAAGAGCGAGGTCGCCGGGCTGGTCGGCGATCCCTGCCAGGCCTTCGGCCCGGCGCTCGCGCGTGCGGGGCTGGTGGTCCTCGCCCCGGACAGCATCAGCTTCGAGGACCGGCGCGCCGGCGTGCGCGGCGTCGAACCCGACACGCACGACTGGCTGCAGCACTACAACGCGATGAGCTATCGCCTGCTGCAGGGCGACCTGCTGATGCGGAAATGCCTGGACGATGCGCAGCGCGCGCTCGGCGTGCTGCTGCAGCTGGGCGGCGTCGATCCGCGACGCGTGGGCGTGGCGGGCCACTCGTACGGCGGCACCACCGCGCTGTACCACGCCGCGCTGGATCCACGTTGCCGCTTCGCGGCCATCAGCGGCGCGCTCTGCAGCCTGGCCACGCGCGCGTGCACAGGCGCCTGGCCATGCGCGCGGGCAGCCGCCGCGCCTCGAACAGCGCGCGCACCTCGCGCAGGCTGAGGTAGCGGCCGTCGCGCCCCTCCTTGCCCATCACCTGGAGCAGGATCGGCCACTCGCCTTCCATCAGCTGGCGGTCGACCACCCGCCGCGTCGCGCCCGCGCGCGCGTAGTTCGCATCCATCATCGCCTGCAGCTCGGCGGCATCCAGGCCCCACTCCCGGCCACCACCGGCCGTCGCCTTCAGGCTGGCGAACTCGCGCAGCCGCTCCAGTTCCGCGGGGCGCACCCGCGCGCGCTTGTCGAGGATGCGCGAACCCGCGCCGCGCTTGTCGAAGGGCCCGTCGCGCAACTGGTTGAGCTTGACCCCGTGGATGCCGTTGTCGAGCAGGCTGGCCGGGCCCAATCCGTTCGCCAGCAGCGCGATCAGGCGGATGGCGATGCCGGGCAACTGCGGCGCGCCCTCGCCGGTGGCAGCGACGCGCTCGATCACCTCGGTGGCATCGCCGATGCTGGCGCGGCGGTCGTCCAGCAGCCCCTGCGCGACCAGCATGCGCAGGAAGGGGCAGGGATTGCCCGGGGACACCTTGTGCGGCAGGGGTGTGGACATGCGACGGCTCTTCGATGGCGACGCGGTGGTGGCGATGTCGCGGAGGCCTCGCGGCGCGCACGACCGGGTGGACGCGGGCAATCATGCGCCCATCGCCGTCGTGGGTTCGTATCCGCGCGCCATTCCCGGCGCCGAGCACCGACGCACGCCCGCCGATGGCGGCGGGAGCCGCGATGGCTCAGCGCTTCCAGTCGTCGCGAGGCCCATTCGGGCGCCACGGTTGTCCATCGGTCGCGCGGCGGCGCGGCACGGAGGCGACCGGCAACGCGGGCCATCCCTCGCGCACGCGCGGCGCGCGGCGTGGCGGCGTGGCCGCCGGCGTCCACCGCAGGCGCCAGAAGGCGTGCTTCAGCGCTTCGATCAAGCTCTTCATCGCGTACTACTCCCTCTTGCATCGAGGGGAACAGGCAGCATGCGGCTGCGCATCCCGGTGGCCGGCGAAGGTGGATCGACCCGCTCGATGCGGTATGTCGCCGGACCACTATCCTCCAACCGTGCCCGGGTGCGGGGTCCGCCGATTCCCGTTCACCCGCCAGTGGGGTGGCCCTCCACGGGCTGGCGCGTGGTCAGCCACCGCAACATGCCCAGCCCCGCCGCAGCGGACACCGCCGAGCCGAGCAGGATGCCGATCTTGCCGGCGTCGAGGTGGCGCGCATCCAGCGCCAGTTCGGCCACCAGCAACGCCATCGTGAAACCGATGCCGGTCAGCAGCGCGCCGCCGGCGAGCACCGGCCACCGCAGCCCGGGCGGACGCGTCCCGATGCCCAGCCTCGCGGCGAGCCAGGCGAACAGCAGGACCCCGGCCGGCTTCCCGCAACACAGGCCGACGGCAACCGCGATGGCCAGCCGCCAGTCCACCGCATGGCCGCCCAGTGGCAGCCCGGCATTGGCCAGCGCGAACAACGGCAGGATCGCGAACGCCACCCACGGATGCAGCCCCATCTCGATGCGCTCCAGCGGGGACAGCGCCTCGCGCGCGGCAACCCCGGCCCGCTGCAGGTCCTGCCGATCGCGGGTGTCGCCGCTCCAATGCTCGCCCCGCGGATAGGCCACCACCCGGTCCAGGATCGCGTGCAGGCGGGTATCGCTCACCCAGCTGCGCGCCGGCGTCATCAGGCCCAGCAGCACCCCTGCCAGCGTCGGGTGCAGGCCGGAGGCGTCGAGCGCCAGCCACACCGCGATGCCCAGGGCAGCATATGCGGCGACCCGACGAATGCCGACCCGCCCCATCGCGGCGATCGCGAGCAGCGCAGCCGCTGCGCAGGCAACGGCGGCCCAGTCCATCGCGCCGCCGTAACCGATCGCGATCACCGCGATCGCGCCGACGTCGTCGAAGATCGCCACCGACAGGAGGAACACGCGCAGGTCGCGCGGGATGCGCCGGCCGAGCAGGGCGAGGCAGCCGACCACGAATGCGGTGTCGGTCGCCATCGCGATGCCCCAGCCGCGCGCCGCCGCTTCGCCGCGTTCGATCGCCAGGAACACCAGCGCCGGCACCAGCATGCCGCCGACCGCGGCCGCCAGCGCGAACAGGGTCTTGCGTGGACTACGCAGTTCGCCGAGCACCAGCTCGCGCTTGAGCTCAAGCGCCACGACGAAGAAGAACAGGGTCATCGCGCCGTCGTCGATCCAACGCTTCAGCGAGCGCGACAGGCCGGCATCGCCGAACGCGATCCCCAGCGGCGTCTCCCAGAATGCGAGGTAGGCATCCGACCACGGCGAATTGGACACCGCCAGCGCAAGCGCGGCGCACAACAGCAGGGCGCCGGCGGCGATGGCTTCGATGCGCAGGAAGCGCGCGAACGGCCGCGACAGGCGGTCGACGGGTTCCCGCGGAAGGCGTCCCAGTGCACCGTTCATCGGCCTGCCGATGCGCCGGAGGCCGGCGTGGCGCGCAGCGTACGGCGATGCATCTTCGCGCCCCGTGAGCATCCGGCCGGCGCGGCGTGCATCCATCGGCGTCCTCACCCTGCAGTAACAGCGCGCGGCGCATGGTCCGGTGGCACTACGACGCAATGTCGTAACGGCCACTCAGTCGCGCCGCTCGTCCTCCCCATACACCGCGCTGAGCATCGTGTTCCCGCCAACGGCGGGGACCCCGGCTTCGGCCGCCTCGATCCGGCGCTCCGCGGATCGCTCCAGAAGGCACACCTCCATGAATACCCTCAACAGCACGCATGCCCCGCACAACGCGACGAACCTGGTCGACACCGCGGCCGCAAACGGCACCTTCAAGACGTTCGGCAAGGCCATCGAACAGGCCGGGCTGGGCGGCACCCTGCGCTCGCCGGGTCCATTCACCGTGTTCGCGCCGACCGATGCCGCGTTCGACAAGCTCCCGGCCGGCCGCCTCGACGAACTGATGAAGCCCGAGAACAAGCAGGAACTGGCGGCCCTGCTCAACTACCACGTGGTCAACGGGCGCCGCTCGATGTCCGACGTGGGCAAGTGGGAGAAGGCCAGGACGGTGAATGGCCAACAGGCGCCGATCACCCTTGCCGACGGCAAGGTGCTCATCGACGGCGCCCGCGTCACCGCCGGGGACATCGACTCCAGCAACGGCGTCCTCCACGGCATCGACAAGGTCAACATCCCCACCAAGCAGTAACGGGGGCCGGCAACGGGACCGCGGCGGGGCTTGCCCCGCCGTTGTCCTGTCCGGGGTTTGGGATCCGGCGGGACGCGTGAGCCTGCGCCGTCCACCTGGTGCACCGGGCTGGGACGAAAGCATGCATCCGGGTGGCGTGGCGAGCGGCGCCGCCTATCATCGCGGCCATGGATGATGTCGCCACCTTCCTCCGCGACCGGATCGGGTTGGCCGCGCCGGTCGATGTCGCGGTCACCCGCGGCGCGGTCGAAGCCTGCGACGGCTACGACCGCGAACGGATCGAATACCCCGGCCTGGAAGGCGATCCGATCCCCGCCTTCCTGTTCACCCCGCACGGGCGCGCGGCGCGCGGCGGCGTGGTGGTCTTCCACCAGCACAACGGCGAGTTCCACTTCGGCAAGAGCGAGGTCGCCGGGCTGGTCGGCGATCCCTGCCAGGCCTTCGGCCCGGCGCTCGCGCGTGCGGGGCTGGTGGTCCTCGCCCCGGACAGCATCAGCTTCGAGGACCGGCGCGCCGGCGTGCGCGGCGTCGAACCCGACACGCACGACTGGCTGCAGCACTACAACGCGATGAGCTATCGCCTGCTGCAGGGCGACCTGCTCATGCGCAAATGCCTGGACGATGCGCAGCGCGCGCTTGGCGTGCTGCTGCAGCTGGGCGGCGTCGATCCGCGACGCGTGGGCGTGGCGGGCCACTCGTACGGCGGCACCACCGCGCTGTACCACGCCGCGCTGGATCCGCGCTGCCGCTTCGCCGCCATCAGTGGCGCGGTCTGCAGCCTGGCCACGCGCCAGCGCGAAGGCACCGGCATCCTGTTGTTCGAGGCCGTGTCCGGGCTGGCGCGCGACCTCGACCACCACGACCTGCTGGCGGCGATCGGCCCGCGCCCGGCGCTGGTGGTGTCGGGCACGCAGGACAAGTATTCGCGCGATGCCGACGCGGTGGTGGCGCGGGTCGCGGGCGACTTCATCACCGCGCTGCGCGTCGACCGCGGGCATGCGCTGGACCCGGAACGCTTCGATGCGGTCGTCGAATGGATCGTGGCGCAGGCGGGCGCGGATGCGGACGGCGGATCGGGGGCCTGAGGCCTCGACGCCGTGCTCGCCGGAATTGGGCCGGACCGCATGCCAGTCGCTCAGGCAACGGGAAGTTCGACCTCGACCTCCAGTCCGCCTTCGGCGCCATTCCGGAGTCGTAGCGCGCCACGATGCCGGGCCACGACGTCGTGCGCGATGGCGAGGCCCAGCCCGAGTCCACCGGTGTGCCGGCTGCGCGAGGGCTCGCCGCGTTCGAAGGGTTGCCGCAGGCGCGGGACATCCTCCACCGGGATCCCGGGCCCCGTGTCGCGGATGCAGACGAGCGCCGAGTGCGCACGCACCTGCAGGGACACGGACGCGGATTCGCCGTAGCGCAGCGCATTGTCGACGAGGTTGTCGAACACGCGGCGCAACGCATCCGGATCGGCATCCACCCACACCGGCGCGGCCGGCGGCGTCCATCCGACCTGGCCGCCGCGCGCGACCGCATCCTCGACGCTCGCCGCGACCAATGCGCCCACGTCGATGCGTTCGCAGGCCCCTTGCGCATGCACGCCGCGTGCGTAGTCCAGTACCTGCCGGATCATCCCGCTCATGCGGTCGATGTCCGCCACCATGCGTTGCCGCGCGGCCGGCGGGGCCGATTCGACGCGGATGCGCAAGCCGGTCAACGGGGTGCGCAGGTCATGGGCGACGGCGACCAGCATGCGGGTGCGCTCCGTCGCCTGCGCCGCCACGCGGGCATGCATCGCCGCCATCGCCGCCGCGATCTCGCGCACTTCGCGCGGCCCCGCCGATGTCGGCAGGGCGGGCGATCCGTCCAGTTGCATGTCGTTCGCGGCGCCGGCCAACTGGCGCAGCGGCCCGGTCAGCTTGCGCGCCAGCCACCACGCGAGCGGCGCGACGAGGGCTGCGCTGGACAGGAAAGCGAGGAACACGCGCAGGCGCCATGCGTCGAGCGCGGAATCGGGGGGTACGACCACCAGCCACCTGCCGTCGGCCTGGCGCAGTGCCGCCTGGAACGCGGGAAGTCGCGTGTCCGCGCGCAACCGCGTGCCGGCACCGCTGCGCAGGTCGAAGCCATCGGTGCGGGCATCGATGACGACTTCCTGCCCGGCGATCATCAGCAAGGCCTGCCCGGTGGACGACCCGGCCGACGCGGCCGGCGCCCCGCGTTGCCAGACGACCCGGATCGCATCCTCGGGGACGCGAAGCGCCGCGGCGAGGCCGCGCGCGACCAGCGCCGATGGCGGCCCGTCCGGCACGCCCTTGCGCATCGCCACGCGGAAACCACGCGGAGGTCCGCTGTCCGGATCCCGCAGCACCGCCGCCATCTCGCCGATGCTGGTCGCGGGCGGCGTGGGCAGCGGCAAGCCCAGCACCACGCCGAAGCAGATGGCGACCGCCACCAGCACCGCCAACAGGCTGAGCAAACCGGTCTGCAGCAGGACCGAGGCGGGCCGGCTCACAGTCGACGGACCCGCGGGACGAAGCGATAGCCCTCGCCGCGCACCGTCTCCAGCATATCGTCGCCGCCATGCGGTGCCAGCTTGCGACGCAACCGGCTGACCGCGAGGTCCACGGCGCGTTCGAATGCCTCGCCGTCGCCGCGCGTGGCCTCCAGCAGGGCGCCCCGCGGCACCACCCGCCCCTGCCGCTCGACCAGGCTGCGCAGCACCGCCAACTCCCCACGCGTCAACACGACCTCATCGCCGGCTGCAGTGTGCACGCGCGCGCCGTCCACGTCGTATCGCCAGCCCCGGAACTCGTAGACCCGGCCCGCCTCTGCGACGAGCGCGTCGCGCCGCAAGACGGCGTTGACCCGCGCGAGCAGTTCGCGTGGATCGAACGGCTTGGGCAGGTAATCCGCCGCCCCGACCTCGAGCCCGACCACCCGGTCCATCGTGTCGCCCAGCGCGCTGAGCATCAGGAACTTCTGGCCGGTGGGGGACAGCCGCCGGCAGAGCTCGATGCCGCTTTCGCCGGGCATCATCACGTCGAGGATGACCAGGTCCGCGGGCCACTCGGCCAGGGCCGCGCGCAACGCGCCTCCATCGGCAAGGGTCCGCACCCGGTAACCATGCGTCGCCAGGTAGTCGCCGATGGCATCGCGCACGCTGCCGTCGTCATCCACGACGATGATGTTCTGACCCGTCGCCATCGATGCATCAAAGCAGGGCTGTGTGTCCGGATGGTATCAATCGGCTGCACGACGGCCGCTGCCACCGAGGCAGCCTCGATACACGCATGTGCGGCAATGACATCCCACCCCGAATCGTCGGAGCGATGCCATGCAACCCTTGCTCGCGGCCACCCTGCTCGCCCTGGCCATGCCCGCCCATGCAACCCACGGTGAAGCGCTGCCCGAGTTGTCGGACTACCTTGCGTCCTGCGACCGCGCGGGCCGCGCCGTGTGGCGGCACACGCTGTGCGCGCCCGTGGTCATCGTCGACCCCGCCGATGGCGGCATCGTGACCTCGCAGCCCGCGCCGGGGCCGCTGCCCGCGGTGCGCGCCAACACCGCATTCGACTGGATGGGCACCCCTTGGGTGATGGTGCTGCGACCGTTGCCGTCGGATCCGGCCAAACGCGCCAACCTGCTGTTCCACGAAAGCTTCCACGTGCACCAGCGTGCACTCGGCTTCGCCCCCAACGCCAACGTCGCGGGCCATCTGTCGTCGTGGCAGGCACGCGCCTCCATCCGCCTCGAATGGGCGGAACTGGCCCAGGCCCTGGACAGCACCGGACAAGAACGCATGCAGCATGTGCGCCGCGCGCTGGGCTTCCGTGCACGCCGGCTGCAGGGCCAGCCGCAGGCTGCGGCGGACGAGCGCGCGCTGATGCGCCACGAGGGGCTCGCCAGCTACACCGGCGTCGCCCTCTCGGGCGATCCGGTGCGACTGGCGCTCCAGGAGCTCGCCAGCGGCGCCGGCCGGTCTTCGCTGGCCCGCAGTTTCGCCTACGCCAGTGGGCCGGCCTGGGGGCTGCTGCTGGACGACCTGCGCCCCGACTGGAAGTCGGCACTCGCCAATGGCGATGACCTTCCCGACCTGGTCCCGCTGTCGCCGCTGGTGTCCGCCGATGCAGGCGCGGAAGAACGCCGCATCGTCGCCGAGGAGCAAGCGCGCGAAGCCGAGGCCACCGGGCGGCTGAGCGCCGCTTTGGCGCAGACCGCCGACGACCGCGCACTGCGCCTGCCACTGTCGAAGATGGGCATGGATTTCGATCCGAACCGGGTCGGTACCGCGCCGGACCAATCGCAGCTGTACTGGAAGATCACCCTGCGCGATGCCTGGGGCACGGTGTCCGTCGACGGCGCGCCGCTGCGGCTTTCCGCTGACTACCGCATGGCCTTCGTGCCGTGGCCCTTGCCGGCCGATGCCCGGCTGACCCTAGCCAAGGGTTGGCGATTGCAGGACACCTCCGGCAGGCCTGTCCTGGTGCAGGAGGTTGCCTCGCCCTGATCCCGTCGCGGCCAGGCCGACGCCTGGCCGCTCGGTCGGCGTTCACCCGAGCTTGCGGATGACCCATTCGCCCACGGCGATGCTGGACAGCCAGGTGCCCACCACGACCACGTCGGTGAGCACGCCGGTCGGCGGCTCGCCGGTGACGAGGTAGAGCGGGAACAGGACCAAGCCGACGGGTCCGGTGCCCATGCCGATGGCGTAGGCGCGGATCATCCAGGCCCGATGCCGGGGCATGTCGCGCGCGCGCGCCGATGCGATCCCCAGCGCCAGCGCCGAGACCAGCGCCAAGGCGAACACCCCGCGTGCCGCGTCGAGCAGGCCCGTTGCGATGCTCTCGACCTGCAGCAGGAGCGCAAGCCCGGACCACGCCAGGCCCGCACCCGCCAGCACGAAGGCGCGCCCCGCCCAGCGGTGCACGGTTCCGTACCGGCGGCGAAGGGCGCGGACGAACTGCAGCAGCCCGAGGACGCCGAACAGCAGGCCCGTGAGCGCATGCAGGAAATACGCAGGCGGGGAGACGGCCAGGCGCAGGCTGTCCGCGGGCAGCGCGCCCAGCGGAATCTGCACGACGCGGATGGCCGCGGTCATGATCGGGATGAAGCTGCACAGGGCCAACAACCAGGCAAGCGGCAGCGGCCGCGCGAACCTGCGCACCAGGCCACCGCCCCGCATGCCACGACGCTTCAGCATGGCGCGGTTCCCGGCCACGCCCGCGCCCCACCGGCTGCGCGTCGACGCAGGAGCACTGACGACGTATCCCGCGCATGCGCCATCTCCCGCGTGGCGCGAGCGAACGCGCCGCGCCGGCGGCGCCCGCTGCTCACAGGTCCCTGCACACCGGCATCCATGCCGCGACCGCAGGCCAGGCTGTCGTGCGGATCGGGGACGGCAGCGAGGACGCCTTCGATGGCGTTGCCGCCGCCGACGGCAAGTGGGCCAGCCGACCTGCCGATTGTCCGGGTGAGGGTTTGGTTCGCGGCCCCCGGACGGAGCGCACGACCTCGGGACAGGCAGGCCATGCCAGCGGATTGAGCGGCATCGTCACCCGCGCGGTGCGCGGCCGCGCGGGGGCATCCACGCCGCCGCGCCATGCCGTCACGAGCAACGCGAACGCGGCGGCGGAGGCGATCACGGCCAGCAGCTGGCGCCCGCCATGACCGACCTCGCCCACGTGCCACGCGGGCGCAGCGCATTCAGAACGCACGCGCCACCCCCAGCGCCAACAGCGTGCCATTGCGCCGGCCCACGATCGGGCTCGCCGCCGCCTTGTCGCCCAACTGCGAGACGCCGAGGCTGGCCTGCAACGTCCACGTCGGCGAAAGCGCGTACTCCGCGCCCAGCGTCGCTTCGACCTTGCGGCAGCCGGACGTCGGGTTGTAGGCGGCGAACGACGTCGCCTGCGCCTGCGCCGCAGTCACCCCGAAGTAGGCCTGCATGTAGTCGCGGTCGGCCCACGTCGCGGTGAGCGCGGGATGGAGCTGGAGCCGTTCGGACACCGCCCAGGCGTGCTCGATGGTCATGTCCACCTGCGCGCCCTTGGTGCCGCGCTGGCCGAGCGACTGGCGCGCCGCCAGCGTGACCGGCCCGTAGCCGATCGCGACTCCGGCCTCGGTGCTGGCCCGCACCTTGCCCATGCCGGCCAGGCGGTCGTCGCCCGGGGTCGGGTTCCAGGTCGAGGTGTCCCGGTCCTTGCGGCCAAGGTCGAACTGCGCGACCAGGGCGAGCCTGAAGCGGCCGGTCTCGATGGCGTTCCATGCCAGCCCGCGCTGCCCGAACTGGACCGTACCCCACTCGCGGCTGCGGTAGGTGAGCGTGAGGTCCGGGCTCACCAGGGTGCGGTCGTCCGGACTGCCTTCGTAGGTGGGGGTGGTCGACACGAGCATCCCGATGCGGCCGCTCAGCCCCTCGGGCGGCGATTGCGGCGCCGCCTGCGCGTGCACGCCGGTGCACAGCGCCAGGCAGGTCGCCGCGAGCAGCGCGCGGGTGCGCGGCGACACGCGGCGGCCTACGCGAAGGTGATCGGACGCGTGGTCGGTGCGCGCGGCATGGACGGGCGATCCCGCATGCTGGATCGGGGCAAGCGACGGCGATCGGCGCAGGCCAGGCAAGGTCGGGGAATGCGTCATGGGGGATCCCTGTGGGGTGGGTGACGGGAGGGGACGGGCAAGCAGCAGTGCGGGACCGATGGCGCAGGCGAAGCCGCGCGCCGGCAAGCGCCGGCACCTGGAGCGGTGCGCCGGGAGCGGAAACCTCAGGCCGGTTTGCGGGCCACGATGAACACGCGGAAGTCCTTGCCGCGGCTTCCATGCCGCTCGACCGACACGATGTGCATGCCGTGCCGGGCGATGGCCGCCTGCAGCGTGGCGGCATCGAAGCACAGCACGTCGGGCGCCTTGCCGATGGCGCGCATCACCGGCAGGGCAAGGCGATGGATCAACGGGTTCATCTCCAGCAGGCAGGCCGTCTTGGAGATCAGCAGCCCGCCGGGGCGCAAGGCCTGGACCGCAAGTTCCAGCGCGCGGTCGAGGTCGGCGACCAGGTGCAGGACATTGAAGGCGAGCACCGCGTCGTACACCCCGACACCGGCCATCGGCAGATCGGCATCGGCCACCGCGAAGCGCAGCTGCGGCAGCGGATCGACCGCCAGCTTCTCGCGGGCGATGGCGATCATCCCCGCCGAGACATCGGTCGCCAGCATGCGCCGGGTGTAGGGCGCCAGCCGGAACGCGGTGGTCCCGGTGCCGCAGCCGATCTCCAGCACGTCGTGGTCGAAGGACAGCAGGCTGCGCACGCGCTGCAGGGTGGTCTCGTAGCCCACCCGGTCGGCGATGGGCGTGGCCGCGTACTTGACCGCGGTGCGGTCCCAGAAGCGGGCCTTGCGCGCAGTCGCGGCAGCCGTGCCGGTGCGGTCGGATGCCTCGGGGGAATCAGCGGCGGGGCGGGGCGGCATCGACACGGGCGGGGCTCACCAGACGAGTGAAGGCATGCTATCCATGCGAAGTTTCGATAGGAATTGCGCTAAATTGCAGCGAACATATGCATTAGCGCATGGATAACCTCGACTGGAACCAGCTGAAGGCGTTCCTGGAGACCGCCGAGACAGGCTCGCTGTCGGCGGCTGCACGCCGGCTGGGCCTGACCCAACCCACGCTGAGCCGCCAGGTCGCCGCCATCGAGCAGCGCATGGGCGTGACCCTGTTCGAGCGGGTGGGCAAGCGGATGGCGCTCACTCCCACCGGCCTCGACCTCCTGGAGCACGCGCGCGCCATGGGCACCGCCGCCGAGGCCCTGGCGATGACCGCAACCGGGCGATCGCAGGCCGTTGCCGGCGTGGTCTCGATCTCGGCCACCGACGTGATGGCGACCCACCTGCTGCCGCCGTTGGTGCGTCGATTGCGCGACGAGGAACCGGGCATCGCCATCGCGGTGATCGCCGCCGATGCGATCAGCGACCTGCTGCGCCGCGAGGCCGACATCGCCATCCGCCACGTCAAGCCCGAGCAGCCGGAGCTGATCGCGCGCCTGGTGCGGGAGGCCGAGGCCAACTTCTACGCCTCCGAGGATTGGGTACAGGTCCACGGCCATCCGCGCCGTGCCGAAGACGCGGCCCACCTGCCTTTCGTCGGCTCCGATCGCTCCGGCCAGTACCTGTCCTACCTGCGGCAGCACGGCCTGCCCATCGAGGAGGCGAACTTCAGCTGCTACGCGGACCAGTCGAAAGCCCACTGGGCGCTGGTGCGCCATGGCCTCGGCATCGGCGCGATGATCGACGAGATCGCCCGCGACACCCCGGGCATCGTCCGCGTCCTCGACGACGTGCCGCCGGTGCGCTTCCCGATCTGGCTGGTCACCCACCGCGAACTGCGCACCTCGCGGCGCATCCGCATCGTGTTCGAGGCGCTGGCGGAAGGCCTGGCGGGGTCGGGGTGAGTGTTACGCAGGCGGGCGAACGGGTTCAGCAGGACGATCGCTGAACCGGAATACTCGCGCGTCGCTTCGCGCCCGGCTCCGCTACATGCGCCGCGGCAACCTCGTCCCCGGTGCTTTTCCCGCCATACGCATCGTCAGCCGATCTCGAGTTCGGCGATGCGCTCGCCGCGCAGCAGGAAGCGATAGCGCAGTTGCGCGGGGCTGCCGGGGAACGTGCCACTCACCCGCGCGGTGAGCCGTGCGGTATCGCCCTCCAGCGATGATGCCAGCGGCTCCACGGTGTAGCGGTACTTCTCCCGCGAGGCCTGCTTCCACGCCTTGATCGCATCCGGTCCCTGGATGGTGCGGTGTTCGTCCAGTACCCGGGCATCCGGCGTGAAGCACTGCACGAGTAGCTCGTCATCCGCGCTCGCATCGGCATGCAGGTAGCGTTGCACCGGCGCGGGAAGTTCGATGTGGCCCATGGCATGTCCTTCGTTGCATTGCGGTCACCCCAGCGTGGGGATAGCCTTGCCCTCCCGCAAGAACGCACCGGAAAGTAAGTGCCCGATGCCGCCGAAAGCCGCCACGCGCACACGCCCGCTTCCGCGGCTGCGGGCGTGGCGTCGACTCTTGCATTGCTCGAAGGTCGGTGGAAGCTGCTGATCCTGTTCCAACTGTTCGATGGCAAGGTGCAGCGCTACTCGGACCTGGAGCGATTGATCCCCGATGTCTCGCAGAAGATGCTCGCGCAGCAACTCCGACGGCTGGAATCCGACGGTCTGGTCGAACGCACCGTCCATCCGCAGGTACCGCCCAGGGTCGACTATCGGCTGACAGCATGGGGCCAGGCGCTGTGCCCGGCGCTCGATGCCGTGCTGCGATGGTCGGATCAACGCGATGCAATCACAGCCGCGCGCGCGGAGTGACTCTGTAATCCAAGCCCTTCGATTCGCGTTGTCGGTCGATACTCGACGTTCGCACTCGCCGGATGCCACGCGTGCCCCAAGACCACCAGAAAGACACCAGCCTGCACGAGCGCGCGTATGCGGCGATGGCGCGCGGCGCGCTGGCGGAGGCATCAGGCCTCTTCGCCGCGCTGCTTGCACGCGAGCCTGGCGACAAGGCCTACCACTACATGCGCGGGCTTGCGCACAAGTACATGCTCGACTGGCCAACCTCGCTGCAGCACAACCTGCGCGCGATCGAGCTGATGGACGAGATGGGCGAGGCCGAGCACTGGAACGCCGCCATCGCGGCCACCGGGCTTGGCGATTGGGCGCGCGCGCGTGCCCTTTGGCGCGCCTGCGGCATCAGTGTTCCCGACGGCGAAGGGCCCATCGTGTCGGACTATGGCGTGGCAGTCGTCAGGCTCAATCCCTGGCACGACGGCGAGACCGTGTGGATGCGTCGCATCGATCCCGTCCGCGCGCGCCTGCTGAACGTCCCGCTTCCCGAGAGCGGCCACCGCTTCAACGATATCGTCCTGCACGATGGTGCCTCGACCGGTCATCGCTGGGATGGCGAGCGGAAGGTCCCTGTCTTCAACGCGCTGCAACGCCTGGAAGCCTCCGACTTCGCGACGCATGTCGCGTTCGTGTCTTGCGAAAGCGCCGAAGACTTGAGGGCCCTGCTCGACGCGTCGGCCCCGGGCCTCGGCTACATCGAGGTCTGGACCCACAGCATCCGCAACTACTGCATGCGCTGCAGCTACGGCACGCCGCATCGACACGACGCCCCCAGTGAGGATGCGTGGATGCCGGACCGCAACCTCGGCATCGCGGCGCAAAGCCGCAAGTCGGCCGAGAAGGTGCTGTCTGAGTGGGCGAAGGGAGGGCGCGGTCGCCGCGTCGATGGCTTCGAAGTGCCGGAACACGACATTCCCGAGCGCGTCGACGGCAACGTGTGGTGGCGGACGCCCGCGTCCGAAGACGACGACGCCGAAGACTGAAGGCGCGCCGATTGAGGTGAACCTGGCCCATTCCTCGCATTTTTCGCAAGCGCCCGGGACAGCCTTTTCATTTATTCACATCAACGCATCGGCGCCAGCCTGCATGACAGCGTCAACACGGCTTTCGGCCTACGGTGCATTTCCCGTTTGTACGGTACACACAGATTCCTGGCGGCGATGACGCTGTTGCGGTCCAGCAATTCGTCCAGGCCTGGACCGCTTATCCACCTCGGTGCTGGCGCTCAAGATCGAACCGTCGCTGTGGTCGCTGCGCAGCCCTGCTTAATTCCGGCGTCATACGACAAGGAGACTTCGTGAGCCATCCTAATAAAGTGACGCACAAGCGGGTTGCGGCGAAAGCCCTTGTCGTTTCGATGATGACGGCATTGTGTGGCGCGATTGTTCAAACAGCAGAGGCAGGACAAAGCATCCCGGCCTACGCTGACTCACTGCGCCGAGCGGTCGTCTTCGAGAACGAGCCTGGCAGCAAGCTGCACCTTGCCGATCGCATGGAGCGATGGAAAGTCCCGGGCGTAAGCGTCGCCATCATCGATGGTTGCAAGATTGTCGATAGACATGGCTTCGGCATCACCCGGAAGGATGGCGCCAAGGTCCAGAGCGACACACTGTTTCAGGCCGCGTCGGTGACAAAGCCGGTGGCTGCGTTTGCCGCCCTCCGGCTCGTCGATCAGGGCTTGCTATCGCTCGACAGTGATGTGAACGTCGAGTTGAAGGGTTGGAAGGTGCCTGCGAGTCCATTCCTTGAGGGTCACCCAATTACGCTGCGAGGCATCCTCAGCCACAGCGCCGGCCTGGTCCCAGGCGGATATGGCGGGTATTCCCACGGCGAGCTGCTGCCAACGCTGCTCCAAACCCTCAACGGTGTGGAGCCAGCCCGGCCCAAGCCCGTGCAAGTCGCTTACGTGCCAGGTTCGGACTGGCGCTACTCCGGGGGTGGTTATCTCGTTGCGCAATTGCTGATGACCGAAAAAGCCGGCCAGAGCTTCGACAAGATCGTGCATGACCAAGTCTTGGTGCCGGCCGGAATGATCGAAAGTGGCTTTGCGGAACCCTCCACGAGCGCGAGGGCCGGCGTCGCCGCAGGCCACGTTGCGGATGGCACGATGGTTCCGGGGGGCTGGCACGTCTATCCGGAGCTGGCTGCGGCTAGTTTGTGGAGCACGGCACCCGATCTGGCTAGTTTTGGCTTGGCGGTGATGAAGACCGTCCGCGAAGAGCCTGACGCCGCGCTCAGCCCAGCACTCGCCAACCAGATGGCGACTGCGCAAGCGGGACCACGCAGCCTTGGTTTTGTAGTTGGTGGGGAAGGCAAAGCCCGCCACTTTGGACACGATGGCGCCAACGAAGGCTACAACTCGTCACTCATCCTCTATCCGGAAACGTGTCAAGGCGCGGCGATCATGGCCAACTCCGACAACGCCAAGCCGCTCATCGCCGAGCTTCTACGAAGCATCGCCGATACCTATCACTGGCCTGACGCCATGTCCTCAACTGTGATGAAGCTCAATCCGCAAAGCTCGATTGCAGTCGCCAGATTCCAAGGGACTTACGGCTTTACTGACATCGCCGGTGTTGCGCCATTCAAGATCATCCCAGCCGGGAACGGCAGTTTCACCTTCGATCGCGGCGATGGACACAGCGAACCCTTGTATGCGTCAAAGGAAGGGCTGGTGGGTCCCGATAGCGGCATCATCATCAAAGTCGTTTCACCGGCAAATGGCCCGGCTGAGATCATCACCTATTCCCGGATCGGCGGTCGTGGCGCCGCCGAGGCAAAACGCGTAGAGCCAATGCCATGAGTGCAGACGCACTGCCGCACAGCAATTCGTTCAGGCTAGGCCCGCTTGATCGCCGCTCATGTACGGCCTCGCTACGCTAGCGCGCACCCGTCCCCACTACACTGTACGCCTCCAGCTTGGGCCTTGAGCGTCCGCTTTCGGCC